>CAIYOH010000001.1 GCA_903927745.1 uncultured Mycobacteriaceae bacterium
CGATCTGACCAGGCCGGCTATCGCACCGTACTCGTCGACCAGCAGCGCCATGTGCACGCGGTCGCGCTGCATCTCGCGCAGCAGCGCATCCAGAGGTTTGGAGTCCGGCACGAACACCGCCGGACGCATCACCTGCGCGACTGCGGTGGCGCGACCGCTGTCGCCGGACGTCACCTGAACAAGATCCTTGAGGTAGACGACCCCGACGATGTCATCGACGTTATCGCCGATCACCGGCATACGGGAGTGTCCGCTGCGCACGGCCAAGGTCATCGCCTGGCTGGCGAGTTTGTCGCTTTCGATCCAGATCATCTCAGTGCGGGGCACCATGACCTCGCGCGCCGGAGTGTCGCCGAGCTCGAACACCGAGTGGATCATCCGGCGCTCGTCGGCGGCAACGACCCCGCGCTGCTGGGCCAGGTCGACCACTTCGCGCAGCTCGATCTCGGAAGCGAACGGACCGTTGCGAAAGCCACGGCCCGGGGTCAGCGAGTTACCCAGGAGCACCAGCAGCCGGCTCACCGGCATCAACAACCACGAGATCGCCCGCAGCGGAAGGGCCGTCACCGACGCAATCGAATAGGCGTGCTGGCGCCCGAGAGTACGCGGACCCACCCCGATCACTACGAAGTTGGTCACCGCCATGATCGCCGCGGCGCCGAAGACGGCCGGTTTCATACCCCCGTTGTCGTAGAAGAACACCACCAACAGCACGGTTGCGGTGACCTCGCATGCGATGCGCAGCAGCACCACCAGGTTGATGTAGCGCGGGCGATCGGCCATCACCGTCGCCAACGACACCGCCCCGGGCCGCTCATCGCGCACCAGTTCCTGGACCCTGGCGGGCGACACCGTGCTGATCGCCGCGTCCATCGCCGCGAAAACCCCGCCCAGGGCGACCAGCGCGACCGCGCCCAACAGCTCAGAGAGACCGGTCAACTGTCGAAATACCGCGACTTGTCGAGCAGCCGGCGGTCGCGCTCCTGCTGCCGCTGCTGTTGGTACACCCCGACCTGCAGGCCGACCCACTCCTGCAGCAGCCGGTCCTGCAGGGCGAACATCTCCCGCTTCTCGGCCGGTTCACCGTGGTCGTAGCCGAGCAGGTGCAGCACGCCGTGGATGGTCAGCAGCGCCAACTCGCGGGAGAGGCTGTGCCCGGCCGCGGCCGCCTGCCGGGCGGCGAACTCGGGGCACAGCACGATGTCGCCGAGCATCGACGGCCCGGGTTCGGGGGCATCGGGGCGGCCACCCGGCTCGAGCTCATCCATGGGAAAGCTCATCACGTCGGTCGGACCGGGCAGGTCCATCCAGCGTACATGCAGATCGGCCATCGCCGCAGTGTCCACCAGCAACATCGACAGCTCGGCGGCCGGGTTGACATCCATCCTGTCGATGACGAACCGCGCAACACTGACGAGTTCGGCTTCGGACACGTCGATACCCGACTCGTTGGAGACTTCAACGCTCATGAGACGTCAACGCTCATTAGACAGTCACGTCCCCATCATCTGCGATCGCGGGAGCCCGACGCGCGCCGCGCCGCCCGATTTATCGCCAGACCCGGGTCGTCGAACTTCGCGTACGCATCAACGATTTCGGTAACCAGCCGGTGGCGCACCACGTCCACACTGGTGAGCTCGGCGAGGTGAATGTCGCCCACGCCGTCGAGGATCTCCATCGCCGACCGCAGGCCCGACCTAGCGCCACCGGGCAGGTCCACCTGGGTGATATCCCCGGTGACCACGATCTTCGAGCCGAAGCCGAGCCGCGTGAGGAACATTTTCATCTGCTCAGGGGTGGTGTTCTGTGCTTCGTCGAGAACAATGAAGGAGTCGTTCAACGTGCGACCCCGCATGTACGCCAACGGCGCCACCTCGATCACGCCGGCGGACATCAGCTTCGGAATCAGCTCGGGGTCCATCATGTCGTAGAGCGCGTCGTACAGTGGCCGCAGGTAGGGGTCGATCTTCTCGCTCAGCGTCCCGGGCAGAAAGCCAAGTCGCTCACCGGCTTCCACCGCCGGACGCGTCAGGATGATGCGCGTCACCTGCTTGGACTGCAGCGCGCTGACCGCCTTGGCCATCGCCAGATACGTCTTGCCGGTGCCGGCCGGCCCCACCCCGAAGACGATGGTGTTGACATCGATCGCGTCGACGTAGCGCTTCTGGTTGAGCGTCTTGGGCCTGATGGTCCGACCCCGGCGCGACAAGATGTCCAGCGTCAGTACCTCTGCCGGCGATTCGTTGTCGGTGCCGACGAGCATGGCGACACTCCTGCGCACCGCCTCAGGCGTCACCGGCTCGCCGCGGGACACGATCGCCACCAGTTCGGAGATAGCCCGCTCGGCGAGCGCGACGTCGGCCGGTTCCCCGGTGATCGTTACGGAGTTGCCGCGGACGTGCAGATCGGCGGTCAGGGCGCTCTCCAGCACGCGCAAATTCTCGTCGGCCGCACCCAACAGGCCCGGGACCACATCGCGTGGAACGTCGATGCTGCTGCGAACCTGCGTCACGTGGTTTCCGATGCCTGCTTCCTCAGATCGTATGTGGTCGATGCGCTATGTCAGCCGCCCCATTCTACGCCGAGCCTCCCCTCACAGGCTCGACGAACTCTCCCACCGGGCGGTCAGCACACCCAACGCGCCCAGGGCCACCGCGGCCGCGGTCGACGTCCGCAACACCTGCGGGCCGAGCCGGACGGTGCGGGCGCCGGCATCGGTCAACACGGCGACCTCGTCGGGCGCGATGCCGCCCTCCGGACCGACCACCAGCAGTATCGACGTCGCCCCCGCGACGGCCTGCATGACGTCGGCGAGCCGGTCGGTCGCCGACTCGTGCAACGCCAGCACCGCAGCACCGTCGGCGGCCTCATCGCGGATCCGCCGGGCCAGCGCCTCGGTGGACAGCACGCCGTCGACGGTCGGGATGTGCGGCCGACGGGATTGCCGGGCCGCTGAGCGTGCGACGGCGCGCCACCGGCGCAGACCCTTCTCCGCGCGGCCGGAATCCCAGCTGGTGACGCAGCGGGCCGCCCGCCACGCCAGGAACGCGTCGGCGCCGGCCTCGGTGGCCAGTTCGATGGCCAATTCCGAGCGATCCGATTTGGGCAGCGCCTGCGCCACGGTGACCGGCGGACGTGCGGGAGCGACACTCCAGCGTGTCAGCACCCGCGCGCGCAGACCGTCGCGTCCGGCGTGCTCGACCTCGCAGTGGGCCAGGCTGCCGGCGCCGTCGCCGAGCGCGAGTTGCTCCCCGACACGGATCCGGCGCACGGTCGCGGCGTGGAAACCCTCGTCACCGTCGAGGACAGCCAACTCACCGGCCTCGGGCAGTGCGTCGACGTAGAACAGCGTCGCCACCATGCGCGGGCCGGCTACCGGCCGGTGAAGGTCTCACGCAGCCGGCTGAACAGCCCGCCGCCGGTGCCGTGGTTCGACCGGACCTCGACGACGTCGCGGCTGCGGCGGCTCTTCATTTCACGCAACAGTTCGGTGTCGCGGTGATCGAGCTTCGCGGGGACCACCACCTCGACGTGAACGTGCAACTCACCCCGCACTCCGGAACGCAGGTGCGGCATCCCGTGGCCACGCAGGGTGATTACCGCGCCCGGCTGCGTGCCGGGCGGGATGACGATGTCACTGGTGCCGTCCAGGATGGCGTCGACGGTGACGTTCGCGCCCAGCGCGGCGTCCACCATCGGCACCGACACGGTGCAGTGAAGATCGTCGCCCTCGCGGACAAAAATATCGTGGGCCTGCTCGTGCACCTCGACGTACAGGTCACCCGCCGGCCCGCCCCCGGGCCCCACCTCGCCCTGCGCGGCGAGCCGGACCCGCATACCTTCGCCGACGCCCGCGGGGATCTTGACGCTGATCTCCCGGCGCGCCCGCACACGGCCGTCGCCCATGCACTGCAGGCATGGGTCGGGGATGACGACCCCGACGCCGCGGCAGGTCGGACACGGCCGCGAGGTGACCACCTGGCCCAGCAGCGAGCGTTGCACCGTCTGCACCTCGCCGCGACCCCCGCAGGTGTCGCACGGAACCGGCGCCGAGTCGGCGTTGGTGCCCTTGCCCTGGCAGCGATCGCACAGGATGGCGGTGTCGACGGCGACCTGCTTGGTCACCCCCGACGCGCACTCCTGAAGGTCAAGCCGCATCCGCAGCAGCGAGTCCGAACCCGGCCGGACCCGGCCTATCGGACCGCGGGAGCCCGATCCCTGGCTGAAGCCCCCGCCGAAAAACGCCTCGAACACGTCGCCCAGGTTGCCGAATCCGCCGAATCCGCCGCCGGCTGCGGCAGCGTTTTCCAGGGGATCGCCGCCCAGGTCAACGACACGGCGTTTCTCGGGGTCGCTGAGCACCTCGTAGACGGCGCTGATCTCCTTGAACTTCGCCTGCGCGGCCTCATCGGGGTTGATGTCGGGATGCAGTTCGCGCGCCAGCCGGCGGTACGCGCGCTTGATCTCCGTGTCGCTGGCGTTCCTGCTCACGCCGAGCAGCCCGTAGTAGTCGCGTGCCACGCTTGACCTTCCCTAAAACCTTCGCTGAGCCCGGTGCCGGACCCTGTCCTGCTTCACCGACGTGCCCATGCTCACCGTCCACCCAGGACTTCGCCAATATAGAGCGCAACCGCCGCGACACTGGCAATAGTTCCGGGATAGTCCATCCGGGTGGGACCGAGCACCCCCATGCCTCCGTACACGGCGTCCGCCGTGCCATAGGCGGTGGTCACCATCGCGGTGCCGGCCATCTCCTCCGCGGCCGTCTCGTGACCGATACGCACCGTCACCTTGCCGGCCTCCTGCTGGGCCGCGAGCAGCCGCAGCACCACGACCTGCTCCTCGAGGGCCTCGAGGATGGGTCGCATCGAACCGCCGAAGTCGGCAACGTTGCGGGTCAAGTTGGCGGTGCCGCCCATCAGTAGACGCTCCTCGGTGTGCTCGACAAGCGACTCCAGCAGCACCGTTGCCGAGCGGCCGACGGCGTCGCCCAACCCGTCCGGGCTGCGCAGCTGCCCGGCGAGGTCGGCCACGGCCATCGAGGCCGCCGGCAGCTTCTTGCCCACGAGCGCCTGGCCGAGCATATCGCGCAACTGCGACAGTTGGTGGTCGTCGATCACGTCACCGAGTTCGACGATGCGCTGGTCCACTCTGCCCGAGTCGGTGATGACGACCATCAGCAGACGCGCTGGCGTCAGGGCGATCACCTCCAGGTGGCGCACAGTGGACGTCGTCAGGGTCGGGTACTGCACCACGGCCACCTGGCGTGTCAGCTGAGCCAGCAGTCGCACCGCGCGCCGCAGGACGTCGTCGAGGTCGACGCCCGACTCAAGGAAGCCCTGGATCGCGCGCCGCTCGGCCTGCGACAGCGGCTTAACGTCGTCGAGCCGGTCGACGAACTCGCGGTACCCCTTCTCGGTGGGCACCCGCCCGGAGCTCGTATGCGGTTGGGTGATGTAGCCCTCGGCCTCCAGGACCGCCATATCGTTGCGGACGGTCGCCGACGACACCCCCAGGTTGTGACGCTCCACCAGACTTTTCGAGCCGATCGGCTCCTTGGTGGAGACGAAGTCGGCGACGATAGCTCGCAGCACCTCCAGGCGACGATCATCGGCACTTCCCACCGGTGCTCACCTCCTCGATTCCGCTCTGCGACGCTCATTTTACGGTGCGCCGGCGCGCCCTCCGCCAATCACCGAGCCGCTCGCTGGGTGGACCATTTCCCGCTAGCCTGTCCTGCATGGACGAAAACCGCCGATGATCTTCAAGGGCGTGCGGGACGGCAAGCCCTATCCGGAGCACGGGCTGTCCTACAAGGACTGGTCCCAGATACCGCCCCAGCAGATCCGTCTCGACGAATTGATCACCACCACAACGGTGCTCGCGCTCGACCGGTTGCTCTCCGAGGACTCCACATTCTATGGCGACCTTTTTCCACACGCAGTGAAGTGGGAGGGCAACATTTATCTGGAGGATGGTTTGCACCGCGCGGTGCGCACGGCGCTGAGGAACCGCACAGTGCTGCACGCCCGGGTGTACGACATGGACGCCGCCGGGCTAATTGGTCGCTAATCCGTCGCAGCCGCCGCCTGCAGCAGCGCCAACGCGGCGTCCTGCTGCAAGATCCAGTTGCCACCCACGTTGGTGAACACGATCAACTTGACGACCGGCCCGGCGAACTTCGGGCCCGAGATAGCCACGTTGGCCGAGGCCATGTTGGTGCCAGTCGACTGGATGTCCGTCGCGTCGAACGATTCCGGGAAGTTGCCGTTCTGCTGAGCCTTCTTCAGCTGATGGTCCATGACGCGGCCCTGTTGCGCAGTGATTCCGTTTTCCACCAGGTTGATCTTGGACTGGTAGGGGACGCCGGGTTCGGTGAATTGGTTGCACAAGTTGACGATCTGCTCCGCGGTCGGCAGCTCCTGCGCCGGGGCCGGCGTTGTCGTCGTCGGCGCCGGAGACGGGGATGGTGGCGGGTTCTGGGGCAGCACCGGACCGGAGAGCCCACCGACGGCCGCCAGGGTGACCTGGGCCGCGGGCGTCAACGATGGCGCGAGGGATGTCGCTCCGAGGGCCGCGGCGCCGATGACGCCAAGGGCTGCAATGCCCGCGACCACGCTGGTAGTCGATTTCACGGTCGATTCTCCGGTCTGCATGGAAAGCGAATGAGCGCTCCGCGTCTGGAGTCCCCCTCACTGTACCCGGCGCAATCGACAACTAGTGACCCAGCCCAGAGAACATGACTCGGCCGGGATCGTCGGGCTTCCGCGAAGGTGTCATGTCCTGCGGGTAGGGGGTTCAGTGCCCGCTCAGGGTAAGAGCGCCTTCGGTTTTCAGCGCCCGGCGGGCGGTGATCTTGTCGGTCTTGCGCGCCTCGCGGTCGAGGTAGCGCTGCTTGGACTCGTCGAACTTGTCGGAGGCCTCCTCAAGTTCGGTGACCAGCAGGGCCAGGTCGTCACGCATGCGGGCGCCCTCGCCGCTGAAGTCTTCGCGGTCGAAGATCCGCCAGTTGCGTAGCACCGGCAACACCACCTCGTTGAGGTGGATGCGGGGGTCGTAGACGCCGCCGACGGCGATGATCACGGCCTTGCGGCGGAACTCCGGGACCGTGAACCCGGGCATCCTGAAATTGCGCAGAATCCGGTGCACCGACGCGATCGCCTGGTTGGGCGCGATGTCCAGACCCGCTGCACTGACGTCGCGGTAGAAGATCATGTGCAGGTTCTCGTCGTGCGACACCCTGGCCATCAACTGCCTCGCGATCGGGTCCTCGCAGACGAGCCCGGTGTTGCGGTGCGAGACCCGGGTGGCGAGCTCCTGGAACGAGACGTACATGACCGCGTCGAACAGGCTCTCGGCGAACAAGTCACCCTGCTGGTTCTGGCCCGGGCTGAAGCCACGGGTCATTTGCTCCAGGCGCAGCCTCTCCAACGCGACCGGGTCGACCGCGCGGGTGACCACCAGGTAGTCGCGCAGAGCGATGCTGTGCCGGGCCTCCTCGGCGGTCCACCGGTTCAGCCACTGCCCCCAGGGGCCGTCCATGGTGAAGTTCATCGCGATCTCGCGGGTATACGACGGCAGGTTGTCCTCGGTCAGCAGGTTCTGCACGATCGCGACCTGCGCGACTTCGGGGATCCGGCTCTGCTCGGGTTCCCAGTCCTGGCCGTCGAGGGCGGAGAAGTTCTTGCCGTCCGACCACGGTACGTAGTCGTGCGGATTCCAGTCCTTGAACATCGAGAGGTGGCGATTGAGCAGTTGCTCGGCCACGGGCTCGAGTTCGTGGAGCAACTGCACGTTCGTCAGATCCTTGGATGCCACATCTACCACGACGCCTCCCCGTTAGTGTTACTGTCAGTCACTGGCAATTTATCTGTGTCATCAAGTCACATCAAGCTGACACGCACCGGATCGGGCGATTAGGGCCGAAAGTCCCACGCCGGCGGCTCGGCGGAGCCCCCATGAGCCCCCACCGCCAGGAGATTCACAGCAAAGTCCCAGTGCGGCGGCAAACCCGGCCGGCACAGCGGCGCGAACAGCACCGATGCCGGCCCACCAGTCGCCGCGATCGGGGTATCCGCCGCACTCCGGCCCGCGCGGGGCGCCGTGAGAGCGTGGCTGACTGGCGGCGGGGGACGCGCGACGTTAGCTTTCACCTGATCACGCGCGCGGGATGAGCGAGAGGGGCGCCACATGCTGCAGGAGTTCTGGGAGAACTTCACCCACAATCTGTTCAAGCCCCTGCTGCTGTTCTTCTACTTCGGGTTCCTGATCCCGATCCTGAAAGTCCGTTTCGAGTTTCCGTACGTGATCTACCAGGGCCTGACCATGTACCTGCTGCTGGCCATCGGCTGGCACGGGGGCGAAGAGCTCGCCAAGATCAACGCTTCCAGCGCCTCGACGATCGCCGGGTTCATGCTGCTTGGCTTCGTGCTGAACTTCCTGATCGGCGGCCTCGCCTACCTGCTGCTGAACGCATTGACATCGCTGCGCAGAATCGACCGCGCGACCGTCGCCGGGTACTACGGCTCGGACTCGGCGGGAACGTTCGCCACCTGTGTAGCCGTCCTGGCTGCGACCAACATCGCGTTCAACGCCTACATGCCGGTGATGCTGGCCGTGATGGAGATTCCGGGCTGCCTGGTGGCGCTGTACCTGGTCGCACGGTTGCGGCACCGCGGTATGGACGCCGCGGGGAACATGGCTGACGAACCGGGCTACACGCCACCGGTCAAGGTCGGCGTCGGGCCCGGCACGGCAGCGAAACCGCCGCGTGGCCAAGATCTCGACGCCGAAAATGCGCGCGGAGTCGAGCAGGAGTTGGAGTTCTCGCTGGAGAAGCTCGAGCATCCGGACTGGGAGCCGGGCCCGAGCGCGCCCCGGCCCACCGGCACGCGGATGCGCATTTTCTCCCGTGAGCTCTTCCAGGAGGTCTTCCTCAACCCCGGCCTCGTACTGCTCATCGGCGGCATCATCATCGGCTTCGTCAGCGGGCTGCAGGGGCAGAAGGTTGTCGCCGACGACGACAGGTTCTTCGTCCTGGCGTTCCAGGGCGTCCTGTGCCTGTTCCTACTGGAGATGGGCATGACGGCCTCGCGCAAGCTCAAAGACCTGCGGACGGCCGGCCCCGGCTTCATCGCCTTCGCCCTGTTGGCGCCGAACATCTTTGCGCCGCTGGGGATCATCGTCGCCCACGCGTACTCCACGCTCACCCACGCGGATTTCAAGCCGGGCACCTACGTGCTGTTCGCCGTACTCTGCGGGGCCGCCTCGTACATCGCCGTCCCGGCGGTGCAGCGTCTGGCCATTCCCGAGGCCAGCCCGACGCTGCCGCTGGCGGCATCCCTGGGCCTGACCTTCTCCTACAACGTCACCATCGGAATCCCGCTGTACATCGAGATCAACCGCCTGATCGCGCACTGGTTCTGACAGCTCCGAACCGGCCGGGGGACGCGGGGCACACAACTCGGGGCCAGCAGACCCTGGTAGACAATGAAGGGCCCATGTGGGCCTCCCCGGAAGGCACAGATGCTCCACGAGTTCTGGCTCAACATCACCCACAACCTCTTCACACCGCTTTTGCTGTTCTTCTATCTCGGTTTCCTGATCGCTATCCTCAAGGTGCAGTTCGAGCTCCCCTACGTCATCTACCAGGGTCTGACCCTGTACCTGCTGCTGGCCATCGGCTGGCAGGGTGGCGAGCAACTTGCCAAAGTCGAACCGGACGATATCGACAACATCGCTGAGTTCGTTGCCCTCGGCTGCGTCCTGAGCCTCGCGATCGGTGTGTTCACCTATGTCGCGCTCATGTACCTGACACCGCTGAGGCGTATCGACAGGGCGACGATCGCCGGGTATTACGGGTCGAACTCGGCAGGCGCCTATGCCACGTGCGTGGCCGTGCTGGTGAGCATAGGCATCGCCTTCGACGCCTACATGTCGTTCGCGCTGGTTCTGATGGATATCTGCGGCTGCCTGCTGGCGCTGTACCTGGTGGCGCGGCTGCGACATCGGGGGCTGAATGCGGCGGGGTTCATGCCCGACGAAGCCGGCTACACCCCACCCGGCGACCCGGGGAGGGCCGGCCGCGACAACCCGCTCGCCGAACGGGGCAGGCAGGACGAGTTGGAGTTCGCCCTGCAACGTCCTGAGCATCCCGATGCGGACACGAGAACCCCGGAACGCAGCAAAGCGCCCGCCCTCTCCCGCGCGATAGTGGGGGAGATGTTCCGCAACCCCGGATTCGTTCTCCTCGTCGGCGGCATCATCATCGGCTTTGGCGCTTCGATCCAGGGGCAAAAGGTCGTTCACGACCAGAATGAGCTTTTCGTGTCGGCGTTCCACGGTGTGCTCTGCATATTCCTGCTGGAGATGGGTATGACGGCCGCCCGGAGGCTGCCGGATGTCAAGGCCGCCGGCGCCGGCTTCGTGTTCTTCGGTTTGTTGGCGCCGATCTTGTTCGGGACCGTGGGGATGCTTGCCGCCTATCCGTTCGCCCGCCTGACGGACACCCACTTGCAGCCGGGCACGTATGTCCTGTTCGCCGTCCTGTGCGCCTCGGCCTCCTACATCACGCTCCCGGCGGTGCAGAGTATGGGGATTCCCGAGGCAAGCCCGACGCTGCCGCTGGCCGCGTCGCTGGGCCTGACATTTTCCTTCACTGTCACCGTCGGGATTCCGCTCTTCATCGAGATCAACCGTGCTCTCGCGCACCTGTTCTCGAGCGCCTGAGCGCTATCCCAGCAACGAGCGCACCACCGCGTCGGCCAGCAGCCTGCCGCGCGGGGTGAGAACCAGTCTGGCGTCGCGCGCCTCCAGAAGTCCGTCGCCCACCGCGGTGTCGGCGCGTTCGCGTTCGGCCGCATTCAGCCGGTCCACCGGAAGTCCCTGGCGCAGCCTGATTGTCAACAGAACATCTTCGGTGTGCAGCGCGTCGGCATCCAGCCGCTCGCAGCCGGCAACCGGCAGGTCACCGCTGGCCAGCATCTCGGCATAGGTGTTGGGGTGCTTGGCATTCCACCATCGCGTCGTTCCGACGCAGCCGTGCGCCCCGGGCCCGGCGCCCCACCATTGTCCGCCGTCCCAGTAGCCGAGGTTGTGGCGGCACTCGCCGCCGGGGCGCGACCAGTTGGATACCTCGTACCAACTCATATCCGCCTCCGACAGCCGGGCATCGACCAGCTCGTAGCGGTGCGCCAGTACGTCGTCGTCGGGGGCGGCGAGCTCGCCGCTGCCGACCCGTCGGGCCAGTGCGGTGCCCTCCTCGACAACCAGGGCGTAGGCGGAGACGTGGTCGACGCCCGTCGCGATCGCCGTGTCGACGGAACGCAACAGGTCGTCGTCGGTCTCCCCCGGTGTCCCGTAGATCAGGTCGAGGCTCACGTGCTCGAAGCCGGCGGCCAACGCCTCGCGGGCCGAGTCGGCCGACCGGTTCGGCGTATGAATCCGGTCGAGCACCCCCAACACCCGCGGCGACACCGACTGCATGCCCAGTGACACCCGCGTGAATCCGGCCGCCCGAGTCGCGTCGAAAAAGTCCGGCCAGGCCGACTCCGGGTTCGCCTCGGTGGTGATCTCGGCGTCCGGCGCCACCGTGAAGTTGTCCCGCACTATGTCCAGGAGCGCGGCAACGCGCTGACCGCCCAGAAGCGATGGTGTTCCGCCACCGACGAAGACGCTGCTCAGCGTGGGCGCCGGCAGCACCTCGGCCGCCAGCTCGAGCTCCGTTCGCAGGGCCAGCATCCAGGCGTCGGGATTGACGCCGCCGAGTTCCGCCGGGGTGTAGGTGTTGAAGTCGCAGTACCCGCAGCGGGTGATGCAGAAGGGAACGTGGACATACAAGCCGAAGGGCCGTCCGGGGCTCGGCTCCAGCACGCCCAGCTTCACCGGTGCCTCGCGAAGGGTCATGCCAAATCATGGCACGGCGAACGGCGGGGCCCTGCGACCCGGCCGCGAAGCCCAGCGGAGTCCATGGCACACTGATGTTTGTGATCACCGCCAATCGCGCTCTGCGTACTGCCCTCGTGGCGCGGCGGCACATCGATCTCAAGCGCGTCTGCAGCTCCTGCTGTCGTCCCTGATTCCGTAGACCCCGCGCCTCCGTGCGCCCCATTTATTCGTGGGTCTACATCGGCCAAAAACCGGCGAATTGCGCTGTCGCGCGCATGTGACGAGAGAGAGCCCAGGGAATGACACAGAATTCGGAAGCGGAACTGCGGGAGCTGGCCTCCCGCGGCGCGGCCGAACTCGCGGGAGCCGACGCGTCGGACATCCTGCGGTGGACCGACGCTACCTTCGGTGGTGACAGTGTGCGAGCCTCCGGAGCGCCGCGCGGCTGTCACTATGTGGTCGCCTCGAGCATGCAGGAGGCCGTGTTGATCGATCTGGCCGCCAGGGTGCGCCCGGGTGTGCCGGTGCTGTTTTTGGACACCGGCTACCACTTCGTGGAAACCATCGGCACCCGCGACGCGATCGAGTCCGTCTACGACATCCGCGTGCTCAACGTCACGCCCGAGCGGACAGTGGCCGAGCAGGACGTGCACGTAGGCAAAGACCTGTTCGCCCGCGATCCCGGCGAGTGCTGCCGGCTGCGCAAGGTTGCACCCCTGGGCAAGGCCCTGCGCGGATACTCGGCCTGGGTGACGGGGCTGCGCCACAGTGACGCACCGACCCGCGCCAACGCCCCGCTGGTCAGCTTCGACGAGGGGTTCAAGCTGGTGAAGGTCAACCCGCTGGCCACCTGGACGGATGAGGACATGCAGGACTACATCGACACCCACGATGTGCTGGTCAACCCGCTTGTCTACGAGGGGTATCCGTCGATCGGCTGCGCCCCCTGCACGGCTAGGCCAGCTGAGGGCACCGATCCGCGCAGTGGACGATGGCAGGGGCTTGCCAAGACGGAGTGCGGCCTGCACGCGTCGTAATCTCACATCACTTTCGCCACACCAGTTTCAACTGTCTCATGGCGGGGTTTGGTGTCGGTGGCGGTCGTTAGTATTCGAACATGCTTGCGAATGACCGTGAGGTGATCCAGGAGGACTTCGACGCGCTGCGCGATGTC
>CAIYOH010000002.1 GCA_903927745.1 uncultured Mycobacteriaceae bacterium
CGGCGACGCCGATGTTGCCGGCTCCGACGCCGTAGCCACCTGCGGCAACCGCACCCAGTGCGCCGGCGGCGTCACCGCCCGCCCCACTGCCGGGTGCGGCGCCACCACCGGCGCCCGCCGGGCTTGCCGACGCGCTCGCGGAGCCGCCGAAGTTCCCCCCGGGCATCCCCGGCATGCCTGGCAAACTCGGCAGGTTGGCGTGGCCCGCAGCCAGCTGCGCGGCCGCTGTCGACGCCCCGCCGTGGTACCCGACCATCGCCGAGACGTCCTGGGCCCACATCTCCTCGTAATAAGACTCGGTCGCGGCGATCGACGGCCAGTTCTGCCCGAACAGGTTGGACATCACCAGCTGCATCAGGCCGTTGCGGTTGGCATTCACCGCCATCGGATGCACCGTGGACGCGAGCGCCGCCTCGAACGCGTTGGCCACCGCCATCGCCTGGGCCCCCGCCTCGGACGCCTGGTTGGCGGCGGCGCTCAACCACCCGGCGTAGGGCGCAGCCAGCGCCGTCATCGCCTGCGAGGCCGCACCCTGCCACGCCTGGCCGGCCAGGCCCGAGGTGACCGAGGTGAACGATTCGGCCGCGGACGACAACTCCGAGGCTAATCCGTTCCACACCGAGGCCGCCTGCAGCATCGGCGATGACCCCACGCCGTTGTACATCAGCAGCGAGTTGATCTCCGGCGGCAAGGTGAAAAAACTCATGGCGCACCTCGTCCCTAACAGTTCCTAGAACGTCATTCGAACGATAACCGAACCGACCCCAGGCCCGTGAAGTCGGCGACGAACTCGTCCCCAGGGTGGGCGTCGAATGCTCGCGTACACGAACCTGGCAGCACCACGTCACCCTTGCGCAGTCGCACCCCGAAGGTATCCACCTTGCGCGCCAGCCACGCCACCGCGGTGACCGGATTGCCGAGCACCGCGTCACTGCGGCCCTCGGCGACGACCTCGCCATTGCGGGTCAACACCGCGTCGATGGCTGTGACGTCGATGTCGCGGGGGGCGACCCGGGCGGAGCCGAGCACGAAACCCGCCGACGAGGCGTTGTCGGCGATGGTGTCGCACAACGCGATCTTCCAATCGGTGATCCGGGTGTCGATCAGCTCGATGGACGGCACCAGGGCCGCGGTGGCCGCCAGCACGTCGTCCTCGGTGCAGCCCGCTCCGGGCAGGTCCGCCGACAGGATGAAGCCGACCTCCACCTCGACCCGCGGAGACAGGTAGCGGCCGGCCTTGACCGGGGCGTTCTCGAACACCTGCATGTCGTCAAGCAGATGACCGTAATCCGGCTCGTCGACGCCCATCATCTGCTGCATCGCCAGCGACGACAGCCCCACCTTGTGCCCGACGATCCGCGCCCCCTCGGCGACGCGGTGGCGGATATTGATCAACTGAATTTCGTAGGCGTCGACCACGTCGATGCCCGGATGGGCGGCGGTCAGCGGGGCGATGGGTTCGCGGCTGCGTTCGGCCTGCGCCAGGTCGGCGGAAAGCTTGTCGCGGGTCGCACCATCAAGCATGAGCCGGACGTCCCCCTGAACTGGTGCCTGTGACCGGGCCTATAGCGATCGGAGGCCCTCATTCTATAACGTGTTCTACATGACAACGCAGGAGTACGACCGGGAGTACGACGTGGTCGTGGTCGGTAGCGGCGGCGCCGGAATGGTCGCCGCCCTGACCGCCGCCCACCAAGGTTTGTCGACGATCATCATCGAAAAAGCTCCCCACTTCGGCGGCTCCACCGCGCGGTCCGGCGGCGGAGTCTGGATCCCCAACAACGAGGTGCTTCAACGCTGCGGCGTGACCGACACCCC
>CAIYOH010000003.1 GCA_903927745.1 uncultured Mycobacteriaceae bacterium
ACAACCTCAACGAACTCGTCAGCGTCGCGCACGAATTCAGCATCGACCGGGCGAACGCCGACGCCCTCGACGATCCAGCACCGGATGCCGAAGGGGAAGACGCGCCGCGGACACCGGTGTTAGCAGACTTCCTGGAACGGGTTTCGCTGGTCGCCGACACCGACGACATCCCCGAACACGGCGCTGGTCTGGTGACGTTGATGACCTTGCACACCGCGAAGGGCCTGGAGTTTCCGGTGGTGTTCGTGACCGGATGGGAGGACGGGATGTTCCCGCATATGCGCTCGCTGGACGATCCCGGCGAGCTCTCCGAGGAGCGGCGGCTGGCCTATGTCGGTATCACTCGGGCCCGTCAGCGGCTGTACCTGACAAGGGCCGTCGTTCGCTCGTCGTGGGGGCAGCCGCTGTTCAACCCGGAATCGAGATTCCTGCAAGAGATCCCGCAGGAACTCATCGACTGGCGGCGTACCGCGCCCGCGGTGTTCAGTGCGCCGGTGATCAGCCGAGGCAGCGCGTCTCCCGCGGCGCCAACCCGCTCCGGCAAACGCCCGCTACTTGTGCTGGAATCCGGCGACCGGGTCACGCATGACAAGTATGGGCTGGGCCGCGTCGAGGAAGTGTCCGGCGCGGGCGAATCGGCGATGTCGTTGATCGACTTCGGCAGCGCGGGGCGGGTGAAGCTGATGCACAACCACGCCCCGGTGAGCAAGCTTTAGCGGTATCCCCGGATCACGACTTCGTCGGCGTCTTCCTGTCCCTGCTTCGCCACCAGGCGTAGAGGAACAGCATCATCGCGATGATCAGCGCGATCAACACCCAGAGCACGACAGCTTGGTCGATCCAGGAACCGAACGGTGGGCTGCCGGGCAGAATGTTGCGCAGCGGGACGGTCGCGAACAGCATCGCGGCGGACCACGCCATGAACGGCGGAATGAACGACGTCCGGCCCATGGCCATGGGGATGGCCACAACCAGGGCAAGCACGGGGAGTGAGATGAGAACCAGACAGATCCCGAAATCGAAGATCAGTGACCCCTTGGATCTGTTCAGGGTGATGATCACGTCATTCTGGACGCTCGCGTCGGAGCCGTCTTCGGAGTCGTGGACGCGGGTGACGGTCGCGTCCCAGCCGTCCAGCTGTCCAGACACCCCGACGTAGGCGGAGGCCGTTTCGCGGGTTGCCCCGGTTCCGGTGAACACCGTGGCCGCGATCGGCTCCGTCTTGTAGGAGTCGAAGGGCCAATTTGCGGGATCACCGTCAGCCTGGATAGTGGTGGCGACTTGCCCGGGGTTTTTTCCGGCCGGGTAGATCAGGTCTCCCAGATCGTTGTCCGGGTACAGACGGACTGCCGCGTCGGCCGTGAGCACACCGAATTTCTTGTCGAACAGTGAGTTCTTGGGATAGACCTGCACATTCACCGTGAGACGATTCGCCACGGTTTTCAGTTCCTGGAGCTTCACCTGCACGACGGTGTCCTCGGATTCGAATTTACTGAGGTCCACCGCGGGCAGCGGCGTCGACTTGGCCAACAGATGCACGCCCACCAGGGAGAGGGCGTAGATCGCGACCACAACCAGCGCAAGCCCGAAACCGATCGCGGTCCGCCGGCTTCGCGACTGGGTTTCCGCGGCCGCCGTAGTTGAAGCGTCTTCGGCCATGAGTTCACTCCTCAAGTCGATGGAACGGCGATCCAAGTGTGACCGCAGGCGAGATCGTCGCGATTCAGCCCGAGTAGTTACCGAGCATCAGCCCCCGTTTGGCGAGCCACGGCACGGGATCGATGCGCTGAGTGCCCCCTTGAAGGACCTCGAAATGCAGGTGCGGGCCGGTGGAATTGCCCCGGTTGCCCATGGTGGCGATCTGGTCTCCGGCCATCACACGCTGGCCGATGCTGACCAGTGTCGTGTTGACGTGGCCGTAGAGCGTGACCGTGCTGTCGGCGTGGCGGATCTTGACCCACATCCCGTAGCCCGAGGTCGGTCCGGCGTCGATGACGACGCCGTCGGAGACCGCGAAGATCGGTGTACCGATCGAGTTGGCGAGGTCGATTCCGGCGTGCAGGACGCCCCACCGGTAGCCGAAGTTGGAGGTGAAGATGCCCTTCGTCGGCATCACGTAGAGCGGCTGCTGTAACCGTGCCTCGCGCTGGGCGCGGTCGTTGGCGAAGGCCACTCCCTTCGCGAGTTCCTGGTTGTGCACGGCGGCGCTGGCCGCGGGGGCAACGGAGACCACCTGGGCCCCGCGGGTGGCGTCACCACTGGCAACGACGGCCGGCGACGACACGCTCGCGGTCAGCACGGGCGGGGTTGTAGGGATGTCGGCGTGTCCGGCTGCGACGTGCGCTGCCGCAGCCGCCGCGCCGGCGGCCATCGCCGAAATCAGCAGGCGCCCCCTGGTGGCGCTGGTCGGCTGCCTGCGGTGTCCGCCGCCGCGCACCACCGGAATGATGTCGGTGTTACGCAGGCTGTCCCAGAGGCTGTCGGGAACCTGATCGATCACCTCGGTGATGGCGAGAGGCTGCAACGGGGAGAGCCGTGTCGGGGCCAGCTGCAGAGGCGTCAGGTCGTCGGCCTCGTTCAGGTCGTCGAGTTCGGGGGCCGAAAGAACCTGGGCCGCGGTGCCGAACAGAGACGCGCCACCGGAGTCCAGGTCGGCCGCATCGCTGGTGTCGCGAACGTTCAGCCACTCCAGGCCGTCGAAGTCGAAGCCGTCCAGGGGCAGGATCTGGGTCACGTGCTCATCATCGAACCCGGCCGCGGCGCGCGCGGCAGGAGGAGGGGTGAGAGGGAAATGCTGCAGGGACAAGCTGCGGTGACCTCGCATCGTGATCATTCTGTTACCGGAACTCTAGGACCGTAACCGGTGGGGGTCGCACTGGCAACCTTGAGGCGGGACACCGCTCGAAGTGTGACCTGTATCACGGGCTCTGCGGTTGGGTGGTTCGTGACACGCACCGCAACGTGGGACTCGGCGTCACCTGACATTATGCGGATGGATACAGTGCGTCCGTGCGAGCCGCCCGGTGCGGCGCCGCCGACCTTGTTCAGGCCCAGATCCGAGTAGTCGAGCGAAGGCAGCGAGCCCATGGACCTTTTCGAATACCAGGCGAAAGAACTGTTCGCCAAACACAACGTTCCCACCACGCCCGGCCGGGTGACGGACACAGCGGAGGGTGCGCGGCAGATCGCCACCGAGATCGGCCGTCCGGTAATGGTCAAGGCACAGGTCAAGGTTGGCGGACGCGGCAAGGCCGGCGGCGTCAAATTCGCGGCGACACCCGATGACGCCTACGAGGACGCTAAGAACATCCTCGGCCTGGACATCAAGGGCCACGTCGTGAGAAAGCTGCTGGTCGCCGAGGCCAGTGACATCGCCGAGGAGTACTACATCTCCTTCCTGCTCGACCGTGCCAATCGCACCTATCTCGCCATGTGTTCCGTCGAGGGCGGGGTGGAGATCGAAGAGGTGGCGGCCACCACACCCGACCGGCTCGCCAAGGTGCCGGTGAACGCCGTCACGGGCGTCGACCTGGCGACCGCGCGCTCCATCGCCGAGCAGGGCCACCTGCCCGCCGAGGTGCTCGACGCGGCGGCCGTCACCATCGCCAAGCTGTGGGAGGTGTTCGTCGGCGAGGACGCCACGCTGGTGGAGGTCAACCCGCTGGTGCGCACACCCGACGACAAGATCCTTGCGCTGGACGGCAAGGTCACGCTCGATGCCAACGCCGATTTCCGGCACCCCCAGCACGCCGAGTTCGAGGACCGTGCGTCGACCGACCCCCTCGAGCTCAAAGCCAAGGAACACAACCTCAACTACGTCAAACTCGACGGCGAGGTCGGCATCATCGGCAACGGCGCCGGCCTGGTGATGTCGACGCTGGACGTGACCGCCTACGCCGGGGAGAAGCACGGCGGTGTCAAGCCGGCCAACTTCCTGGACATCGGCGGGGGCGCATCGGCGGAGGTGATGGCGGCCGGGCTGGACGTGATCCTGAATGACGATCAGGTCAAGAGCGTGTTCGTCAACGTATTCGGTGGTATCACGTCGTGCGACGCGGTGGCCACCGGGATCGTCAAGGCGTTGGAGATCCTCGGTGGCGATGCCAACAAGCCGCTCGTGGTCCGGCTCGACGGCAACAACGTCGAGGAGGGCCGCCGCATTCTGGCCGAGGCCAACCATCCGCTGGTGATCCAGGCCGAGACCATGGACGCCGGCGCCGACAAAGCCGCCGAACTGGCGAACAGATAAGGGAGTCAACCAATGTCGATCTTCCTGAACAAGGATTCCAAGGTCATCGTCCAGGGCATCACGGGCGGCGAGGGCACCAAGCACACCGCACTGATGCTCAAAGCGGGCACCCAGGTGGTGGGTGGTGTCAACGCCCGCAAGGCGGGAACCATCGTGTCTCACACAGATGCTAGCGGCGCGGCCATCGAGTTGCCGGTGTTCGGCACCGTCGAGGAGGCGATGACGAAGACCGGCGCCAACGTGTCGGTGGCCTTCGTGCCGCCGCAGTTCACCAAGGACGCGATCATCGAAGCCATCGACGCCGAGATCCCGCTGCTGGTGGTCATCACCGAGGGAGTTCCGGTGCAGGACACGGCGTACGCGTGGGCCTACAACCTGGAGAAGGGCGCCAAGACGCGGATCATCGGGCCGAACTGCCCGGGCATCATCACGCCGGGCGAGGCGCTGGCCGGCATCACTCCCGCCACCATCACCGGCTCCGGCCCCGTCGGGCTGGTGTCCAAGTCCGGGACGTTGACGTATCAGATGATGTTCGAATTGCGCGATTTCGGCTTTTCGACGGCGATCGGCATCGGCGGCGACCCGGTGGTCGGCACCACCCACATCGACGCCATCGAGGCCTTCGAGAAGGACCCCGCCACCAAGATCATCGTGATGATCGGCGAGATCGGCGGCGACGCCGAGGAACGTGCTGCCGACTACATCAAGGCCCACGTGTCCAAGCCGGTCGTCGGCTATGTCGCGGGATTCACAGCGCCGGAAGGCAAGACGATGGGGCACGCCGGTGCGATCGTGTCGGGCTCGTCCGGCACCGCGGCCGCCAAGAAGGAAGCCCTTGAGGCGGCGGGGGTCAGGGTCGGCAAAACGCCGTCGGAGACGGCGGCGCTGGCCCGCGAGATCCTGGCCGGCCTGTAGCGAGGCTTCGCCCATGACCCTGGACCCGCGTACGCCCGTCGTCGTCGGGGTCGGGCAGGCCGCGGAGCGCATCGACGACGCTGCCTACCGGGCCATGTCACCCGTCGAGTTGGCTGCCAGCGCGGCCCGGGCCGCGCTCGTCGACTCTCATGCCGACGTCGACGCGGTGGCGAACGCAGTCGACACCGTGGCCGGCATCCGGCAATTCGAGATCTCCGGGCCGGTCGCCACGGCCGTGCTCGGGCGGTCCACCAACTACCCGCGGTCGGTGGCAAGGCGTCTCGGGGCGCGGCCCGCGCGCGCGATTCTGGAGGTCGTCGGCGGTCAGGGGCCCCAGCACGTGATCAGCGAGCTGGCCGCGCAGATCGCCGCGGGTGGTGCGGATGTCGCGTTGGTCTTCGGTTCGGACGCGACCTCGACGCTGCGGCACTTCTCCTCGGCAGCCAGCGACGCCGCAGACAAGCCCGACTTCACCGAGACCGTGGACGGCGACTTAGAAGACCGCGGCACGGGCATCGAGAAATTCATCTCGCGTTACACGGTCAGTCACGGTCTGACCAGCGCTCCGATTCAGTACGCGCTGCTGGAGAACGCCCGGCGGGCGCAGACCGGGCTGGGGCCGGCGGAGTACCGCCGCCGGATGGGTGAACTGTTCGCGCCATTCACCACGGTCGCGGCCCACAATCCGTTCGCCGCCTCCCCGGTGGAACGCACCGTGGCCGAACTGACCACGGTGACCGAGGACAACCGGATGATCGCCGAGCCCTATCCGCGGCTGCTCGTCGCCCGCGACCAGGTGAACCAGGGCGCGGCCGCGCTGCTCATGTCGGTGCAGGCCGCGCAGCGTCTCGGGGTTCCCGAGGACAGATGGGTCTTCCTGCACGGACGCGCGGACTCAGAGGAGCAGGATCTGCTGGCGCGCGCCGACCTAGGGCACGCGCCGTCGGCGGTGATGGCGGTGCGCGCCGCACTGGAGATGGCCGGCATCGGCATCGACGACATCGCCACGTTCGATCTCTACAGCTGCTTTCCGGTGCCGGTGTTCAACATCTGCGACGGCATGGGGATCGCTCCCGACGACCCGCGGGGGCTGACACTGACCGGTGGGCTGCCGTTCTTCGGCGGCGCCGGCAATAACTACTCGATGCATGCCGTCGCCGAGACCGTGGCCCACATGCGCAGCGCACCAGGGCGATTCGGACTTGTCGGTGCCAACGGCGGAATCATGAGCAAGTACTCCGTCGGCGTGTACTCGACCACCCCCGCCGCATGGAAGCCGGACCGCAGCGCGGAGTTGCAAGCGCAGGTCGCCGCCTGGGCGACCCAGCCGGTCACCGAAAAAGCCGACGGCGCCGGCACCGTCGAGACCTACACGGTGCGGCGCGACCGCGGGCGGGCGACCGGGATAGTCGTCGGCCGGCTGGACGACGGAAGCCGTTTCCTGTCGACCACCGAGGACGACGAGTCGATCGCGCTGTTGACCGACGGCGACCCTCTGGGAGGGCCGGTTCGGGTGCGCTCGTGTGACGACGGCAACACCCGGGGCAACCGCTGCACGCTGACCTGAGTGGCGTGCCGGCGCTAGACGAGGGCAGCCAGCTTGCCAGCCAGACGTTCCACGTACGCGGCGATCTCGTCCTCGGGGCGGTCCGGGAACCCGAACAACACCTCAGTCACCCCCAGGTCGGCCCAGCGGGCGAGCTTGTCGGGTTCAGGCTTGAAGTCCAGCGCCACGATCTGCGGGGCACCCTCCCGGCCGGCCGCGGCCCACGTATCCTGCAGCAGCCGCACCGGCTCGTCGATGTCGATGTCGCGGGGAGTGGTGATCCAGCCGTCGGCGCTGCGGGCGATCCAGGCGAAGTTCTTCTCGGTACCGGCCGCGCCGACGAGCACGGGAATGTGGGATTGCACCGGCTTGGGCCACGCCCAGCTGGGCCCGAACGAGACGAACTCGCCGTCGTACGCCGCCTCCTCCTGCGTCCACAGCGCTCGCATCGCTTCGACGTACTCGCGCAACATGGTGCGGCGCCGCCCGGGCGGCACGCGGTGATCGGCGAGTTCGTCGGTGTTCCATCCGAACCCGACGCCGAGGCTGACCCGCCCGCCTGACAGGTGATCGAGGGTCGCGATACTTTTCGCCAGCGTGATCGGGTCGTGCTCCACGGGCAGCGCCACGGCCGTGGACAGTCGCACGCGCGACGTCACCGCGCATGCTGTTCCCAGACTCACCCATGGATCCAGCGTCCGCGTATAGCGGTCATCGGGCAGTGACGCGTCGCCGGTCGTCGGGTGGGCCGCCTCCCTCTTGACCGGGATATGTGTGTGTTCCGGGACGTAGAACGTCCGGAAGCCGTGGTCGTCGGCAAGCTTGGCGGCCGCCGCCGGAGTGATGCCGCGGTCGCTGGTGAAAAGCACGAGGCCGTAGTCCATGCACTGAATTAGAACGTGTTCTAGCTGGGCGGGGCAAGCTGACCCCGGTTCCGGCTTCCGGGCTCCCCGTCGGTCGCTTCGGCGCGGGCATTCGGATGTGCGCTAGCGTAAAAGGTCGATCGCATCGCACGGCGAGCATGGGACGTGCTGGCGCGCCGGGGAGGCGGGTGCCGCGCCGCAATCGCGACGCCCGGGGCTCGACAACACTGGAAGCAACAGGAGGACCTAATGACCTACCCGCCCGGCAGTCCCGGTTACCCGCCCGCGCAACCAGGTTCCTACGCGGGCGTCGCACCCTCGTTCACCAGGGGCGACGACGCCACAAGCAAGCTTCCGCTATCTCTGAAGTCTGCGGTCGTGGTCCTCGGGATGGCGGTGTACCTGCTCAACTTCGCGCCCACGTTCACCGTCGGCGCCGACCTCGGTCCGGGCCTGGGCGGACGCGCCGGCGACGCGGGTACCGCGGTCATCCTGGCCGTGCTGGCCGCCCTGCTCGCCGGACTGAACCTGCTGCCCAAGGCCAGGAGCTCTGTGGGAATCGTCGGGGTGGTCGCCGTGCTGGGTGCGTTGGTGGCGATCGCCGAGACGATCAACGTGCCGGTCGGCTTCACGCTGGGCTGGGCGATGTGGCCTCTGGTGGCGTGCTGCGTGCTTCAGGCGATTGCCGCTGGACTGGTGGTGCTGTTGGATGCCGGGGTGATCATCCCGCCAGCGCCGCGTCCCAGGTACGACCCGTACGCGCAGTACGGCCAGTACGGTCCCTACGGGCAATACGGCCAGCAGCCGTATTACGGTCAGCAGTCGGCCCAGCAGCAGGCGGGACCGCAGGCGCACGCCCCGCAGCAGCCTGCCGGCTACGGCGCCCGATACGGGGGCTACGGGTCGAGCCGGGGCGCGGCTCACACCGCAGCCCCGACCGCCGGTTTCGGCGCCCATCCGCAGCCGGGTCACCAGTCGGCCACCCACCAGCCCGGGACCTCCACGCCCCCCACGGGGTTCCCGAGTTTCACTCCCCCGCCATCGGCGATTCCGGGCTCCGGGTCCGAAACGGGTTCGGCGACAGTCGATCACGCCACCCAGTCCGAGGATCAGCAGGCGCCCCAGTCCCCGTCTGGGTCAGCGTCGGCCTAACCGCGCGGTGTTGCATCGTGCGGTGCCGCGCCTAGTCGGGGACGTGCGCAGGCGATGACGCGGGTGGAGGACAACCGGGCGCCGGGCGCTCGCCAGGCACGTGACCTTGTCCGGGTCGCGTTCGGACCGTCGCTGGTGGCCCTGGTTGTCATTGCCGCCGTCACGCTGCTCCAGTTGCTGATCGCCAACAGCGACATGACCGGCGCTCTGGGCGCCATTGCCAGCATGTGGCTCGCCGTGCACCTGGTGCCGATCTCGATCAGTGGGCACGAACTGGGTGTGATGCCGCTCCTACCCGCGCTGTTGATGGTCTGGGCCACGGCGCGCAGCACAGCGCGAGCCACCTCTGCGCGGTCATCGTGGCTCGTGGTGCGGTGGGTTGTCGCGTCCGCGCTGGGCGGACCCCTGCTGGCGACGGCGATCGCGCTGGCGGTCATCCATGACGCATCATCGGTGATCACCGAGCTCCAAACGCCCAACGCGTTGAACGCGTTCGTCCACGTGCTCATGGTGCATGCGATCGGAGCCGGCATCGGGGTGTGGTCCCGGGTGGGGAAGCGGGTGCTGGCGGCATCGCCGCTTCCTGACTGGCTGGATGATTCCCTGCGTTCGGCGGCGGCGGGGGTGCTGGCGCTGCTCGGGTTATCCGGGATGGTGACGGCGGGGTCGTTGGTGGTGCACTGGTCGACGATGCAGGACCTGTACGGGATCACCGATTCGATATTCGGTCAGTTCAGTCTTACGGTGCTGTCGCTGCTGTACCTGCCCAACGTCGTCGTCGGAACCGCGGCGGTCGCCGTCGGTTCCAGCGCCCACCTCGGTTTTGCGACGTTCAGTTCGTTCACCGTTTTCGGCGGCGACCTCCCGGCGCTGCCGGTCCTGGCCGCTGTTCCCAGGCCCCCCCTGGGGCCGGTGTGGGTGGCGTTGCTCATCGTCGGCGCGTCGTCGGGCGTGGCGGTCGGCCAGCAGTGCGCGCGGCGCGCGCAGCCCCTCAGGCAGGCTATTGCCGCGCTGCTGCTCGCCGCCGCGGCGGGAGCCGCAGTGATGTCGCTACTTGCCTACGGTGGCAGCGGCCGGCTGGGCAACTTCGGTGATGTCGGGGTCGACCAGGGCGCGTTGGTGGTCGGCGTGTTCTTCTGGTTCGCCGTCGTCGGCTGGGTCACGGTGCTGATGACGGGTGGGATCCTGCGCCGCCCCAGGCGGCCGGAGCCGGAGACCGAGCCGGACCCGGAGCTCGACCCCGAGCTCGAGCATGCGCCGGAGATCGAGCAGGCGCGAGAGCCCGCGCAGGCTGACGAGCCGACGCCGGATTCCGCCGAGGATGGCGACCCGGTCCAGGCCGCCGACGACCCCGCCGAACCCGCCGACGCCGCCGACGCCCACGCCGACAACGACGACGCCGCCGCCGCCCACGCCGACAACGACGACGTTTAGGCTCGCGATGTGCCCAAACCCCTCCGAGTGCCCCCGACAGCACCGGCGCGGGTGGTGGTCCTGGCCTCGGGTGCCGGGACGCTGCTGCGATCCTTAATGGATGCGGCCATTGGTGATTACCCCGCTCGGGTGGTCGCCGTCGGCGCCGATCGCGACTGCCGGGCCACCGAGATCGCCGCCGCGGCGTCATTGCCCGCGTTCATTGTCCGGCTCGGCGACCACCCCGACCGCGACGCCTGGGATGCCGCCGTCACCGCCGCCACCGCGACTCACTCGCCGGATCTGGTGGTTTCCGGAGGATTCATGAAAATTCTTGGGCCGCAATTTCTGTCGAGATTCCACGGCCGGATCGTCAATACCCATCCGGCGCTGCTGCCCGCGTTCCCCGGCGCGCACGGAGTCTCCGATGCGTTGGCCTACGGCGTCAAGGTCACAGGCGCTACCGTGCACCTGGTGGATGCAGGGACGGACACCGGGCCGATCCTGGCGCAGGAATCCGTGCCGGTGCTCGACGGCGACACCGAGGAAACCCTGCACGAGCGCATCAAAATCACGGAACGGACGTTGTTGGTGGATGTGGTGGCGGCGATCGCCACCGGCGGCGTGACGGTACACGGGCGGACAGCGATACTCGCACCCACAGCGGCGGCCGGACGAAAGGCGATCAACTCATGAGCACCGACGTCGGACCCCAGATGGCGAGAAGGCCGATCACACGCGCGTTGATCAGCGTGTACGACAAGACGGGGCTGATCGAACTCGCCCGCGGTCTGACCGCGTCAGGCGTCGAGATCGTCTCGACCGGATCGACGGCGAAGACCATTGCGGAAAACGGGATCTCGGTGACGCGGGTGGAGGAGCTGACCGGTTTCCCCGAGGTGCTCGACGGGCGGGTCAAGACCCTGCACCCGCGGGTGCATGCCGGCCTTTTGGCCGACATGCGCAAACCCGAGCACGCCGAGGCCATCGAGCGCCTCGGGATCGCGGCATTCGAGCTCGTCGTCGTCAACCTGTATCCGTTCAGCGAAACGGTCGACTCCGGGGCGGCCATCGACGAATGCGTCGAGCAGATTGACATCGGCGGACCGTCGATGGTCCGGGCGGCCGCGAAGAACCACCCCAGCGTGGCGGTGGTCACCGACCCGCGGGGGTATGACGGCGTGCTCGCCGCGGTGCGCCACGGTGGATTCACCCTGGCCGAGCGTCGGAGGCTGGCGTCGCTGGCCTTCCAGCACACGGCCGAGTACGACATCGCCGTCGCGAGCTGGATGGAATCGACCCTGGCGCCCGAAGAGCCGCCCACGGCGTTTCCCCGCTGGCTGGCCCGCAGTTGGCGCCGCTCGGAGATGCTGCGCTACGGGGAAAACCCCCACCAGCAGGCGGCGCTCTACAACGATCCCGGTGCGTGGCCCGGCCTGGCGCAGGCCGAGCAGCGGCACGGCAAGGAGATGTCGTACAACAACTTCACCGACGCCGACGCGGCCTGGCGCGCAGCCTTCGACCACGAGGAGATCTGCGTGGCGATCATCAAGCACGCCAATCCCTGCGGGATCGCGATCTCATCGGTCTCGGTCGCCGACGCGCACCGCAAGGCGCACGATTGCGACCCCCTGAGTGCCTTTGGCGGGGTCATCGCGACGAACACCGAAGTCAGCGTCGAGATGGCGGAGCACGTGAGCACCATCTTCACCGAGGTGATCGTTGCGCCCGCCTACGCGGCGGGTGCACTCGAGGTACTGACACGCAAGAAGAACATCCGGGTGCTGCTGGCCTCCGAACCGTTGACCGGTGGCACCGAGATGCGGCCGGTGAGCGGTGGGCTCCTGGTGCAGCAACGCGACGAACTGGACGCCCATGGAGACGACCCGGCGAACTGGACGTTGGCGGCCGGCGAACCGGCCGATCCGAGCACGTGGACCGATCTGGTGTTCGCGTGGCGGGCTTGCCGTGCGGTCAAGTCGAACGCGATCGTGATCGCCTCCGGTGGCGCCACGATCGGCGTCGGGATGGGGCAGGTCAACCGGGTCGACGCCGCCCAGCTCGCCGTCGAGCGTGGAGGAGACCGGGTCCGCGGCGCGGTCGCGGCCTCCGACGCGTTCTTCCCGTTCCCCGACGGACTTGCGACCCTGGCCGCTGCCGGGGTGACGGCTGTGGTGCACCCGGGCGGTTCGGTGCGCGACGACGAGGTGTCCGCCGCGGCAGCCAGCGCCGGCGTCACGCTCTATCTCACCGGCTCGCGTCACTTCGCGCACTGAGCCGCGACAGGAGAACGAGCTCGCTCACGAAGCTCTCCAAGACCTTTTTCGGCCCCATGTCGGGCCCTAATTCCGGTCACGCGACCACGGCTTATAGCCGTGTGGCACAATTGCATCTTGCCGTTCGGGTACGAACGGCAATAACATCCCAACGGGACAAGCCGACGGCCGTGCTGTCCAAATACGAGAGGAACGAAATGCGCGAAATTAGTAAGCGGACGGTTGCGGTGGTCGCAGCAGCTGCGGCATTCACAATGGTCGGTTCTGGGTGTCACGCAGCGAAGAAGACGGTCGAGGGCGCAAGCTCCTCGATGTCGTCGATGGCGTCATCCGCGACGTCGGCCATCTCCAGCGCCGCGAGCAGCGCCCTGGCCGGCCCGACCTCGACCCAGATCGCCGGTGCCAACGGCACCATGTACACGGTGAACGGGCCGATCCTGGCCAAGTGGTTGACCCTCACCCCGGCCGCGCAGAAGGCGCTGGGTGCTCCCAAGGACAACCAGCAGAGCAACCCTGACGGTGGCGCCTACCAGCAATTCGACGACGGCGTTCTCATCTACAAGGTCCCGGCCAACGTCTACGTGGTGTGGGGCAAGATCCGCGACAAGTGGAACGAGCTGGGCGGTTCTCAGGGCAAACTGGGCTACCCCACCAGTGACGAGACCAACTGGGACAACATGGACGCGACGAAGGTTTCGGCCTTCGAGCACGGCACCATCACCTGGAAGCACGGCGAAGCCGAGCCTACGGTCACGATGAACCCGTAGTAACTCCGTATTTTCGGTGGCCTGAAAACCCCGAGCGAAGGCCGGGCAATCTAACCGATTGCCCGGCCTTTCGCTCGGTATGGGCTTCGCTCGCGCCACGGCGACCGCACGGTAGCGTGGAGCCGTGACAGCACCGAGCAATCTGCCCAGCACCGTCGGCGAACTGCGCTCCGCAGGCCACCGTGAACGAGGAGTCAAGCAGGAACTCCGGGAGAACCTCCTCACCGCGCTGGCCGAAGGTGACGATGTCTGGCCGGGCATCCTGGGCTTCGAGGACACCGTCCTGCCTCAGGTGGAGCGGGCGCTCATCGCCGGCCACGACTTCGTTCTGCTCGGCGAGCGCGGTCAGGGCAAGACCCGGCTGCTGCGCTCGCTGGTCGGCCTGCTCGACGAGTGGACACCGGTCATCGGCGGGGCCGAACTGGGCGAGCACCCCTACTCGCCGATCACGCCGGAGTCGATTCGGCGGGCGGCCGAACTCGGTGACGACCTGCCGGTGGCCTGGCGTCACCGCAGCGAGCGGTACACCGAGAAGCTGGCCACCCCCGACACCAGCGTCGCCGACCTGGTCGGCGATATCGACCCGATCAAGGTCGCCGAGGGCCGCAGCCTGGGCGACCCGGAGACCATCGCCTA
This sequence comes from uncultured Mycobacteriaceae bacterium, assembly GCA_903927745.1. GTDB lineage: Bacteria > Actinomycetota > Actinomycetes > Mycobacteriales > Mycobacteriaceae > Mycobacterium. The sequence goes on from CAIYOH010000003.1 coordinate 13,818, forward strand.
CGGGTTGATTCCGCGCGCGCACCGTGGGATCGTCGCGATCAACGAGTTGCCCGACCTGGCCGAGCGCATCCAGGTGTCGATGCTCAACGTGATGGAGGAGCGCGACATCCAGGTCCGCGGGTACACCCTGCGCCTGCCGCTGGACGTGTTGGTGGTCGCCAGCGCCAACCCGGAGGATTACACCAACCGCGGCCGCATCATCACCCCGCTCAAGGACCGGTTCGGCGCCGAGATCCGCACCCACTACCCGTTGGAGCTGGACGCCGAGGTGGGGGTGATCGCACAGGAGGCGCACCTGAGCGCCCAGGTGCCCGACTACCTCATGCAGATCATCGCGCGGTTCGCCCGGTATCTGCGGGAGTCCAGCTCGGTCGATCAGCGCTCCGGGGTGTCGGCGCGGTTTGCGATTGCGGCGGCCGAGACGGTGGCGGCCGCCGCCCGGCACCGGGGCGCGGTGCTGGGGGAGACCGATCCGGTGGCTCGGGTGGTCGACCTCGGCACGGTGATCGACGTCCTGCGCGGCAAACTGGAGTTCGAGTCCGGCGAGGAAGGCCGTGAGCAGGCGGTGTTGGAGCACCTGTTGCGCCGTGCGACCGCCGACACCGCCTCCCGGGTGTTGGGCGGCATCGACGTCGGCTCGCTGGTGGCTGCGGTCGAGGGCGGTTCCGCGGTCACCACGGGCGAGCGGGTGTCGGCCAAGGACGTGCTCGCCGCCGTTGCGAGCGTCCCCATCGTGGACACGATCGCCGAGAGGGTCAACGCCCGCTCGGAAGGAGAGCGGGCCGCCGCGCTGGAACTGGCGCTGGAGGCGCTGTATCTGGCCAAACGGATCGACAAGGTGTCCGGGGAGGGGCAAACCGTCTATGGCTGAGCCGGTCAGGCGCCACTCGACCCGGTACTCGGCGTATACCGGTGGGCCCGACCCGCTGGCTCCGCCGGTGGATCTGCGCGAGGCGCTCGAACAGATCGGCCAGGACGTCATGGGCGGCACGTCACCCCGCCGCGCCCTGTCTGAACTGCTGCGCCGCGGCACCGAGAACATGACCGGTGCCGACCGGCTCGCGGCAGAGGCGAACCGGCGCCGACGGGAATTGCTGCGCAACAATAACCTGGACGGCACCCTGCAGGAGATCAAGAAGCTCCTCGACGAAGCGGTGCTGGCCGAACGCAAGGAGTTGGCTCGCGCGCTGGACGACGACGCCCGCTTCGGTGAACTGCAGTTGGACGCCCTACCCGCCTCGCCGGCCAAGGCCGTCCAGGAGCTCTCCAACTACGACTGGCGCAGCGCCGAGGCGCGCGAAAAGTACGACCGAATCAAGGATTTGCTCGGCCGGGAGATGTTGGACCAGCGTTTCGCGGGTATGAAGCAGGCCTTGGAGGGCGCCACCGATGAGGACCGCCAGCGGGTCACGGACATGCTGGAGGATCTCAACGGGCTGCTCGACAAGCACGGGCGCGGGGAGGACACGCAGCAGGATTTTCAGGACTTCATGGATTCCCACGGCGAGTTCTTCCCGGAGAACCCGCGCAACGTCGACGAGTTGCTGGACTCGCTGGCGAAGCGAGCCGCCGCCGCACAACGCTTCCGCAACAGCCTGAGCCCCGAGCAGCGGGCCGAATTGGATGCGTTGGCGCAGCAGGCATTCGGCTCGCCCGCGTTGATGCAGGCACTCGACCGTCTCGATGGGCACCTGCAGGCGGCGCGACCGGGAGAGGACTGGACCGGATCGCAAGAGTTCTCCGGGGACAACCCGTTCGGCATGGGTGAGGGCACCCAGGCGCTGTCCGACATCGGCGAGCTGGAGCAGCTCGCCGAGCAGCTCTCGCAGAGCTATCCGGGCGCCACCATGGATGACGTCGATCTCGACGCGCTGGCGCGCCAACTGGGGGACCAGGCCGCCATCGATGCCCGCACGCTTGCCGACTTAGAGCGCGCGCTGGTCAACCAGGGGTTCCTGGACCGCGGGTCCGACGGACAATGGCGACTGTCCCCGAAGGCCATCCGTAAGCTCGGCGAGGCGGCGTTGCGGGATGTCGCGCAACAACTTTCCGGTCGACGCGGTGAGCGTGACCATCGCCGCGCTGGAGCGGCCGGCGAGCTCACCGGCGCGACGCGGCCCTGGCAGTTCGGCGACACCGAGCCGTGGAACATCTCCCGGACCCTCACCAACGCGGCGCTGCGGCAGGCCGGGACGACAACGCTGGAAGGTCGGGCGGGCGCGCTGCGGATCACCGTCGACGACGTCGAAATCTCTGAGACCGAGACTCGCACCCAGGCGGCGGTGGCGCTGCTGGTCGATACGTCGTTTTCGATGGTCATGGAGAATCGCTGGCTGCCCATGAAGCAGACGGCACTGGCCCTCAACCATCTGGTCTCCACCCGGTTCAGGTCGGATGCCCTGCAAATCATCGCCTTCGGCCGCTACGCGCGGACGGTGACGGCCACGGAGCTCACGGGCCTGGAGGGGGTGTACGAACAGGGCACCAACCTGCATCACGCGCTGGCGCTGGCGGGTCGTCACCTGCGCCGGCACCCGAACGCACAGCCCGTCGTGCTGGTGGTGACCGATGGCGAGCCGACCGCCCACCTCGAAGACTTCGGCCGGGACGGCGCGGGGGCCTCAGTGTTCTTCGACTACCCCCCGCACCCGCGGACCATCGCCTACACGGTGCGCGGATTCGACGACATGGCCCGCCTCGGCGCGCAGGTCACGATCTTTCGGCTGGGCAGCGATCCCGGGTTGGCGCGCTTCATCGATCAGGTCGCCCGGCGCGTCGAGGGACGCGTTGTGGTGCCCGACGAGGATGGACTGGGTGCGGCCGTCGTGGGCGACTACCTGCGCTCGCGGCGCCGTCGGTAGCGGAGGAGGAGACAGATGAGCGACGTCGCGGCAATCCAACTCAATGACGGCACGAGTATCCCGCAGGTGGGTTTCGGTACGTACCAGGTGCCGCCGGACGAGACCGCCGCGATCGTCCGGCGCGCGCTCGACGCCGGATACCGGCACATCGATACCGCCCAGATGTACCGCAACGAGCAGGGAGTCGGCCAGGGCATTCGCGACGCCGGCCTGGACCGGTCCGAGGTGTTCGTGACCAGCAAGTTGAACAACGGCTTCCACAAGCCCGACGACGCGCGCCACGCCTTCGAACAGACACTGCACGCCCTCGGCTCCGACTACGTCGACTTGTTCCTCATCCACTGGCCGCTGCCCACGCTCTACGACGGGGACTTCGTCTCCACCTGGAAGGTGCTGGAGGAGTTCGCCGCGGACGGACGCGCCCGCAGCATCGGTGTCTCGAACTTCCAGCTCGCGCATCTGGACCGGCTCGCCGCCGTCACCGGCACCGTTCCCGCGGTCAACCAGATCGAGGTCCACCCGTCCTTCGGCAACGAGGCGGTCCGCGCCTACGGTCGCGAGCACGGTATCGCCACCCAGGCGTGGGCGCCGATCGCCCAGGGCAGGGTGCTCGATGATGCGGTGGTCACCCGCATCGCCGCCGCCCTGGGCCGATCACCGGCGCAGGTCGTGTTGCGCTGGCACATCCAGCGCGGTGACATCGTGTTGCCCAAGTCGGTGACACCGGCGCGTATCGAGTCCAACCTCGCGCTGTTCGACTTCGACGTGGACGACTCCGACATGGCTGCGATCTCGGCGTTGGACAAGGGCGAATCGGGCAGGATGGGCCCCCACCCGGACACCTTCGACTACGTGCCCGCCTGAGCGCGCCGTCGGCGTGAACACGGGGCATCGACTGGGAACACAGGGCGATGGCCGTCGGCGTGTCGCCGCCCAGGGTTACCACTCAACGGGGCCGGCTTGGCCCCGGGGCCGGGGGGCCGGAGACGACGACGTTAGGTGCGCGAGCGTCGCGACCGGCGCTTGATGCCCACATCGCCCCACAGCGAGAAGCCGCGGATCTTCACCTTGGGTGCGCCCGGTGTACCGTCGCCGAGGTCGTCGTGATCGAAGCCACCCATGACACCGTGCCCGTGGATCTCGACGTTGACCTCGGGGGGCAGCAGGATGTTCTGCGCCCCCATGATCGAGATCGCGTGGATCTCGACCTCGGTGCAGGTGAAGTCGGCGTACCGCAGGTCGAGCACCCCGTTGCCGAAGAGGGTGAAGGAGGTGAGTTTCTTGGGTACGTTCCAGCGGCCGCGCCGCTCGAAGCCGCTCAGCAGGGCGAGCAGCATGGTGGACGGTGCCGGGTTGAGTTTGCCGCCCCGGCGCGGGTTGATCGGCGGGCCCGGCAGGTCGGCGCGCAGCCGGTCGAGCTCCTCGTATGTCGTCGCCGCGTACGCCTTGGTCAGGCGGTCCTCGTAGTCCTTGAGCTTCAGGCGCCCCTGCTCGGCTGCGTACCCCAGCAGCTGCGCGACCT
>CAIYOH010000004.1 GCA_903927745.1 uncultured Mycobacteriaceae bacterium
CAGTCCGGGTCGCGCTTCTCCAGGAAGGCGTCGCGGCCCTCGACGGCTTCGTCGGTCATGTAGGCCAGCCGGGTGGCCTCGCCGGCGAACAGCTGCTGACCCACCAGACCGTCGTCGAGAAGGTTGAACGCGAACTTCAGCATGCGTTGCGCCTGTGGGGATTTGGCGTTGATCTCGGCCGCCCACTGCACGGCGACCTTCTCCAGGTCAGCGTGGTCGACGACCTCGTTGACCGCGCCCATGTGGTGCATCTGTTCGGCGGTGTAGGCGCGGCCCAGGAAGAACACCTCCCGGGCGAACTTCTGGCCCACCTGGCGGGCCAGGTACGCGCTGCCGTAGCCGCCGTCGAAGCTGCCCACGTCGGCGTCGGTCTGTTTGAAGCGCGCGTGTTCGCGGCTGGCCAGGGTGAGGTCGCAGATCACGTGCAGGCTGTGCCCGCCACCGGCGGCCCACCCGTTGACCAGGCAGATGACGACCTTGGGCATGAAGCGGATCAGCCGCTGCACCTCCAGGATGTGCAGCCTGCCGGCGCGGGCCGCATCGATCGTGTCGGCCGTGTCGCCGCTGGCGTACTGATAGCCGCTGCGGCCGCGGATGCGCTGATCCCCGCCGGAGCAGAACGCCCAGCCGCCGTCCTTGGGCGACGGCCCGTTGCCGGTCAGCAGCACCACGCCCACGTCGGGGGACATCCGGGCGTGGTCGAGGGCACTGTAGAGCTCGTCAACGGTGTGCGGCCGGAACGCGTTTCGCACCTCGGGGCGGTTGAACGCCACGCGCACGGTGGCGTCGCGGGTGTGGCGGTGGTAGGTGATGTCGGTCAGGTCGGCGAACCCGTCGACGGGCCGCCACGCGTGGGCGTCAAATGGGTTAGCGGTCACATCTCCTACATTTCTGTGCGCGAGCGTGAAACCAGCTTCACGTTCGGCCGCGAGCGTGAAACCAGTTTCACGGTGGGCGCCCTGGCGAGTCAGCCGACGGCGCGGTCGGCGCCCTCCCAGAAGCGTGCCCGCACCGCCTTCTTGTCCGGCTTGCCCAGCCCGGTCAGCGGCAGCGAGTCGACCACCACCACCCGCTTGGGCGACTGCACCGAGCCTTTGCGCTCTTTGACGGCGGCCTGGATCTCGTCGGTCATGGTCGCAATCGCGGCCTCGTCGCGGGGTGCGTTGGCGCGCAGCACCACCACCGCGGTGACGGCCTCGCCCCACTTCTCGTCCGGCGCCCCGACCACGCATACCTGTGCGACGGCGGCGTGCTCGGCGACCACGTCCTCGACCTCGCGGGGAAACACGTTGAACCCGCCGGTGACGATCATGTCCTTGACCCGGTCGACGATGAAGTAAAAGCCGTCGGAGTCTTCACGGGCCATGTCGCCGGTATGCAGCCAGCCGTCCTTGAAGGTCTTGGCGGTCTCGTCGGGCAGGTTCCAGTAGCCGCCCGCCAACAGCGTTCCGCTGACACAGATCTCACCCGGCTCACCCTGCGGCACCGGCGTGCCATCCTCGCCCAGCAGCGCCACCCTGGCAAACAGCGTCGGGCGCCCGCAGGAGCTCAACCGCTTCTCGTCGTGGTCGGCCTTGGACAGGTAGGTGATGGCCATCGGCGCCTCGGACTGGCCGTAGTTCTGGGCGAAGATCTTGCCGAACCGGCTGATCGCCTCGGCCAGTCGCACCGGGTTGATCGCGGACGCGCCGTAGTAGACCGTCTCCAGCGACGACAGGTCGCGGGTGTGCGAGTCGGGGTGGTCCATCAGGGCGTACAGCATCGACGGCACCAGGAAGGTGGCCGTGATCCTTTTCTCCTCAATGGTTTTGAGCACCTCGGCCGGATCGAACTTGGGCAGCACGTACATCTGGCCGCCCTTGACCAGGGTCGGCAGGAAATACGCCGCGCCGGCATGGGACAGCGGAGTGATCATCAAGAACCGCGGCTCCTGCGGCCAGTCCCATTCGGCGAGCTGGATCGCGGTCATGGTGGAGATCGACGCCGCGGTGCCCATCACGCCCTTGGGCTTGCCGGTGGTGCCGCCGGTGTAGGTGAGGCCGGTGACGTGGTCCGGCGGCAGGTCGCGGGCCGTCAGCGGCGTCGCCTCGTATGTGGCGGCCTCGGCGGACAGGTCCACCGCCACCCCCCTGAGCGGCTCGGGCACCGGGCCGATGGTGAGGATCTGGGTGAGCGAGGGCACCTTGTCCAGCAGTCCCAGCGCGCGCTCGACGAACATCGGGTTGGGGTCGACGATCAGCGAGCTGATGCCGGCGTCGGCGAGCACGTAGGCGTGATCGTCCAGCGACCCCAGCGGGTGCAGGGCTGTGCGCCGGTAACCCTGGGTCTGGCCGGCGCCGATGATCATCAGCACCTCGGGGCGGTTGAGCGACAGCAGGCCGACCGCGACGCCGGTGCCCGCGCCCAGCGCCTCGAACGCCTGGATGTACTGGCTGATCCGGTCGGCCATCTGACCGCCGGTCAGGGTGGTGTCGCCGAGGAACAACACCGGCGTGTCCCGGTGGCGCTTGAGCGCGCCCACCAGCATGTGACCGTTGTGGGTCGGGTTGCGCAGCAGATCGTCACTCATGCAGCAAAGACTAGAACGTGGTGCAGGATCGCTAGGATTCGGGCGTATGGCTGCCGCTGACCCCTCGCCCGGCCTGGAGGAACTGCTCGACCGCCTGCACGTCGTCGTGCTGCCGATGCGGGTGCGGTTCCGCGGCATCACCACCCGCGAGGTGGCCCTGATCGAAGGGCCGGCGGGGTGGGGGGAGTTCGGGGCCTTCCCGGAATACGGTCCGCCCGAGGCCGCGCATTGGCTGGCCGCCGGAATCGAGGCCGCCTACCGCGATCCGCCGCCGGCGCGGCGTGACCGCATCCCGATCAACGCGACCGTCCCGGCCGTCGCCGCCGGCGAGGTGGCCGCGGTCCTCGCCCGCTTTCCCGGCGCACGCACGGCCAAGGTGAAGGTTGCTGAGCCGGGGCAGACGCTGGCCGACGACGTCGCGCGGGTGAACGCCGTGCGGGAGGTGGTCCCGATCGTGCGCGTCGACGCCAACGGCGGCTGGAGTGTGGCGGAGGCGGTGCGGGCGGCCGCCGCGCTGACCGCCGACGGCCCGCTGGAGTACCTCGAACAGCCGTGCGCGACGGTGGCGGAGCTCGCCGAGCTGCGTCGGCGGGTCGACGTGCCGATCGCCGCCGACGAAAGCATCCGCCGGGCCGAGGATCCGCTGGCGGTCGCCCGGGCTGGGGCGGCCGACATCGCCGTGGTGAAGGTCGCCCCGCTCGGTGGGGTCCGGGCCCTGCTCGACATCGCCGCGCGGATCGGCATCCCCGTGGTGGTGTCGAGCGCGCTCGACTCGGCGGTGGGGATCGCGACGGGGCTGACCGCCGCGGCCGCGCTGCCCGACCTGTCGCACGCCTGCGGGCTCGGCACCAGCGGGCTGTTCCTCGAGGACGTCGCCGGGCCCTCCGCAGTCACCGTGCCCACCGACGGGCACCTGAAGGTCGGCCCCGTCACGCCCGATCCGGACCGGATGCGGGCGCTGGCCGCGCCCCCCGAGCGGCGGCAGTGGTGGATCGACCGCGTCCGGGACTGCTACCCGTTGCTTGTAGCGTCGACCGGATGACCAACCTGGCCTACGAGGACACCGGGTCCGGCGAGCCCGTCGTCTTCATCGCCGGCCGCGGCGGCGCCGGGCGCACCTGGCACCCGCACCAGGTCCCCGCCTTTGTGGCCGCCGGATACCGCTGCATCACCTTTGATAACCGCGGGATCGGCGCCACCGAGAACGCCGAAGGCTTCACGACGCAGACCGTGGTCGCCGACACCGCTGAGTTGATCGAGTCGCTGGGGGCCGCCCCCGCGCGTCTGGTCGGGGTGTCGATGGGGTCCTTCATCGCCCAGGAGCTGATGGTGGTGCGGCCCGACCTTGTCCGCGCCGCCGTCCTGATGGCCACCCGCGGTCGCCTCGACCGCGCCCGCCGGTTCTTCTACGAGGCCGAGAACGAGTTGTACGCGTCCGGAATCGAGTTCCCGCCGGCCGTCGACGCGCGGAGCCGCCTGCTCGAGAGTTTCTCCCGGAAAACGCTCAACGACGACGAGGCCGTCGCCGACTGGATTGCGATGTTCGAGGCGTGGCCCACCAAGCGCACCCCGGGTCTGCGCTGCCAAATGGACGTGGCGCCGAACACCAACCGGCTGCCCGCCTACCGCAGCATCGCCGCACCGGTGCTGGTGATCGGCTTCGGCGACGACGTGGTGACCCCGCCCCACCTGGGGCGTGAGGTCGCCGACGCCTTGCCCCACGGCCGTTACCTGCAGATCCCGGATACCGGTCACCTCGGGTTCTTCGAGCGGCCGCAGGCGGTCAACTCCGCGATGCTGCAGTTCTTCGCCAAGACCTGACGGGCGATAACTCCCGGTCGGGTTCGGGTCGGGCGCTCAGCCGGCGGCTTATGACACCCTGTAGGAGTGAACCCCTCGACGACACAGGCCCGCGTCGTCGTGGACGAACTCATTCGCGGCGGCGTCCGCGACGTCGTGCTGTGCCCCGGGTCGCGGAACGCGCCGCTGGCCTTCGCCCTGCACGACGCCGACAGGGCCGGCCGCATCAGGCTGCACGTGCGTATCGACGAGCGCACCGCCGGCTACCTGGCCGTCGGCCTGGCGATCGGCGCGGGGGCTCCTGCCTGTATCGCGATGACGTCCGGCACCGCCGTCGCCAACCTCGGCCCGGCGGTGGTGGAGGCCAACTACGCCCGCGTGCCGCTGATCATCCTGTCGGCCAACCGGCCCTACGAACTGCTCGGCACCGGCGCCAACCAGACCATGGAACAGCTGGGCTACTTCGGCACCCAGGTCCGCGCCGCCGTCAGCCTGGGTCTGGCAGAGGACGCGCCCGAGCGCCTGGACGCGCAAATCGCGACCTGGCGCTCGGTCACCTGTCGGGTGCTGGTCGCCGCCACGGGCGCCCGCACCGCGAACGCCGGGCCCGTGCAGTTCGACATCCCGCTGCGCGAACCGCTGGTGCCCGACGCCGAGGTCGCGGCCATCCCGCCCGGCCGGCCCGGGGGCGCGCCGTGGACGTACACACCGCCCGTCACCTTCGACCAGCCGCTCGACATCGACCTGTCGGCCGACACCGTGGTCATCGCCGGACACGGCGCCGGCGTGCACCCCAACCTGGCGGAGCTGCCCACGGTCGCCGAGCCGACGTCGTTCTCCGGCGAGCCGCCGGCACATCCGCTGCACCCGTTGGCCCTCACCGTGGCGCGCCCCAAGCAGGTGATCATGCTGGGCCGGCCCACGCTGCACCGCACGGTGTCGGCTCTGCTGGCCGACCCGCAGGTGCCGGTGTACGCGCTGACGACCGGCCCGCGCTGGCCCGACGTTTCGGGCAACTCGCAGGCCAACGGCAGCCGGGCGGTCACCACCGGGACGCCCGACCCGGCCTGGCTGAACCGTTGCGCCGAACTCAACCGGCATGCGCTCGCGGCGGTCCGCGGCCAGCTGGCGGCGCACCCGCTGACCACCGGCCTGCACGTCGCCGCCGCGCTGGCCGACGCGCTGCGGCCAGGTGATCAGCTGGTGCTCGGTGCGTCCAACCCCGTCCGCGACGTCGCGCTGGTCGGCCTGACCACGCCGGGTATCGCGGTGCGGTCGAACCGCGGGGTGGCGGGTATCGACGGCACGGTGTCCACCGCGATCGGGGCGGCTCTGGGATATGAGGCGACGCGCGGGGGCGCCGCCGGGCCGGACGAGCAGGCCCGCACCATCGCGCTGATCGGCGATCTGACGTTCGTCCACGACAGCTCCGGGCTGCTGATCGGCCCCTCCGAGCCGACGCCGCGCCGGCTGACGATCGTGGTGTCCAACGACAACGGTGGCGGCATCTTCGAATTGCTCGAACAGGGCGACCCCCGGTTCTCCGACGTGTCGTCGCGGGTGTTCGGCACGCCGCACGACGTCGATGTGGGCGCCCTGTGTCGCGCCTACCACGTCGAGAGCCGGCAGATCGAAGTCGACGAGCTCGGTGCGGCCCTGGACGAGCCGGGGCCAGGGATGCGGGTGCTGGAGGTCAAGGCGGACCGGTCGTCCCTGCGAGGGCTGCACGCCGCCATCAAAGCGGCTCTATGAGACGCCGTTGAGACGCCGGTGAGACGTCGGTGAGACGCCTCAGTACCGAATCGCCGAAAGCGCTGCTGCACATGCTCCTTCACGGTCGCAGCGACGAACCACCGAAAACCCGGGCGCGGGTGGTGTTGCGCTGGGCGCGGATCGCGGTGCTGATTCTGGCGGGCATGGTGACGGCTCAGTCGGTGCTGTTGGTTGCCGGCGCCTGGCGTAACGACCTGGCGATCTCCCACGACATGGGGGTGGCGCAGGCCGAGGTGCTCAGCGCCGGGCCTCGTCGTTCCACCATCGAATTCGTCACGCCCGAGCAGGTCACCTATCGGCCTGAGCTCGGCGTGCTGTACCCCTCCGAACTGTCGAAGGGCATGCGAATCTACGTCGAATACAACAAGAACGACCCGAATCTGGTTCGGGTGCAGAACCGCAATGCCGGGCTGGCGATCATCCCGGCGGGGTCGATCGCGGTGGTGGGTTGGCTGGCCGCGGCGGTGGCGCTGGCGGGTCTGGCGTCGGCGGACAAACGGCTGGATGGCCGCGACCCCGTGGGCGTCGTGCCGGCGATATCCCCGTCCTGACCCGTCGCGAGCAGCAGATTTCGCGCGACGTATACGTGTGGGCAACCTTGCCGACAGCCGGAACTGGGACTATCTACCCGTGCGTGTTGCGATCGTCGCCGAATCGTTCCTCCCCAACGTCAATGGTGTCAGCAACTCCGTGCTGCGCGTCCTCGAACACCTGCGGCGGACCGGTCACGAGGCGCTCGTGATCGCACCGGACAACCCCGCCGGTGAACCCCGCGCGGAGCGCATTCACCACGGCATCCGCGTCCATCGGGTGCCGTCGCGCATGTTCCCCAAGGTGACGACGTTGCCGCTCGGCGTGCCCGTGCCCCGCATCGTGAGCGTGCTGCGCGGATTCGATCCGCACGTGGTGCATCTGGCATCTCCGGCGCTGCTCGGCTACGGCGGGCTGCGGGCGGCGCGCCGGCTCGGCGTGCCGACGGTCGCGGTGTACCAGACCGACGTGCCGGGCTTCGCGGCAAGCTATGGCATACCGATGGCCTCGCGGGCGGCGTGGGCGTGGTTCCGCCACCTGCACCGCCTCGCCGACCGGACGCTGGCACCGTCGTCGGCGACATTCGATTCGCTTGTTGGGCAGGGGTTCCCGAGGGTGCACCGATGGGCGCGCGGCGTCGACGTCCTGCGGTACGCGCCATCGGCCCGCAGCGAGGAACTGAGGCGGCGCTGGTCGCCTGCCGGCAAGCCGATCGTCGGGTTCGTCGGCCGTCTCGCGCCGGAGAAACACGTCGAAAGGCTGATCGCTCTGTCGGCGGGCGGTGACGTGCAGGTGGTGATCGTCGGCGAGGGCATCGAGCAGCGCACGCTGCAGTCGGCAATGCCCGCAGCGGTGTTCACCGGCGCGCTCTACGGCGACGATCTTGCGGCGGCGTACGCGAGCATGGACGTCTTCGTGCACACCGGCGAGCACGAGACCTTCTGCCAGGTCGTTCAGGAAGCGCTGGCGTCGGGATTGCCGGTGATCGCCCCCGACGCCGGCGGCCCGCGCGACCTGATCACGCCCTGGCGCACCGGGCTGCTGCTGGGGGTCGACGAGTTCGAGGCGCGGCTGCCCGCCGCGGTCTCCCACCTGGTCGAGGAGCGGCACCGGTACGCCCCGGCCGCCCGGCGCAGCGTGCTCGGCCGCAGTTGGCCCGCAATCTGCGACGAGCTGCTGGGCCACTACGAGGCGGTGCTGTCGCCGGCGGTCCGGGCTACTGCTCGGCGTGCGGCGGTCGGGACCGACCTGGCCAGGTGAGCCAGGTAGCGTCGACGTCGTGAGTCGCGCCGCCCTGGACAAGAACCCGCGGGACGTGGCGTCGATGTTCGACGGCGTCGCCCGCCGCTACGACATGACCAACACCGTGTTGTCGCTCGGGCGGGACCGCTCGTGGCGGCGGGCCACGCGCGCGGCCCTGCGGATCCGCCCCGGGCAGCGGGTGTTGGACCTGGCCGCCGGCACCGCGGTGTCCACCGTCGAGTTGGAAAAGTCGGGGGCGTGGTGCGTAGCCGCCGACTTTTCGGTCGGAATGTTGGCGGCCGGTGCCGCGCGCAGGGTCCCCAAGGTTGCCGGCGACGCCACCAGGCTGCCGTTCGCCGACGGCGTTTTCGACGCGGTCACCATCAGCTTCGGACTGCGCAACGTGGTCGACACGCACGCGGCGCTGCGTGAGATGTTCCGCGTTACCCGGCCGGGCGGGCGGTTGGTGGTGTGCGAATTCTCGACTCCGGCCAACGCGCTGTTCGCGACCGGCTACAAGGAATACCTGATGCGCGCGCTGCCGCCGGTGGCGAGGGCCGTGTCCAGCAACCCCGAGGCCTACGTGTACCTGGCCGAGTCAATCCGGGCCTGGCCCGACCAGGCCACGCTGGCGGGTCGGATCACGCAGGCGGGCTGGGAAGCCGTGCGCTGGCGCAACCTGACCGGTGGGATCGTCGCCCTACACGCGGCAGTGAGGCCGCCGGGCTAGGGCGCAGTGCTACGTACCGGCCCCTTGAATGAAGCTGGCCTGGTTGGGGCAGTAGTGGTCGATCGCGGCACCCAGGAACTGGAACGCCTGTCCCTGGGAGGTGCCCCGCGGCAGGTTGTACTCGAGGAAGAAGGCCGACTTGTACGGGTCGCCGTCGACGCCCTTGGTGATCCGCTCGCAGCTGATCTTGGCCAGCCACGCCAGTTGGTCCTGCGGACCGTAGACGCCGAAGGTGTTGACCATGTTCTTGAACGTGTAGTCGTAGTCGTCGGCCTGGGCCGGGCCCGCGAGCGAGATGGCCGCCGCCACAGCGCCGAGAACGGCAAAAGTGGTCCCCTTCATGAGCCGGACTATACACCCGGCACGCCCCGCCCCACCCAGCCCTTGGTCAGCTGAACGGGGCTCGGCGATCGACGAGCTGCGACAAGCGCCCGCCGGATCGCCAGGCCCGTGCGACCCAGTCGGCGTCGTCGTCGGTGACCAGGTTGGCCATCACCCGCACGGCGATCGTCATCAGCGTCGCGGAGCGCATCGCGATCGGCCCCGTCGCGGGCAGGAACCGCTGGAATGTCAACAGCAGCCCGAGCCGTCTGGCGACCGAGAACCCGCGGGCGTAGTGCTGCTGCAGCACCGACGGCCACACGTCCGACAGGTCGGGGCCCTCTGGCAACTCGGCGGCCAGCCGGCCGGTTTCCAGCCCGTAGTCGATACCCTCGCCGTTGAGTGGGTTGACGCATCCTGCGGCATCGCCGATCAGCACCCAGTTGGGTCCCGCCACACCGGACACCGCGCCACCCATCGGCAGCAACGCCGACGCCACCGCCCGCGGTGGGCCGGTGAAGCCCCATTCCTCGCGGCGAAGGTCGGTGTAGGCGCCGATCAACGACCGCAGCGCCAGATCCGCCGGCCGCTTCGACGTCGACAGCGCGCCCACGCCGATATTCACCTCGCCGTTGCCCAGTGGGAAGATCCAGCCGTAGCCCGGCAGCACGGCGCCGTCCACGGAGCGCAGTTCCAGATGCGACGTCAGCCAGGGGTCGTCCGCCCGCTGCGACGTCAGATACCCTCGGGCCGCGATTCCGTACACCGTTTCCTGATGCCAGCGCCGGCCCAACGTGCGGCCCAGCGACGACCGGGCGCCGTCGGCCACGATGAGCCGCCGGCAGCCCACCTCGGTGCCGTCGGCCAACGTCAGCGACGCTACCCGGCCCGACGAATCATGCTGCACAGCGACGGCCTTGGTGCCCAGCATCATGCGCGCCCCGGAATCCTCGGCGCACTGCCGGATCCGATCATCCAACTCCGAGCGGGCCACCGCGCTGCCGGTCGACGGGAACGACGGGCCCGGCCAATCGATCTGCACCTCGGCACCGAATCCGCTCATCCGCAGTCCCCGATGCCGGATGTGGCCGTCCAGCCAGCCGCCGAGCCCCAACCGTTCCAACTCGGCCACCGCGCGTGGTGTCAGCCCGTCGCCGCACGCCTTGTCGCGGGGAAAGCCCGCCGAGTCGACGACGAGCACGTCGCGACCCGCCCGGGCGGCCCAGGCTGCGGCCGACGAACCTGCCGGTCCAGCACCCACGATCACCACCTCGGCTTCGGTGGCTCTGGTGGTTCCGGTCTGCACGCCCACCAGTATGTTGGACCGGTGGGTACTCCGGCGACGGTGGTGGGGGGAGTCGACTTCGGTGACCCCGCCTTCGCCGAGACCGTCCGTGGCGGCGTGGCGCGTATCGAGCAACTCATCGACACCGAGTTGCGCAGCGCGGACGAGATCATGGTCGAGTCCCTGACGCTGTTGTTCGACGCGGGCGGGAAGCGGTTCCGGCCGCTGTTCACCGTGTTGTCGGCGCAGATCGGGCCGCGCCCGGACGCCGGCGAGGTGACCATCGCCGGCGCGGTCATCGAGCTGGTGCACCTGGCCACGCTCTACCACGACGACGTGATGGACGAGGCGCAGGTACGACGGGGCACGCCCACCGCCAACGTCCGCTGGGGCAACAATGTCGCGATTCTGGCGGGCGACTACCTGTTCGCGACCGCCTCCCGGCTGGTCTCCCGCCTGGGACCGGACGCCGTGCGGCTCATCGCTGAGACGTTCGCGCAGTTGGTGACCGGGCAGATGCGCGAGACCCGCGGCCTGACCGGGGCGGCCGCCGGCGCCGACCCCGTCGAGCACTACCTCAGGGTGGTGTACGAGAAGACGGCCTGCCTGATCGGTGCGGCGGGCCGGTTCGGAGCGATGTTTTCGGGTTGCGACGCCGATCAGATCGAGCGACTCAGCCGGTTGGGTGGCATCGTCGGCACGGCCTTCCAGATCGCCGACGACATCATCGACATCGACAGCGAATCCCAGGAATCCGGCAAGGTCCCCGGCACCGACGTTCGTGAGGGGGTGCGCACGCTCCCGGTGCTCTATGCGCTCCGCGAATCGGGTCCCGAAGCGGCCAGGCTCCGCGAACTGCTGCGCGGACCGATCGACGACGACGAGACCGTGGCCGAGGCGCTGGCGCTGTTGCGGGTGTCGCCGGGCATGGCCAAGGCCAAGCAATCCCTTGCCCAATACGCCGACCAGGCGCGCCGCGAGCTGGCCTTGCTACCGGAGGGCCCTGGCCGGGACGCCCTGGCGGCGCTAGCCGACTACACCGTCAGTCGGCACGGCTAGGGCGCGCGTTCAGTAGGCTGTGCTCAGCAGCACCCGGAAGTTCTCAGGAGGGCACCGATGACCTGGCATCCCACCGTCAACAGGGTGAAGACCTTCGCCTTGTTGTGTGCCATGTCCGCCTTGATCGTGGTGGCGGGCTCGCTGTTCGGCACCAGGGGCTTGTGGATTTCCGTGCTGTTCGCCGTCGGCATGAACGCCTACACCTACTTCAACAGCGACAAGCTCGCGCTGAAGGCGATGCACGCCCAGCCGGTCTCCGAAGTCGAGGCGCCGACCATGTACCGGATCGTCCGCGAGCTGGCCACCGCCGCGCGTCAGCCGATGCCGCAGCTGTACGTCAGCGACACCAACGCGCCCAACGCGTTTGCCACCGGCCGCAACCCGCGGCACGCCGCGGTGTGCTGCACCACCGGAATCCTGCAGATCCTCGATGACCGCGAGCTGCGCGCCGTGCTGGGCCACGAACTCTCCCATGTCTACAACCGCGACATCCTCATCTCGTGCGTCGCCGGGGCGCTGGCGGCGGTGATCACCGGGCTGGCCCGCATGGCGATGTTCTCCGGCGACCGCCGGGGCGGGAATGTCGTTGCGCTGCTGCTGGCGTCGCTGCTAGGCCCGATCGCCGCCTCGGTGGTGCAGATGGCGGTGTCGCGGTCGCGCGAGTATCAGGCCGACGAGTCGGGTGCGGAGTTAACCGGCGACCCGCTGGCCCTGGCGTCGGCCCTGCGCAAGATCACCACCGGGGTGCAGCAGGCGCCGCTGCCGCCGGAGCCGCAGCTGGCCACCCAGGCGCACCTGATGATCGCCAACCCCTTCCGCGGGGGCGACCGGATGAGTTCGATGTTTTCGACGCACCCGCCGATGGAGGACCGCATCCACCGGCTGGAGCAGATGGCGCGGGGCTGAGACTCCCCCTGGGGATAGGTGACTCCCCCTGGGGATAGGTGACTCCCGAAGTCGATAGCGCCCGTGCTATCACGTTCGCCGTGAACCACTACACCTATCGACTCGAATGGTCATCGCAGTACGACGACTACATCGGCTCCTGCCTGGAGCTGCCTTTCCTGTGGCGGCAGGCCCCGACCCCGCAACAGGCGATTACCGAGGTCCAGGCCGCGGTGGACGAGCACGTCGAGGGCTTACACAACCGCGGTGAGACACCCCCACCGCCGCTGACCGAGCGCGTGTACAGCGGGACGTTCCTCGTCCGGACGTCACCGGAGTTGCACGGGCGACTCGCCCGCGAGGCCGCGGCGGAAGGAGTGTCGATGAACCAGTGGGTGGTTCAGAGGCTGGCGGACCGTCGCGCGAGCGAGTTTTTCGGGCTGTCCGGTTTCGACTGAGGGGCCCCGGGTCAGAAGCCCGACCCCAGCACCTCGTGGCCCGGCACCTCGGCGGCCAGGCCGCGGTAGGCCTCTTCGACGGACGAGCCGCGGTTGATCACCGCGTCGACCTCACCCGCGATCGGCATGCGCAGCCCGAATTCCTCGGCGAACTCCATGACCACGCTCGCGGCCTTGACGCCCTCGGCAACCTGGTTCATCGACGCGATGATCTCCGCGATCGGCTTGCCCGCGCCGAGTTGCTCCCCGACGTGCCGATTGCGGCTGCGCTGGCTGGTGCAGGTGACGATCAGATCGCCGAGCCCGGCCAGCCCGGGGAACGTATCGGGATTCCCGCCGACGGCCACGCCCAGCTTGGTCATCTCGCGCAGCGCGCGCGCGATCACCAGAGCGCGGGTGTTCTCCCCGATGCCCAGCGAATACCCCATGCCGACGGCGATGGCGAAGACGTTCTTGAGCGCGCCCGCCATCTCGACGCCCACGACGTCGTCGCCGGTGTAGACGCGGAACCGCCGGGTCCGGAACAATGCGGCCAGCTGGGTCGCCAGGAACTGGTCGGGCATGGCCAGCACCGCGGCGGCGGCGTAGCCCTCGGCGACCTCACGGGCGATGTTCGGGCCCGCCAGGATGCCCGCGGGGTGGCCGGGCAGCACCTCTTCGACGATCTGCGACATCCGCAGGTTGGTGCCCTGCTCGAGCCCCTTGACCAGCGACACCACCGGCACCCAGGGCCTCAGGTCCTTCGCCAGCTCGGTCAGGACGCCCCGAAAGCCGTGCGAGGGCACACCCATCACGACGACGTCGGCGGATTGGGCCGCCTCGGCGAAGTCGGTGGTGGCGCGCAGCGTATCGGTCAGGATGACGTCGTTGCCCAGGTAGCGGCCGTTGCGGTGGTTGTCGTTGATGTCCTCGGCCGTGTCCGCCGAGCGCACCCACTGCAGTGTCGGTCCCCGGCGAGCGCAGATCGAGGCCACCGTGGTTCCCCAGGCACCGCCTCCGAGTACGACGACGTGGGGTTCGCGCGTGTCAGCTGCCATGGCGATCAGCGTATTGCCGCAGCCGGAGTTTGAGAAGCGGCCCCCCGGCCGAACACCATGGACTCCTCGATGCGGTCGAACCGGTAGTCGACGGCGTCGGCGAGGTAGTCCTGCCGGACGTTCCACGGCCGCTCGGTGCCGGACTTGGGGAGCGCGTGCCGTGCCCGCTGCACATAGCCGGCGTTGATGTCCCACGCCGGCTTCTCGGTCAGCGGCGTGTCGCCCAGGTGCGGGTAAGCGTGGGTGTAGCCGTGAGCGGCCATGTGCTCCAGCAGCTTCGCCGTGGCCCGGGCGGTCATGTCGGCGCGCAACGTCCACGAGGCGTTCGTGTAGCCCACGCACCAGAACAGGTTGGGCACGTCGTCGAGCATGTGAGCCTTGTAGACGAACCGCTGTGTGGGGTCGACTTTTTCGCCGTCCATGCTGATCGCGACGCCGCCGAGCGCCTGCAGCTGCAGGC
>CAIYOH010000005.1 GCA_903927745.1 uncultured Mycobacteriaceae bacterium
GAAGCCGCGCTCAACCAGACCGTCGAGGAGGGCCGACGCCGGATGAGGGCGCTGCGGCGGCAGGTCCTGGCCCACGACGTGGATCGCTGGGCGCGGTCATTCCTCGACGCGCTCGCGGAGACTCCCGCGCACCATGCCGGTTAGCGCCGGTTAGCGCCGGGTAGCGCCGGTCCCGTCGTCAGGCTTCCATCAGGCTGGACGCGGCGAAGTTCTTCTCCGGGTCGCGTCCGGCGAAGTAGTCCCGCAGGGTGTCACCCAGTTGCGCACGGTCCCAGGCCTCCCCGTCGGCGCTGAACATCCGCTCGGCGGTGGGCGCAGCCACCAGTGTGACCCGGGGCCCGTAGACGATGAACACCTGACCGTTGACGTCCGCGGCCGCCGGCGACGACAAGAACTGCACCAGGCTGACCACGTGCTCGGGCGACAGCGGGTCGATCCGCCCGGCCTCGACGTCCGGCGCCCCGCCGAAGACCTCGGCCGTCATCGCGGTGCGCGCCCGCGGACAGATCGCGTTGGCGCAGATGCCGTACCGCCCCAGCGCCCGCGCGGCCGTCAGGGTGAGGGAGATGATGCCCGCCTTGGCCGCGCCGTAGTTGGCCTGTCCCACCGGGCCGACCAGGCCCGCCTCCGAGGAGGTGTTGACGAGACGACCGAACAGCTGTCCGCCGGCGTCCTTGGCCTTGGCGCGCCAATACGTGGCCGCGTTGCGGGTGAGCAGGAAATGCCCGCGCAGGTGCACGGCGATCACCTGGTCCCACTCCTCGTCGGACATGTTGAACAGCATCCGGTCCCGGGTGATCCCGGCGTTGTTGACCACGATGTCGAGACCACCCAGGGCGTCGGCCTGGGCAACCAGTTCGTCGGCGGTGGAACGGAGGCTGATGTCACCCGCCACCGCAACGGCCTTGGCGCCGGTGGAGTTGATCTCGTCGATCACGTCCGAGGCATCCAGGGCGGTGGGGATGTCGTTGACCACGACGGTGGCGCCGAGCCGCGCCAGGCCGAGCGCCTCTGCGCGTCCCAGCCCAGCGGCCGCGCCGGTCACCACCGCGACGCGGCCGGACAGATCAGACGGGTTCGTGTTGCTACTCATGTAACGAATACCTCTAGTCGAGCCGACGCAGCGCGGCGCGCGGGCACTCGGCGATGGCTTGCTCGACCAGTTGCTCCAGGTCGGGCGGGACGGGATCGACCGTCACGACGGCGTAATCATCGTCGTCCAACTCGAAGACGTCCGGCGCGAGACCTGTGCAGATCGCGTTGCCTTCGCATCGGTCGTTATCGACGATCACCCGCATCGAAATCTCCTTGAACTCGCCCTTCGGTTCCCACGCGGTATCAGCGGGGTACCGGTCGCTGGATTCCCAGACTAGAACGTGTTACAACCGGGGTGCAGAACGGGTAGCTTCTTTTTGATCGGTCAGCCCGGGCTGCGGCCCGTGAGCGGCTCACGACGTGCGATCAGAAGGACGGCTGCCATGCACATCAGTTACACCCCCGAACAGGACGAGCTGCGGCGCGAGCTGCGGTCCTATTTCACCACCCTGATGACGCCGGAGCGGCGCGAGGCGCTGAGCTCCACGCAGGGCGAGGTCGGGTCCGGCAACGTCTACCGGGAGACCGTCGCCCAGATGGGCAAGGACGGCTGGCTCACCCTGAACTGGCCCGCGGAGTACGGGGGCCAGGACCGCACCCCGATGGACTCGCTGATCTTCACCGACGAGGCGGCCATCGCGGGCGCCCCGGTGCCGTTCCTGACGATCAACAGCGTTGCGCCGACGATCATGGCGTTTGGCACCGACGAGCAGAAGAAGTTCTTCCTGCCCAAGATTGCCGCCGGGGAGCTGCATTTCTCGATCGGCTACTCCGAGCCCGAAGCCGGCACCGACCTGGCCAACCTGCGCACGGCCGCGGTGCGCGACGGCGACGACTACGTGATCAACGGCCAGAAGATGTGGACCAGCCTGATCGCCTACGCCGACTACGTCTGGTTGGCCGTGCGAACCAACACCGATGCCAAAAAGCACCGGGGCATCTCGGTGCTGATCGTGCCGACGTCCGCCGAAGGCTTCTCCTGGACGCCCGTGCACACCATGGCCGGAGTGGCCACCAGCGCCACCTACTACTCCGACGTGCGCGTCCCGGTGAGCAACCGGGTGGGCGAGGAGAACGGCGGCTGGAAACTGGTGACCAACCAGCTCAACCACGAACGGGTCGCGCTGGTGTCGTCGGCGCCGATCTTCACGGCGCTGCGCGAGGTTCGGGAATGGGCGCAGAACACCAAGGACGACGGCGGGTCCCGGCTCATCGATTCGGAGTGGGTGCAGCTCAACCTGGCCCGGGTGCACGCCAAGGGTGAGGTCCTCAAGCTCATCAACTGGGAGCTGGCGTCGTCGGAGAGCCAGGCCCTCTCGGCTGCCGACGCGTCGGCGGCCAAGGTGTACGGCACCGAGATGGCCACCGAGGCCTACCGGCTCCTCATGGAAGTGCTGGGCACCTCGGCGACGGTGCGCCAGGACTCACCGGGCGCGGTGCTGCGCGGCCGGCTCGAGCGGATGCACCGCTCGTGCCTGATCCTGACGTTCGGCGGCGGCACGAACGAAGTGCAGCGCGACATCATCGGGATGGCCGCGCTGGGGCTGCCCCGCGCCACCCGCTGAGCTTTCTCCTCTTGGTAAGGACGGACACCGATGGATTTCACCACCACCGAAGCGGCACAGGA
>CAIYOH010000006.1 GCA_903927745.1 uncultured Mycobacteriaceae bacterium
AGCAGGTGCGCCAACCGATTCGACGCCTCGTCGAACTCCCGATACGTCATCGACTCGCCCTCGAAGCGCACCGCCACCGCGCCGGGCGCACGCGCCACCTGCGCGGCGAACAACCCCGGCATCGACAACGACGGGTCATCGGCCGGCGCCTCGCGGTCCAGCGCCGTCCGGTTGCCCCAGCGGTCCAGGCGCGCATGCTCACCGGCGTCGAGCAGGTCGATCGACGACAACCGCCGGCCCGGCTCCGCGGTCATCGCCACCAACAGCCGGGTGAAGCGCTCCACCAACGCCTCGACAGCGGCCGCGTCAAACACCTCGGTGTCGAACTCCACCCGAAGCTCAAGCTCCCGGCCCGGCATGGCCTGCACCGCCAGCGGGTAGTGGTTGTACTCGTGATGGTCGACACCGACGACGGCCAACCCGTCACTCCCCGACAACGCCGCCGTGTCGATCGGGTAGTTCTCGTAGGCGAAGAAAGTGTCGAACAGGTGCTCCCGGCCGACGACCCGGTGAATCTCGCTCAGCGCCAGGTGCTGGTGCTCCAGCGTCTGGTTATAGGCGTCCTGCATCTGGTCAAGGAGGTCGGCGGTGGTGGTGGTCGCGGTGACGCACGCTCGAACCGGCACCGTGTTGATCAGCAGACCCACCATCGTGTCTGCGCCGGCCATGTCGATCGGGCGTCCCGAGACTGTGGTGCCGAACACGACGTCACGCCGGCCGGTCTGCCACATCAGCATTTGCGCCCACGCGCCCTGCAACACCGTGCTGATGGTGGTCCGACACCAGCGCGCCAACTCCCCCAGCGCCCGCGTGGTGTCCTCGGGCACCGCAAAGGAGGCCGCACCCCGCCGGCCCAGCCCCAACCGGCCCGGCGGACCCACCAGCGTCGGAGCCTCGAAACCGGCCAGCACCTCACGCCAGGCCCCCCGAGCGGCATCCAGATCACGGCCGGCCAACCACGTCACAAAAGCGCGGTAGGACCCCGCCGGGGGTAACCGCTGGCCGTAGTAGACAGCGAAGATCTCCCCCAGCAGGATCGGGAGCGACCAGCCGTCCAGCACGATGTGGTGGTTGGTCAGCACGAACCGGTGGCGATCGTCGCCGGTGCGGATCAACACCGCCCGGAACACAGGCTGGTCGGCGAGCTGGCACACCGCGACGCGCTCGTCGGCGTACACCCGCTTGATCTGGGCGTCCTGGCTGTCGGGATCTGACGCGCTGCCGCTGAGATCGAGGTAACGCCACGGGACGTCGGGGTCGGCGGGGATGATCTGCACCGGGTTGTCGAACTTGTCCGAGAACCGGGCCACCAGGTGCGGATGGCGGACGACCACCGCCTGCACCGCCTCGTGCAGGCGACCGTGATCAAGGCGGCCGGACAGCGTGATGTAGAGCTGCACCGCGTACACATCGTCGCCACCTGAGTCGCCACCCGAGTCGCCGCCCGAGTCGCTCTCCTGCGCGGTACTGGCATGAAACAGCAACCCCTGCTGCAGGGGAGTCAGCGGAAGAACATCAGCTATCCGCATAAAGCCGCTGAAGCTCGTCGATCTGCGCCTGGCTGAGGCCGGCGGCCACGTCGGAAGGCGTCAGTCCGCCACCGCCGGTGTGGGCGTGGGCGCAGATGCCGGTGAGGGCGTCGAACCAGAGTTGGTTGAGCCGGGTGACCTGGGTGTGGTCGAGGACGGAAGGCGCCCAGGTCCAGGCGGCGCGCAGGCGGGGGCCGGTGTCGGTGTCGACGGTGCCGGCGTTGAGTTCCAGGGTGTGTGCCAGCGGGGTGGGGGTGGCCGCGGCGATGCCGGTGATCGACCAGCCGTCCTGTCGGATCTCCCAGATGTCACCGGATACCCGGGCAGTCGGCGCGCCGAGGCGCCCGAGGTAGTTGAATCCGATCGTGGGGTCGGGCTGCGAGAGGTCGACGTCGGGGTTGAGGTAACGCAGCACTCCGTAGGTGAGCCCGTGGGGCAGGGCCCGCAGTTGTTCCTTGGCGTCCTTGACCACCGCCCCCAACGCCGCATCGCCGGCGGTGACCCGCGACCAGTCCAGACCGGCGACCGTCACCGCGACAGGGTATTTGGTGGTGAACCAGCCCACCGTGCGCGACAGATCGGTCCCGGCGATGAGTTCCTCGTCACGGCCGTGGCCCTCGACGTCGATGCCCACCGGCGCCCCGGGCGTGCCCGTGAATTCAGCCACCGCCACCGCGAACGCGATCACC
>CAIYOH010000007.1 GCA_903927745.1 uncultured Mycobacteriaceae bacterium
ACCCGGCCCGGCGTGTCGCGAGGTTTGCTGACCAACAGCCGTGTTAGCGCCGACGATCCGGCGGGCGCGGGCGGTCGGCTCTCAGCGGCCGGTCACCGCGCCGACGTCACCACGCCGATGTCACCGACGTTGTGGACAAGCGCCGTGCGGCCGTCCGCCAGGTGGTAGGTCGCGCCCGCGATCGCGAGCGTGCCTGCGGCCACCCGGTCGGCGATGGCCGCCGAGCGCGACACGAGCTGCGCGACCGTCTCACGCACGTGGCGGTCCTCGAACTCGTCAACGCGGGTCAAGCCGTCGCGGCGACCCATCAGGATCGACGGCGCCACCCGTTCCACCAGGTCGCGCACGAAACCACCCGGAACCGCTCCGTCGTCGAGCGCGGCCAAGGCTGCTTTGACGGCGCCGCAGCTGTCGTGGCCCAGAACGACGATGAGGGACACGTCCAGCACGGTCACGGCGAACTCGATCGAGCCCAACACCGCCGAATCGATGGTCTGCCCGGCGGTGCGGACCACAAACATGTCTCCCAGACCCTGGTCGAAGACGAGCTCGGCGGCCACCCGGCTGTCTGAGCAGCCGAACACCACGGCGATCGGCTTTTGGCCCGCGGCCAGGCTGGCCCGGTGTTCGACGCTTTGGCTCGGATGGCTCTGCTTGCCGGCGACGAAGCGTTCGTTACCCTCGGTGAGTGTTTTCCAGGCTGCCGCCGGACTGGTTTTGGGCATGGCTCGTATCTTGCCCTAGACGCGGATGAACTTCTCGTCGAGGGAACTCGTCTCGTGGTACGACCGGTCGCGCCGTGACCTGCCGTGGCGCGAACCCGGCGTCAGTGCCTGGCAGATCCTGGTCAGTGAGTTCATGCTTCAGCAGACCCCGGTGTCCCGCGTCGCGCCGATCTGGCCGGAGTGGATCCGCCGCTGGCCCACCGCATCGTCGACCGCCGAGGCCAGCGCCGCCGACGTACTGCGCGCCTGGGGCAAGCTGGGCTATCCCCGGCGGGCCAAGCGTCTGCACGAGTGCGCCACGGTGATCGCCCGCGACCACGGCGACGTGGTTCCGGACGACGTCGAAACCCTGCTGACCTTGCCGGGCGTCGGGAGTTACACCGCGCGCGCCGTGGCCTGCTTCGCCTATAGCAGGCGGGTCCCAGTGGTGGATACCAATGTTCGCCGGGTGGTGGCGCGCGCCGTGCACGGCCTTGCCGACGCCGGCGCGCCGTCCGCTGTTCGCGATCATGCCGATGTGGAAGCCCTACTGCCGAAAGATGATACAGCTCCGGCGTTTTCGATTGGTTTGATGGAGTTGGGCGCAACGGTGTGCACCGCCCGGCGACCACGCTGCGGGGTATGTCCGATTGACGTGTGTGCGTGGCGGGAAGCCGGTTATCCCCCCGCAGCCGGCGCGCAGCGACGCGTGCAGACCTTTGCGGGGACCGACCGTCAGGTCCGCGGGAGGCTGCTCGATGTGTTGCGGGCCACGGATGGCCCCGTTACCAGGAATGAGTTGGACGTGGCCTGGCTGACCGATCCCGTACAGCGCGAACGGGCACTGAACTCGTTGCTCTCGGACGGCCTGGTTACCGAGACCCTGGATGGCAGGTTCGGTCTGCCTGGCGATTAGGGCAAACATACGAATCTTATTTCGTGATGTTTGACAAACGTATTTAAACTCGCGTAATGTAGCTCGCATGTTAGCCGGGTCCTCCACAACCAGCACCGGTGACAACCGATGAGCGCCCTTCTCGCCGCCATCCTCGCGCTGCCCCTGCTCGCCGCTCTGGGTGCCCTGCTCGCGGGCTCGCGGCGACCCCGTCTCGTCGGTTTCGTGGGCGCATGGGCCGCGGGCGCCGGATTCGTCGGCGCCTGCGTCCTGGCGGTACGCGTAGCCGCTCGCGGCCCCGTGTCGGCCGACCTCACCTCGGCCGGGGGGGCTTTGGTCGCCGGGCTCGAAGCTAACCGGCTCACCGTGCTGCTGCTCGTGCTGGTGTTCGGGGTCAGCTCGGTGGCGCAAGTGTTCGCCGTGCGCTACCTGGCTTGCGACGACCGGGCCGGGTGGTTCACCGCCGGCGCCGCACTGCTCACCGCGGCCTCAGCCGGCCTGATGACCTCGGCGACACTGATCGGGCTGGGCTGTTGCTGGACTGTCGCCGGCGTCGCGTTGTGTCTGCTGCTGGCCACCTACTGGGAGCTACCCGCCGCCCGCGACGGCGTGCGGCGTACGGCAACAGCATTCCTGCTCGGCGACCTGGCCCTGTGGACCGCAATCGGCCTCCTCACGATCCGGTGGGGCAACGTCCGGCTCTTCAGCCTGAGCGCCACCCCATTCGGTCATTCGTCACCGAGTCTGGTGGCGGCGGCCTGCTTGATTGTCATCGCGGCGTTATCGCGCTCGGCTCAGGTTCCGTTTCAGCGCTGGCTGCCGGCCACCCTGGCCGCTCCCACTCCCATCTCGGCGCTGCTGCACGCCGGTGTCGTCAACGCCGGAGGTGTACTGCTGGTGCGGATGAGCCCGATCGTCAGCGGATCGGCCATCGCCATGGGCATTGCGTTCGTGGCCGGCTCAGTGAGCATGGTCTACGGGGCCGTCGTCATGCTCCTCAAGACCGACATCAAGGGCTCGTTGGTGTACTCCACGATGGCCCAGATGGGCTTCATGATCCTGACCTGCGGGCTGGGTCTGCCCGCGGCGACGGTGTTTCACCTGACCGGACACGGCTTCTACAAGGCCACCCTGTTCCTGTCGTCCGGTTCGGCGATAGCCAGACGGCGCCGGAAAGCCGCGCGCCCACCCGTGCCACGGCCGGTCCGGCGGGTGGCGATGCACGTCACAGCGTTGGTAGCGCCGGCCGCCGCACTGTACCTGGCCGACTACATCATCGGGCCATCGCACGCAGAACGTGGCGCGACGTCAGCACTGCTCATCTTCGCCTGGGCTACCGGCGCGGCGGCGATGACGGGCTGGTTGGCACGGAACCCGGGACCGCGGACCGCGCTCACCGGCACCGCTGCTCTGCTGGTTGCTGCTGTCGGCTACGCAGCGCTGGTGCGTGCCGTCACCAGCTTCATTGCCCCCGATCTGCCCCCGCTGACTGTTCCTTCCGCATCCTCTGCGGGCATCGTCGTGGTCGCCGTCGTACTCGGCGCGCTCACGTGGTTGCGCCAGGCTCCGGCCTATGGCCGAGCCGGTCGCTGGCAGCGCGCCCTCTACGCCACCGCGCTGACGGCCGGCCACGTCCCGGTCACCAGGCACCTACCCGCACCGACGCATCCGACCCGGACACAGCAACTGACAGGAGCACCACGGTGACGACCTTGGCTGACCACGTCTCAACCGACATCCTCCGTGCGCAGTTGCGCAGCGAAATCAGACTCGCCGCCCGGGTGATACCGACGCACTATCCCGTGGAAACCTTCATCGCGGTCAACCCGCTCGCGGGTCTGGAATCGATGCCCTTCGAGCAGGCGGTCCAGCGCGCGGGAGACTTGTACGGCGTCGGGGGCGTCCTCGACGAGGCGGCATACCGTGACCTCTACCGCCGAGGCCGGATCACCGACGCCGACCTCGACGCAGCGCTGCGGCTGCGCTACCCGGCCCTGCTGGACGGACCGGCTGTCCGCATGGCGGCCCGCGCAGTGACACCCGCCGAGTTACTGCGAGCCGACATGCTGACCGGCAGCACTGCGCCGAATCCGCTGCGCCGCAACGTCACCCGCGCGGAGCAGACGATGCCACAGATCGCCGACCAGATCGACGCCCAGACCGCCAAGTGGTGCACAACTTACTTCGGCTCGCCCGCAGCGGACTGGCCGATGCCGGGTCGCCACGAGGGCTTCTACCGCGCCTGGCGGGCTCTGGCCGCCGGCGACCGGGCCGTGAACCGCAGGGCGCGACTCGCGCTGCGCAACGTGCCGACTCGCGCCGACGACGCCGCGCTGGAGGCCCTGGAGCGGCTGGGTGTGCCCGAGGGCGAACGCATCGCTTATCTGCAGGCACACCTGACGCGGCTGCCGGGTTGGGCAGCCCACGTTCACTGGTCCGCCGACCGCGCAGCGGGAGTTGATCTGCTCGACTACCTGGCGATGCGGCTGACGTACGAAGCTCTCCTGTTGTCGCCCAGCGGTTCGGATGCACGGTCCGGGCCGGCTCCGGCAGCTCAACTCCGCATCCCGTCGGCGCGGGAACGGGCCGCCGCGCTCCCCCGGGCCTGGGGTCAGACCGACCTGTCCGACAGCGATGTGACCGCCGCCGCAAGGGTGTTGTCGGCGTTGCCGGTCACCGCCCGGAACATGGTCTGGCAGCAGGCCTACGAAGCGCACTACCGCGACGATCTGCTGCGGTCTATGGCGACCGGAACGCCGATCCGGACCGACCGACGCCCGCACGCGCAGCTGGTGTGTTGCATCGACACCCGATCGGAGGGCCTGCGCCGCCATTTCGAGTCCCTCGGCGAATACCAGACCCTCGGTTTCGCCGGCTTCTTCGCCGTGGCCATCCGCTTCACCGGCCTGCTCGGCGGCGCGCCCGACGACCTGTGTCCGGTGCTGATCCGCCCCGAGCACGAGGTCCGCGAAAGTCCGGCCCCCGGGGCGCAACGTGCAGCCCGGCGGCTGCGCAGCGGCAGCGCGCTGATGGCCGGTGCCGAGGAGGCATTCCACGCCGCAAAGGAGGCGCCGATCGGGCCCTTCGCCCTGGCCGAGGCGGGGGGCTGGGCCGCAGCTCCGTGGGCCGCCGCCAAAACCCTGACCCCGTCGTACAGCGGTTCCCTGCGGCGCCGTCTTCGCGACCGGCTGGCGCCCCCCGCCCCCACGGTGGTGTCGATCAACCACACCGTCGATCTGGCGCAGCGGGCACTCTTCGCCGAGGTGGCCCTCAAAACCATGGGGCTCACCGGAGGATTCGCCCGGCTGGTCGTGCTCTGCGGGCATGGCAGCACCACCGAGAACAACCCCTATCAGGCGTCGTTGGACTGCGGGGCGTGTGGCGGGCAGCCCGGCGGACCCAACGCCCGCACCGCGGCCGCGATCCTCAACGATGTCGATGTCCGGGCGGAGTTGCGCAGCGTGGGCATCGCAATCCCCGACGACACCTGGTTTCTTGCCGCGCAGCACGACACCGCCACCGACCAGGTGGGCGTCTTGGACGCGCATCTGGTTCCCGCCGACCACCGCCCCGACGTGTACCGGCTCATCGCGGATCTTTCCACCGCCGGCACCGCACTGGCCGCCGAACGCTGCCCGGACCTCCCGGGCGGGCCCGCCACGCCCTCGCCGGCGCGCGCATCCCGCCACGTGGCCAGCCGATCCGCCGACTGGGCCCAGGTCTTTCCCGAATGGGGCCTGGTCGGCAACGCGGCGTTCGTCGTCGCGCCGCGCGACGTCACCGCAGGACTCGACTTGCAGCGGCGCGTCTTCCTGCACTCGTACGAAGCAGCCGTCGACGCCGACGGAAGCGCCCTGGAAACGATCCTCACCGCGCCAATGGTCGTGGCCCAGTGGATAAACTGTCAGTACTACTTCTCGACGGTGGCCCCCGAGATATTCGGCGCAGGAACCAAGACCATCCACAACGTCGTCGGCGGCGTGGGTGTGCTCGCAGGACACGGCGGCGACCTTCAGCTGGGTCTGCCCCTCCAGTCGATCGCCGCCGGCCGATCCGTCGGACACGAACCCCTGCGACTGCTGACCGTGGTGCAGGCACCACTGCAGCGAATCGACATGGTGATCGATCGGAATCCGGTTCTGCAGCATCTGTTCGGCAACGACTGGGTCGGCCTGGCCGCCAGGGACCATCCCGACCAGGCCTGGCAGCGCTGGACGCGCAACGGGTGGCGCACGTGGGAGATCACACCTGCAAACCCGGCAACCCCTGCAACCCCTGCAACCCCTGCAACCCCTGCAACCCACGACGACACGGCGAAC
>CAIYOH010000008.1 GCA_903927745.1 uncultured Mycobacteriaceae bacterium
GGTGATCGCGCCACGCGTTGTCGACCTCGAGGTAGCGCAGCAGCAGACCTTCCTCCCGGAACCCGGCCTTGGCCAGCACGGCCCGGCTCGCGGCGTTCTCGGGGCGCACCGTCGCTTCGACTCGGTGCAGCCGCACGGGCCCGAAGCAATGGTCCAGACCCAGCGCCACGGCGGCGGTCGCGACCCCGGCGCCGGTCGACGACGTGGCGACCCAGTAGCCGATCCAGGCCGAGCGCAGCGCCCCGTGGATGACGTTACCGATGGTCAGTTGCCCACAGAATTTCCCGTCGAGTTCGATGACGTAGGGCAGCATGCGCCCCTTGCGGGCCTCCGATCGCAGACCGGAACACAACGCCGGCCAGGCCGCGACCGAATGGCGGACCGTCCAATCCAGCTCCGCGCTGGGTTCCCAGGGCTCCAAGTGCGCGCGATCGCCCAACCGGGCCCGGCTCCACTGTGCCCCGTCACGCATCCGCACCTCGCGCAACCGAACGACTCCCGCCGGCACCCGCAACGGGCCGACGGCCAGGGGCCAGCCGGGATGGCGGGAACTGGAACGCAGGAGGTTCACGAGCGTGGGCATGCGTCAGCCGCGCTGGGCCAAGAAGGCGACGTCGACGACCTCGCCGGTCCGAACCTGCTCGGCCCCGGCGGGCACCACAACCAGGCAGTTCGCCTCGGCGAGGGTGGCCAACAGATGCGACGACCCACCGGGCGCGCCCCCCAGCGCCTGCACCAGATATTCCCCGGTCTCCTGGTCGCGCATCAGCTGACCGCGCAGGTAGCCCTTGCGCCCGGCGACCGAGGTGATCGGCGACAGCGTGCGGGCCTGCACGATGCGGCGCATCGACTGCCGCTTGCCCAGCGAGAGCCGGATCAGCGGCCGGACCATCACCTCGAAGACCACCAGAGCGCCGACCGGGTTGGCGGGGAGCAGAAACGTCGGCACGCCGTCGCGGCCCAGCTGCCCGAAGCCCTGGACGGAGCCGGGATGCATCGCGACCCGGACCACCTCCATCTCCCCGAATTCGGAGAGGACCGACCGCACCGCCTCGGCGGCAGCGCCTCCGACCCCGCCGGCGATCACCACCACCTCCGAGCGGTTGATCTGGCTCTGGACCACCTCGCGGAGCTCGCCCGCGTGACTGCTGACGATCCCGACACGGCTGACTTCGGCGCCGGCGTCCCGGCCCGCGGCGGCCAGCGCGTAGGAGTTGACGTCATAGACCTGCCCGTTACCCGGGGTGCGCGCGACATCGACCAGTTCTCCACCGACCGACATGACCGACACCCGCGGGCGCGGGTGCACGAGGACCCGTTCCCGGCCGACCGCCGCAAGCAGACCCACCTGGGCAGCGCCGACGACGGTTCCGGCCCGCACGGCGACATCACCGGGCTGGACATCGTCCCCGGCGCGGCGCACGTACGCACCCGAGGGGACCCCGCGGTAGATCCGCACGCGTGACGTCCCCCCGTCGGTCCACCGCAACGGCAGGACGGCGTCGGCGAGCGCGGGCAGCGGGGCCCCCGTCTGCACCCGGACGGCCTGCCGGGGCTGCAACCTACTCGGGGTTTTCGTGCCGGCCTCGATGGTTCCCATCACCGGCAGGACCAGCCCGTCGCTATCGGCATCCCCGGTGTTATCGGTGTCCCCGGAAACCTCGCCGGCGGTCTCCCCGACCCCCATCCCCACACCCTGGACGTCGACGCTGCGCACCGCGTAGCCGTCGATCGCGGCCTGGTCGAAACCG
Organism: uncultured Mycobacteriaceae bacterium; assembly: GCA_903927745.1. Taxonomy (GTDB): domain Bacteria; phylum Actinomycetota; class Actinomycetes; order Mycobacteriales; family Mycobacteriaceae; genus Mycobacterium. The sequence goes on from CAIYOH010000008.1 coordinate 1,752, forward strand.
GGCATCGGTCGCTCGGTCACCACCTCCTCGGCGCACAACAGACCTTGCGCCTCGGCGATCGCCACGCGGATCGGCCGCGGGGCCACCGCCGCGGCGGTGATCCGGGCCTGCTGTTCCTCCACAGAACGCACAGCGCACCTCTCTGCTGTCGATGCCCTGACGGGGGCTGCCCGCGCGATCCCGGTGCTAGTGCTCCGTCAGGCCCAATCGCGCCACCAACCATCGCCGCAAATCCGGGCCGTAGTCGTCACGATCCAGAGCAAAGTCAACCGCAGCCTTGAGGTAGCCGCCAGGGTTTCCCAGGTCGTGTCGAGACCCGTGATGAACCACCACGTGGACGGGATGACCTTCGGTGATGAGCAGCGCGATCGCGACGGTGAGTTGGACCTCGCCGCCGGCGCCGCTCTCGATGCGGCGAAGGGCGCTGAAGACGGCGCGGTCGAGGATGTAGCGGCCCGCCGCGGCGTACATCGACGGGGCGTCCTCGTCCTTCGGTTTCTCGACCATGCCCTTGACCCGCAGCACGTCCGCGTCGTCGCCCCCGGGGATCGGCTCGACGTCGAAAACCCCGTAGGCGCTGATCTCCTCGGGTGACACCTCGATGGCGCACAGCACCGTGCCGCCGAGGCGGCTGCGTACCGTCGCCATTCTCTCCAGCACGCCCGTCGGCAGCACCAGGTCGTCGGGCAGCAGCACCGCCACGGCGTCCTCGTCGTCGGA
>CAIYOH010000009.1 GCA_903927745.1 uncultured Mycobacteriaceae bacterium
ACGCCACGTTCGCCCGCGAGATCACCGACATCGCCGTCACAGGCACCGGCGAGCGCGTGGAGTTCGGCCCCGTCACCCTCGGCGTGGTTCCGGTGAGCGTCACTCACCAGGTGGTCGGCTACCTCCGACGGCGGGCCAACGGGGAGATGATCGACTTCGTTGAGCTCGACATGCCGACGCACACGCTGCCCACCACCGCCGTGATGTACACCATCACGCCGGAGGCGTTGCAGCGCAACGGGATCGACTTCGCCCGTGTTCCCGGGTCGCTGCACGCCGCGGAGCACGCGGCCATCGGCCTGCTGCCGCTGGTCGCCAGCTGCGACCGCGGCGACATCGGCGGGGTATCCACCGCCCTCGGGCCCGACGGCCTGCCCAGCGTCTTCGTCTACGACGGCTATCCCGGCGGCGCGGGATTCGCCGAACGCGGATTCCGCGAAGCCCGCACCTGGCTGGGCGCGACGGCCGCGGCGATCGAGTCGTGCGAATGCCCGGCCGGATGCCCGTCGTGCGTGCAGTCGCCCAAGTGCGGCAACGGCAACGATCCCCTCGACAAGGCGGGCGCCGTGCAGGTGCTGCGGCTGGTCCTGGCGGAACTGGGCCCGCGCTGAGCCCGGCGCCAGCCTGCCGATGCGGCCCCGCCCCCGTAGAGTTGGGGCCATGGCCCACGACTGGTTGCTCGTGGAGACGTTGGGGAGTGAACCGGCCGTCGTGGCGCACGGACGGCACCCGCAGCATCTCGAACCGATCGCCTCGTTCGTGCGCCGCAAAGACCTCGCGGCGGTGCAGACGGCGATCGCCGAGTCGGTGCAGACCGGTCAGCCGCTGACCAGCATCACGCCCAAACGCCGCCGCGTGATCCGCACCGAGCCGGTGGTGATGCCCGACGGCTGTGTCCACGGAGTGCACGTCTGGACCGGCCCCGCCGACGTCGACCCCCCCGAGCGGCCGACACCCGGGCCCGCGAAATGGGATCTGACCTCGGCCGTGGCTACCCAAACCCGCGAGTCGCTGGACAACCGCGGCGACATTCCCGGCGACGAGTCAAGCGTCGAGAGGGTCTTCGCCGACGATCTTCCCTCCCACGAAATCAGCCCCGACCAAACCAAGCTGCTGGCGATGGCGATCAACGCCCGACCCGGCCAGACAATCAGCGGGACTTTGGATCTCAACGATTGGCAGGGGAATCCGATTCGGCTCGGTTTCGTCGCGCGCACCGGCGTGGAGTCGGGATCGGACGGGCGTGACCACCTGGTGACGCGGGCGATGAGCTGGCGTTCGGACCACGAGGGCCCAGAGGTGTCGGACGGTGTCCTGGCGCATCGGGTTCTGAGCGAACCCGCCCGACCCGGAGTTCACCGGGCACTCGTCGACCTCAACAACCAGACGCTGCTCAAGTGGCTCGACGACCCCTGCGAGTTCTACGACTGGCGGGGCGGCGAGAACGGCCAGGTGCTTATTCACCACGACGATGATCACCACATGCGCACCATGGCAACGGACTTCGCTGACGGTGCCGCCAGCGGAGTACTCCGGCTGCCGGGCCACGACACCGACTGGGTTCCGGTGCACGTCACGGTCGACCGCGTGGAACTGGAACCGGGCACCTTCGCCGGGCTGGTTTCCCTTCGGTTGCCCACCGCCAAGGAGCTCAAGGCGGCGGGTCTGCGCGGCTAGTTCGCGCCGGCCGGGCCGGCCCGTGCCGCGGCCCGTGCCACCGCGGCGGGGAACACCCCCATCCGGACCGTCACCGACACTGTGACGATGACGTCGAGGCCGTCAGGGTCGTCAGGGTCGTCGAGGTCGTCGGTCTGGCAGCGGACGTCGTCGACCCGCATGGCCCGCGCCGTTGCCGTCGCCCACGCGCAGGCCGCCGCAGCGCCGGACGGCATGCGACCGGCCGCTGCCAGCGCGGCGAGATCGGCTGCCGCCTGGGCACGGTGACGCGCCACCACCACCGCCCCGAGGTAGGCGCCCGCCGCCGTGACCCACAGCAGCGCCACCACCATCGCGGCCGCGACGATGGTCGCCGAGCCCCGGTCATCGTGGCTCCACCGCCGCGACCGCCTGCGCGGCAATGGCCAGGCGCGGCAACAGGGTTGAGTGCGCGACAACGGTGACCGTGACGAAGCTGCCGTCGCGGCGCAGCTGGACTCCGGCCCCGGCGGGGGCGACGCGGTGAGCCGTGTCGATGCCCGCGCGTTCGTCGCCGCGGGCGGCCAGTCGGGCGGCCTCGCGGGCGGCGTCGACACAGCGCAGCTGCATGGACACCGCTGTGACTCCGGCCAGGCACAGCGCCAGGGCCACGACCATCGCGGCGATGCCCAAGGCCGCTTCGACGGTGCTGGCCCCGGCACAGTCGGCTACACCTTGGTGTTGAGCGCGCGGCCGATGACGTTCGTGAGCGCCGCCACGACGGAATGGCCGGTGACGACGCTGTAGAGAATCGCGCCGAAGGCCGCCGCGGCGATCGTGCCGATCGCATACTCGACCGTCGACATGCCCGACTCGTCGCCGGCCAGCACGGCCATCCGGACCATGAAAGCGCGAAATGCGTTGCTCATCAGTACCTTTCTTGTTGTTCACAGCAACCCTGACTGCAGGACTTGACCGGCCAGGCCGGCCACCACCGGGGCGATGCCCAGGCACACGAAGGCCGGCAGAAAGCACAGTCCCAGCGGCCCGGCGATCAGTACCCCGGCCCGCTCGGCCGCAGCGGCAGCCGCGTGTGCGGCGTCGTGCCGACAGTGGTCGGCCAATTCGGCGACGCCCCGGGCCAACGCCGCGCCCGATGACGCCGAACGCCGCGCCAGACGCAGCAACGCATCGATCTTCATGTCGCCCGCAGCGGCCACCGAATCGACCGACAGCGTCCATGCGACGTTCGCGTCGGCGCCCAACGCCA
>CAIYOH010000010.1 GCA_903927745.1 uncultured Mycobacteriaceae bacterium
ACATCGAGGTGGTCACCGACATGTGGGGACGCCCGCGGGTGCGGCTCTCCGGGGACGTCGCCAGGCATCTGGCCGACGTGACTATCCACGTGTCGCTGACCCACGACGGCGACACCGCCGCCGCGGTGGCGATCCTCGAAATCCCCTAGCTCCCTCCCGCCGCGAGCGTGCATGTTTGTCCGCGACACGCGGGCAGCTAGTGGCATTCTGCGCACGTTCGCGCGGGGTGCCGCGCGATCTCGAGGACCCGGTGCGCATCGAATCGGTGTGGGCCGACCGTTCCCGTCGCCCGGAGGTGCATCGCAGCGCGCAGGCGGTCGCGGACCTCCTGCCCGGGGCCGGTTTTGGCGTTCGCCGCCACTATCCCGCAGGCGAAGATCCTGGTCACCGGTGTGGCGATCCGCTTCGTCCGGCTATGCCGCGCTCGCGGTCGACACTAGACCGATAGTTCGCCGCGGAGCTTGGCGACGTGACCGGTGGCCCGGACGTTGTACTGCGCGACGGCGATCTTGCCCGACGCGTCGACCAGGAATGTGGAGCGAATGACGCCCTGGACCTTCTTGCCGTACATCTGCTTCTCGCCGAAGGCGCCCCACGCCGTCAGCACCGTGCGGTCGGGGTCGGACAGCAACGGAAAGGTCAGTTTCTCGGTATCGCGGAATTTGGTGAGCTTGGCCGGCGAATCGGGGGAGATGCCGACGACGTCGATGCCCGCGCCGTTGAGAGCGCGCAGGCTGTCACGGAAGTCGCACGCCTGCTTGGTGCAGCCGGGCGTCGACGCGGCAGGGTAGAAGTAGACGATGACCCGGCGGCCGCGGTAGTCGGCGAGCGACACCTTGTGGCCCTCGGCGTCGGGCAGGCTGAAGGCGGGCGCTTTGTCTCCCGGCGCCAGCCGCGTGGTTTCGGTCAATGTTCTCTCTTTCTCTTCACCGGTGTGCGGGGAGCGGCAGCCCCTGATTTAGGGTAGTGCGGGCAGGTACATCTCTTTGAAGCCGGAGGACACAGACGTGGCGGATCGGGATCCCGAGAGGATCAAGCAGGACATCGACCAGGCCCGCGACCAGCTGGCGGCCACTGTCGATTCCCTCACCGAGCGGGCGAATCCCCGCCGCCTCGCTGACGACCTGAAGACCCGCGTCGTCACGTTCGTCACGCAGCCGGTGGTGCTCGCCGCACTGGCGGGTATCACCTCGATCGTCGTGATCGTGACGGTGCGCAGGTTCAAGCGCCGCTGACCGCGCCGCGAAAGGGTTCGTACAATGCTGGTGCGTGATAGTTGGGCCTACGGCGTGGCGCTGATCGTGGTAACGATGGTGATTCACACGACAGGGGTGGTCCTGCTCGGGCTGAGCAGTGTGCGTTTCCGGGACCATGTCGATCGTCACGAGAGACCGCGAATTGCGAGGGTGGTGATCTACCTCATCGTCCACGTCGTCATCGTTGGTCTCGTATTGACGGCTATGCATGGGCTCGAGTCAGCGGCCTGGGCTTCGGTATACGAGCGGGTCGGTGCGGTCCGCTCTTTCAGTGACGCCCTTCTGTTTTCGCTTTCTGCGATGACAAACGGTGGCGCCTCGGCGGTGACACTGCCCGACCAGTGGCAGATGATGGGGGCCCTGGAGGCACTCAACGGGATCATCCTGTTCGGCATCAGCACCGCATTCCTGTTCTCGGTCCTGCAGGTTTATTGGTTTAGATTGTCTGCACGTCTCAGCGCATCGCCTGCTTCAGGACATAAGGCATTGATCTGAAGTGCGCCGTCAGGTTGTCGAATCCCGGCCCCGCTGATCACGAACGCGGAATACAGAGCTGGCGCCGGGCCTTGATAGAGGGAATCTGAAAGTCGGATCAGCCGTAGTCCGGGTCAAACGGTGTCAGCCAGCGATATGTGTGGATGTTGAAGAAGCCCGACAGTCCGGTGCCGCTGTTGACGTAGCCCGAGTTGGAACCGCCGCCCGCGTTGAACAGACCCGTGCTGGCGTTGCCCGAGTTGAAGAAGCCCGAGCTACCGATGCCGGTGTTCCCAAGGCCCGAGTTGCCTGTGCCACCGTCGAAGCCAAAGTTGGCGACGCCCGTGTTCAGGTCGAGGGAGTTGAAGAAACCGGTGTTGATGTTCCCCGAGTTGAAGGAGCCGGTGTTGTAGGTGCCCGCGTTAAACAACCCTGTGTTGAAGGAGCCGGTGTTCCCCACGCCGGTGTTGGTGAAACCCGAGTCCACCATTCCCCAGTTGTTGAAGCCGGAGTTGAACAAGCCGAAGTTCCCGCCGCCGTTTTTCACCGTGGGGGAGACAGTCAGGGATGGGAATGCGCCGCCTGAGTTGAAGAGGCCAAAGTTGTGGCCGCCGCTGTCGGCTGGGTCGTAAACGGGGTTCGCGGCTGTGTTTCCCGAGTTGAAGAAGCCGGTGTTCCTGTCGCCTGAGTTGAACAAGCCATTGTTGTGGGTGCCCGAACCCAACGGAGTCATGATGCCGGTGTCGAAGTTACCGTTCCACCCGTTGCCGGTGTTGCCGATGCCGGTGTTCCACAGGCCGGTGTTGCCGGTGCCGGTGTTGGCGATGCCGATGTTGTTGTTGCCGGTGTTGGCGAGGCCGATGTTCCCGGTGCCGGCGTTCCCCACGCCGAAGTTACTGACGCAGTTGTTCCCGAAGCCGATGTTGCCGCTGCCGAGGTTCGCGAAGCCGACGTTGCTACTGCCGACGTTCCAGCCGTCTAGGCCGGACACGGCCTGGGCGACATTGGCGAACTCGGTGTCGGCGTAGGCGGCCGCCCCGGAGTTCAACGTCTGCACGAACTGGGCGTGAAACGCCTCGGCCTGGGCGCTGAGCGACTGGTAGGTCTGGGCGTGCCCGGAGAACAGCGCGGCGATGGCCGCCGACACCTCATCAGCGCCCGCAGCGACCACACCGGTGGTCGGGGCCGCCGCCATCGACGTGGCGGCGCTGACTTGCGACCCGATCCTGGCCACATCGGTGGCGGCCGCTAACAACGACGCCGGCACGGTAGACACAAATGACATCGCCAACCTCCAGCTAATTCGCCACTACCACGGCGGCCGCGCCGCGGAATTCCTGACGATGGCGCGGACTGGCGAAGAATCCTGAGCTTGTGGTGCGCCCTAGTTGGACCACAGCCACAACCGCCACAACTAGCCCCCACCCCAACATCGCCGCCCGTATGGGATGTGATCGTAAAGCAAAAAACCCTTCTGAATCGGGTTTTGGTGGTGCGCCGTCAGGGTTTCGAACCCCGGACCCGCTGATTAAGAGTCAGCTGCTCTACC
>CAIYOH010000011.1 GCA_903927745.1 uncultured Mycobacteriaceae bacterium
GCTTCTTGGACGCCGAACTCCGCTACCTCAACGACGACCACGACGACCCGGCCAACATCTTTCCCGACCAGGTCGCATTCCTGGAGCAGATGCGCATCAACGGCCACGACGGCGGACTGCTGATGGTGCCCGGATCCACTGCCGATTTCACCGGCGGGACGCTGCATGCGCTCACCCATCCTCCGCTCGACGACCTGGGGGCGCCGCCGGCGTGCGCCGACGTCGAAGAGATCTTCACCACCGGCAAGGCGGACTACATCGGCGCGTACGCCGAGCGGATGGCACCGGTGATCGCCGCGGAGCGCGCCGGCTGGGCGCCGGCCACCGGCGAGCCGTTGCTCGACCCGCTGCGCGCCCTGTTCGAACCGATCATGCTGCACAGCAACGAAATCTGCGACGGGATCGGCTACCCGGTTGAACTCGCGGTGGGTCCGGAGACGGTGATCCTCGACTTCCCGAAAAGGTCTGTGCGCGAGAAGATTCCCGACGAGAAAATCCGCTACGGCTTTTCGATCGCGCCGGAATTGGTCCGCACCGTGCTGCGCGACCACGAACCGGACTGGGTCAACACTATTTTCCTATCCACTCGGTTCCACGCGTGGCGGGTGGGTGGATACAACGAGTATCTGTACACCTTCTTCAAGTGCCTCACCGACGAGCGCATCGCCTACGCCGACGGCTGGTTCGCCGAAACGCACGACGACTCCGCGTCAATCACAGTGGACGGCTGGGCGATTCAGCGCCGCTGCCCCCACCTCAAAGCCGACTTGTCGAAATTCGGCGTCATTGACGGCAACACGCTGACCTGCAACCTGCACGGCTGGCAGTGGCGATTGGACGACGGTCGGTGCCTGACTGCACGCGGCCATCGGCTTCGGAGTTGTCGCGCATGACCGAAGCGCGACACCGGACGTACGACGACGGCCTGGTCCAGTTGGATCGAGCGGCGATCACGTTGCGCCGCTACCACTTTCCCTCCGGCACGTCGAAGGTGATCGGGCTGGACAAGATCCGCGGGTACAAGGCCGAGGGGCTGGGCCTGTTCACGCAGCGATTCCGGATCTGGGGCAGCTCGGACTTGCGCCGCTGGCTTCCCCTGGATGTACGCCGGCCGTGGAAGTCGACCTTGGTCACACTGGACGTGCCGGGGACGTGGCCGAGCCCGGCGCTCACCCCGCAACGCCCGCACGAGTTCACCGCACTGCTCGACGAGTTGTTACGAGAGCGTGTTTAGGGACGCCCGCGAGTGCGCGAAGACGCCATTCGCCCTGCCGCTGGCGACCCGCGCGTAGATGACCTTCATGGCCGCCATGTATCGGTCGATGGATTCGGCCGCAACCGGGTTGTCGGGGAACAGCATCGAGACCCTGGTCTCGTGCTGGAGCCGGGTCACCCACATCGAGACCTGGTGGGACACCCGACCCTCGTCGTAGACCCGGAAATTCACTTCGGAGTTGGCGACGTCGGACAGTGGCGCGATGCTCGCATCCAGAAAGGACATGACGAAATTGCCGGGTCGTGGCCTGCCGAGCCCGGCCTCGGGTGGTGCGAGTTCCAGCACACGGTCGAACGGCACGGTGGCCAGTTGGATGCCCGAATCGAAGGCCTCCTGCGCCGAGCGCGCGGCATCCTCGAAGACCTCCATGGAGGTCACGGTCACCGGAACCAGTCCGGTGAACCAGCCTGTCGTCATGAGTTCGGTCGGGGTTTTGCGGGTGTCGGTGGTGGTGACCGTGGAGAAGCGGTCGGCTCCGGTCAGCCGGTGTTCGGTGAGGGCGGCGCAACCGAACACGCCGCCACTGAAGCGGGCGCCCGCCGCAACGCAGGCGGCCTCGAAACGGTCGGTCTGTTTCTCATCCATCAGCGTCTCGACGATGAGTTTGCCGGCGTACGGGACCGACAGGTCACCCAGTGGCAGCGGGAAGTAGGGAAGCGTTCCACCGTTATGGCCGGCGAACTCGATCCAGCCGCGCACCGCGGGGGAGTCCGGCGTCAGCGCGGCGAGCTCTCGGCGCTGCTCGACGCAGTAGTCGCCGTAGCGGCCCGCCGCCGGAAGTTCCACCGGTGCGGCGCCGCCCACCAGGGCGGTGTACATCAGGTGGATCTCCCGAAACAACACCCCGACGATCATCGGGTCGACGCACAGATGAGCGATGCTCGCGTAGACGGTGAAGTGGTCGCCGGCCTGAATGACCCCGAAGAAGAAGCAATCCCACTGCAGCGGGTGCGGCGCGGAAATATGGTCGCGCAATTCCTTCGGCGTCATATGGCTGTGCTCGGTGGGAATCAGTTCGATGTCGCCCGCGTCGGCGATGGTGTGGCGAACGATCTGGTCGGGGCCTTGATACTCGAACCAGCTGTGGTAGGTGTCGTGCCGGCGGACATGCTCGTTGATCGCGTAGTTCATCGCCCGGACGTCGCAACGCCCCGGCAGGTCCCACGTGAAGATCATCAGTCGCGACATGTCCAGACCGCGGGCCACGTGGTCGCTGTAGCGGCGCAGGTGCTGGGCCTGCTGGTAGCTCGGCGGCACCGCACTGACGGGCGCATCCTGCACGACGGCTTTCGCCGCGGGTGAGGCGTGCCAACAGATGACAGGGCCCGGGTCAGGATTCCAGTCGTTGAGCGTTGTGATGCCGAACACTCGTCCCGCTCGCCCCCTCCGGTCTCTGCGTCCTCGTTGCAGAACGCGCACCCCGAACAGTGTGCGCCTCGGAACCCGCGAGGGGACCGTTTTCCGGCGAAATTCCGGGCCCGGCGGACTGTGGCGGGATACCATCACCTTAACCGGCTCGCGGGGCGGTCGCGGCAGCTATTTCGGCGTGTTTCAGCGTGGCTGCAGGCCGCTGACAGGATTTTCACAGACGGAGGCGACGCGGCGTCGGCATCGTCGATTTTCCGGACAGGGCCGCAGCTGGTCCGGTACGGTGGCGCTGCATGTGGCTGACCGTGCTGATACTGGCGGGATCGGTCATCGTCGAACCGATTCGGCTGGGGCTGGTCGTTCTGCTGCTCAACCGCCGGCGCCCGTTGGTGCAGCTGGGGGCTTTCCTCTGCGGTGGTTTCACGATGGGTCTCGGCGTCGGCCTCGTCGTGCTGTTCGGCCTGCGGACCGCCCCGGGGATCGGTCACCTGACGGTGGCACAGGTTCAGGTCGGCTCCGGGCTGATCGTCTTGCTGGTGGCCGCCGCGCTGTCGGTGAGCACCGCAGCGCAGAAGGTTTCCCCCCGCGCTCCCGCGCAGGCCGCCGCTGAAGTCCCCGCGGGCGGTGTCGGGGGCGTCGACCTGGTGGAACGGCCTACGGCTAGTCGATTGCAGCGCCTCACCGACCGCGGGCGCGTTTTCCTGCAGGGCGAATCCCTGTATGTGGCCGCGGTCTGCGGACTCGGGGCCGCTCTGCCGTCCGCCAACTACATGGGCTCGCTGGCCGCGATCCTCGCCTCGCATTCCCCGCCTGTCGCGCAGGTCCAGGCGCTGCTGGCGTTCAACGTCGTCGCGTTCACCGTGGCGGAGCTGCCGATCATCAGCTACCTGGTCGCGCCGGGGCGGACGAGGGCGTTCATGGCCGGCCTGCAGACATGGCTGCGTTCCCGCACCCGCCGTGATGCGGCGGCCCTGGTGGCCGTGGGTGGTGTCCTGATGCTGACCCTCGGGATGGTCAACCTTTGAGTCCGGCCTGAATCCGGTCTCAATCCGCCCGCGATCGGTCCGCACGGCAGGTAGCATCGACGCACATCCAGCTCGGTCGCCGGGGAGGGGTTTGTGAACACGATGCTCGCCCGCGTCGCCGCGGTGGGAATGCTGACAGCCACCGCGTTTTTCGGTGGGGGTGTCGCGTGGGCCGACACCGCGCTGATCGTGCCGGGCACCGCGCCGTCCCCCTATGGCCCGCTGAAAGCGACATACCACTTCAAACCCGAGATGCAGCCGCTGATCGACGCCAATTACTACAGCCCCGACGCGGTCAAGCGCGTCGTTGCTTACCCGGGAAGTTTCTGGCCGATCACCGGCTGGGATTCACCGACCGTCAACAGTTCGGTGAACACCGGCGCCAGCAATCTGGACTCGGCGATCCGCAGCACCGACGGTCCGATCACGGTCGCGGGTCTGTCACAGGGAACGATGGCCCTCGACCGGGAACAGGCGCGGCTCGCCCACGACCCGACCGCGCCGCGGGCCGACGAACTCACGTTCATCAAGGCTGGTGACCCCAACAACCTCCTTACCAAGATGTTCGGCCCAGGAGCCCACGTGCCGATCATCGACTACACCGTTCCCGCTCCGCTGGAGAGCCAGTACCGCACGATCAACATCGTCGGCCAGTACGACCCGTTCTCCGACCCGCCCAACCACCCGGGCAATCTGCTGGCCGACGTGAATGCCTTTACGGCGGCCGGCTATTACGGCCACAGCGCCACCGCGTTCTCCGACCCGTCCAAGGTCGCCCCGTGGGATATCAAGAGGTCGACCAACGGCATGGGTGGCGCCACGACGACGTATTTCATCCGCAACCGGGAGCTTCCGCTGGCCAGGGCGCTCGTCGACCTCGTCGGCTTGCCACCCGAGAAGGTCCCCCAGATGGACGCGACCCTGCGGCCGCTGATCGACCGGGCCTATGACCCGGGCCCGGCGCACGACCCGATCAAGTTCATCAACGGTGTCACCCATATCCCCACCGCTTACACGGCCGTCTCGCTGCCCATCCGCGCCACCACCGCGACTATCGGTGCCGTCGCCGTGGCCAACACCGTGGGCAACACGGCCCGCAAGCTGCTGCCCATGGTCGCCCTGTTCCTGCTCACCGGCAAGTGACGTCCGCGCCGCGCTCGATCTAGAGGCTTCTAGATGCGAAGTCCGTCGTACGGCGAGAAGCCGATCACGTCGTCGTCCATCCAGGCCGGCAGGGGCTCGGCATCCGGCAGCAGCCGCTTGCGTTTCGGCGGCTGATCTCCGCCGCGATGCCGCCACAGGGGCCACCCACCCGCCGGGCCTCGCAGCGCCGGCCGCCACCAGTTCGCGCGGCCGACCAGCACCGCGATCGCGGGCACTGTGATGGTGCGCAGTAGGAAGGTGTCCAACAGCAGCCCCGCCCCCAGCACGAAGCCGCTCTGCACGACGTTGCGGAGGCTGGAGAACACGAGACCAAACATCGATGCCGCCATGATCAGCCCCGCCGCGGTGATCACGCCGCCGGTTGATCCCACAGTGCGGATCACACCGGATCTAATGCCGTATTTGGATTCCTCACGCAACCTCGAGATGAGCAGCATGTTGTAATCGGCACCGACTGCAACAAGGATCACAAAGGTCAAACCCGGTACGCTCCAATGCATTTCCTGGCCCAAAATGAATTGGAATACGATGACGCCGATGCCGAGGGCAGACATGTAGGAAACAATGACCGACCCGATCAGGTACATCGGCGCGACGACAGCGCCCAGCAGAGCGATCAGGATCACCAGCACGACGCAGATGGTCATCACGATGATGAACCGCAGATCCTCACCGTAGTAGTCGCGCGTGTCCTTCACAAATACGGGCAGCCCGACCACCGACACATGGGCGTCGACCAGCGCGGTGTTGGGTTGGGCTCCCCGGGCGGCGGCATCGATCGCGTCGACCTGGTCCATCGCGGCGGTGCTGAACGGGTTGACGGTGGTTTGTATCAGGTACCGCATTGAATGGCCGTCGCCTGAAACGAATGCGGCGGCTAGTTGTTTGAGGGCATCGGTGTCCGTCCCGCTCAGCAGATCGCGGACCTCCCCGGGTATCGGCGCCTTGGTGTCCGCCTTGCCGGTGGCGTACGACAACGCCTGCGCGGGAATGTAGAACCCGGCCATCGCCGGCGTGGTCGCATCGTTTTTCATGCTCATCAGGAACGCGGATGCCTCACCGAGCCCGAAGCCCAGCTTCTTGACCTGGTCGACCAACTGCTGCACGCCGTCGGACAGCTGACGGCTGCCGTCGGCGAGGCTCTTGGCGCCCTGCTGCAGGAAGTTGATCTTCGCCCGGATGCCGCCCGGCGTGCCCAGGCCCAGCGAATTCAGCGATCCGACAGCGGATCCCAGAGACTGGCGCAACTGGGTCACCGTCGCCGCTAGGGTCTGCACCGCCTGCGTCGACTGCAGTTCCCGGGCGAGTTCGGCGATCTTGCCAAACGTCCCGTCGTCGCGCGCGGCAGGCAGTTGCGCCAGCTGGGTTCGCGCGTTGATGCAGATCGGCTCGGCGTTGCACATCGGGCTGTTGTCAAGCGCTTCCACCACCTTCGCGGCCCATTCCGAGTTGTTGGCGATGAAGTCGGCGTTTGCGCCAATGGCGTCGCCCAGTCCCCGCATGCCGTCGATCAGCTTCTCCGCGCCCTGCAGTTCGCCGAGTGCCTGGGTGCCGCCGAACGCGTTCTGCAGATAGCCCAGCGCGTCGACCAGGCCGCTGATGGCCCACACCGCCTGGTTGACCTGGGTACGCACGTCGCCAAGCCTGCCGGCCAGTTCGTGGGCACCGCCCGCCAACTTATCGAGATCGCCTGTGTGGTCGATGATTTGCCGGGACCCCGCGCCGATCTTATCGCCGACCTGGCCGGCCTGCCACGACAATCGGGCCTGTTCCAGGGATTCGCCGGTGGGCCGGGTGATGCCCCGGACGGCGGCGACGCCGGGCACCTGGCTGACCCGCTGTGCCATCTGCTCGAGGTCGGCCAGCGCCGTCGGGGTGCGCAAGTCGCGCGGCGACTGGATGAACAGGTATTCCGGGATGATCAGGTTGGGCGGGAAATGCTTGTCCAGCGCTGCGTAACCCACCGAGCTCTCGACCGTCGCCGGCAGCGACGCGCGTTCGTCGTAGTTGTAGTGCGCCACGCCCGCGCAGCTGGCGAGGATGATCAGCACCAGCGTGCTGGCGACCAGGTAGGTCTTCGGACGGCGCACGATCCGGATGCCCGAACCCCGCCAGAAGCGGCGGGTGAGTTCGCGGCGCGGAGCGATCCAGCCGCGACGCCCGGCCAGCACCAGCAGGGAAGGCAGCAGGGTCACCGCGGCGCAGAAGACCACGGCCACGGAAATTCCGAGTACCGGGCCGGCGTTTCGCAGGAGTCCCAACTGGGTGAAGATCATTCCGAGGAACGTGACGGCGACTGTGGCCGCGGAGGCGGCGATCACCTTGCCGATCGATGTCAGCGCATGGGCGACCGCGGCATCGGAATCCAGGCCCAGACGCAGGTAGTCGTGATAGCGACTGATGAGGAAGACGGCGTAATCCGTTCCGGCGCCGATCATCATCCCGGTCATGAAGATGGTGGTTTGGTTGGCTACGCCGAGGCCGGCCAGCCCCGCCAGCGCCACCAGGCGTTGGGCGACCACTACGGACAACCCGATCATTACCAGCGGCAGCGCCATCGTGATCGGGTTGCGGTAGACGACCAGCAAAATGACGAACAGCAGGATGACGATCGCCAGTTCGATCCGCGTTCTGTCCAGCTGCCCGGTGAGATTGAGGTCGGCGACGGTGGAAGCGGGCCCGGTCAGATTCGCCGTCAGCGTGGAGCCCGCGACGTCGCGTTTGACCAGCTCGGAGACCCGTGCGAACGCGTGCTTGGACTCGGGCGATCCCAGTTCCCCGGTCAGGCCGATGGGCAGGATCCAAGCCTGGTTGTCCTTGCTGGTCAACAGGTCACGCAGCGGTGGCGCCGAGATGAAGTCCTGCAGCGACACCACGTCGTGGCGGTCGCCACGCAGGGCGTCAACCAGCTTCTTGTAGGTGCTCTCGTCGGTGGGGCTCAGCCCCTTGGGGTCGGTGAGGACGATCACCGCCATACTCTCCGACTCAGGCTCGTGGAACGCGACCGTCATTTTCTTGGTGGCGTCCAGAACCGGGGCCCCGGCCGGCAGCAGGTCGACCGGGTGCCGCTGGGAGACGTCTTCCAGGGACGGGACGGTCAGCGACAGCACCGCGGCGAGGGCGACCCAGAACCCGATCACCAGCCACGGCCAGCGCGCTATCAGGCGCCCCAGCCACCCGAATACCCCCACCGGAACGTCCCGGCCAAGGCGGACGGCTCCCTCTCGCTGCCCCGACATTCACCACCGCCCGGAAATTAGGAGAATGTCCGTGCGGAGGGATCAGCGACAATCCGTTCGCGTTCTGCGGACCCACCGGTGGCAATGCGCATGCACGCCGATTTTAGCGCGCTCAGATACCGGGTGACGGAGTCGCGAGCCTGCCGGTTGTCCGGAAACAACACACCGGCCGCCGTTTGCTCGAAACGGCCCACCATCGTGCTCAGCGGGTAGGTGAGCCGGGCGTCGCTGCGGGCGCCGACGGTATGGCCCTCGAGAGCTCTCCCCAGCATCGACAACGGGGGCACTTGTGCGTCGAAGAAGTTCACCAGGGTGAACAGCGGCGGTGGGTTGCTCAGCGACGGCGCCAATTCCACGACGCGTTCAAAGGGCACCTGCGCCAGGTCCGTTCCTGAGTCGAACGACGTCTGCGCCTCACGGGCGATGGCGTTGAAGCACGACCCGGCCACCGCCACGGTGATCGGGATGTGGCCGGTGAACCAGCCCTGGGTCGCCAAGTCGGCCAGGGTGCGGGTGTCCTTGGGGGTGATCCCGAAATATGTGTCAATACCTGCTAATTCGTGCAACGCAAGGGCAATGCAGGCGAACATACCCCCGATGAAACGGGCGCCTGCCGCCACGCAGGCGGCTTCGAACTGCTCGGTCTGGCCCGCATCCATCAGTGTCATCGTCATGAGGTCGCCGCCGCAGGTCGCGGACTCGTCGCCCAGCGGCAGTGGAAACCTGGGGTAAGTCCCGCCATTGGCGTCGGCGAAGTCGATCCAGGTCCGCACCTGCGGCGAATCCGTGGTGAGTGCCCGGGTGTACTCGCGCTGCCGGACGCAGTAGTCGTCGTAGCTTCCGGGCTCCGGCTGCCCGACCGGCGGCTTGCCGGTCACGATGCCTGCGTACATGGTCTGGAACTCCATCAGCCCCAGGCCGACGATCTGCCCGTCGGCGTGCAGATGGTCGATGCTCGCGTAGAAGGTGAAATGGTCGGGCCGCTGGATGATCCCGAAGCTGAAGCAGTCCCAATGCAGGGGATCCGGCACCGTCACGATGCAGGTCCGCAACTCCGCGGCGGTCAGCTCTCCGCGTTCGGTGGGGACGAACTCGATATCGCCCGCGTCGGCGAGGGTGTGCCTGACGATGTGGTCGGCGTCGTGGTACTCGAACCAGCTGCGGTAGGTTTCGTGCCGCCGCAGGTGGCGGTTGATCACGTAGGTCATCGCCCGCATATCGCAGCGGCCGGGGACCTCGCCGGACGCGATCAGCAGCCGGGAGTGGTCGAAGCCCCGGGCGGCCTGCTCGTGGAACCCCCGAAGGTGACGGGCCTGAATGTAACTGGGCGGCACCATACTCACTGGCGCCTCTGCGGCCTTGGCGAGCGAGACGGGCGACGCGTGCCAGGAGACCAGCGTGCCGGGGGCCAGCACCCACTCGTTGACCGTGGAGACCTCCAACGGCCCGACTAGCATCGCCACCTCCTGACGGGTCTCGGCTAGCCTAGCCGCCGTCGCTGTGGGCTGTGCCGGATCTCGCGTCAGCCGGCCCGGTCGGCGAGCGCTTGGCGCGCAGCGTTGTAACCGGGAATGAACGTGATCCCGGGCCCGCCGTGGCAACCGGCGCTACCCAGGTAGAGCCCCGTTATCGGGAGGGGCTGGCCGAGGAAGCCCGTCGGCCCGGGCCTGTTGGGGCCGATCTGGTCGGCGTTCAGCAGCCCGTGGCAGTAGTCGCCACCCGGCGCCCCGAACATCACGCCCATGTGCCGGGGCGTGAAGGTGGTGTGCCGGGTGATGCTGCGTTCGAAGTTCGGCGCCAGGCGGGTGACCTTGTCGATCACCCGTTGACCCATCTCGACCTTCGCCCGCCCGTAGTCTCCGGCGCCGCGGCCGCCCTCGATCGGGAACCACAGCGCGAACGCCGACGCGGCGTGCTTACCCTCGGGCGCCAGGCCGGGATCGTTCTGTGACGGGATCTGCAGCACCATCGTCGGATCCTCCGGAACGATCCCGCGGCGGCAGTCCTCCCACTGCCGCTGCACCTCCTCAGGCGTGCAGAACAGACCTATCGACGCCTGCATCGCCGGCTCGTTGAGCACCTCGTAGGGCGCGATGAACTCCGGTGCCTCGTCCAGGGCGAAGTGCATCTGCAGGTAGCTGCCGCGGTGGTCGGTTCCCGCATAGCGCGCGCGGATGTCGTCGGGCAGGGCGGCGGGGTCGATCAGCTCGGTGATCGTCAGGTCGGGCGCGATCGCGGAGACGACGACCGGGGCGGTGAGGGTGTCCCCGGCCCCGGTTCGCACGCCACTGACGCGCCCGTCGGTGACCAGGATCTGAGTCACCGTGGTCCGCACCCGGACCTCGCCGCCGTGGCTCTCCAGCAGATGGCGCAGGTGCGATGTGAGGGTGCCAATTCCTCCGCGCAACTTCTTCATCTGCATGGTGTCGCCGTCGGGAACGCCGAGCCCGAACGCCAGCGCCGCCGCGCTACCCGGCGTGGCCGGCCCCCGGTAGAGCGTGTTGACGGCCAGGACGGTCATCGAGCCACGCAGTGCGCCGTGCTTCTCGCGGTCGGGCAGATAGCGGTCCAGGACATCGGTGACCGATCCGAACAGCATGTCGTCGATAGCCGAGCGTTCGAATTCGTTGGTGGCGCAGGCGTACATCTCGTCGAAGGTCTTCGGGGGCGTGCCGGCCTCGAACCGGCCCAGGGCCCGGGTGGGCGCCTGACTCCAGGCCATCAGGCCGACCATCCCGTTGACGGCGTCCGACCCGTGCACCTCGTTGAGGTGGGTGAACAGCGTGATCGGGTCGCTGTACTGGATCATCGGGTCGTCGCCGACGCCGCGCAGCGCCACCGACATCACATCCAGGTCGAGGGTGGGGAGGGTGTCCAGGCTCAGTTCCCTGACCACCTCGGCCGACGTCGGGAACTGCACCGAGCCGGCGATCTCGAAGTGGTACCCGTCGAACAGTTCCACCGTGGATGCCATCCCGCCGGCGTAGAGCTTGGCATCAAGGCAGATGGTCCGCAGGCCGGCCTTCTGCAGCATCACCGCCGCCGCCAACCCGTTGTGCCCGGCGCCGACGACGATCGCGTCGTAGTCGGTGTTGCCTTCAGTCATGTCCCGGCCCTCCGAAGGGCAGGGTGGCATGGGCGACGAGTTCTGTCAATTATGACGAAACGACTGGGGGATCCAGCTGTCGGTGATGCCCGCCCGCAGCGACTCCAGCGCGACGTGGCAGACCCGCGCCAACTCGCCCAGCGTCCGGTCGCCGCCCACCATCCAGGCTTCCATCGCACCGAACACGGCGGCCGCGATGCAGCGGGCCACCACCGCCGTGTGCAGACGCGCGTCCGGTGTGCGGTCCGCCGCGCCCCCGCGTCGTTGCAGCCGTGCCGCGACCGCGTCGGCGAAATCAGCCTGCACGTCGCGGATGTGACGAACGATCCGGACGGGCTCGAGCTCGCCGACCCGCAGTGCGGCGATCTTCGTCACGGCGTCAACGTCATACGGAAACGCGAAGATCGCGGCTTGCACCGAGTCGATGACGGGTTCGTTGTCGGGTCGGGCGTCGAGTGCCGCCCGGAACCAGGTGAGTCCGGTGTAGTCGGCGAACAGGAGGTCGTGTTTGGACGAGAAGTGGCGGTAGAAGGTGCGCAGCGACACCCCGGCGTCCGACGCGATCTGCTCGGCCGAGGTGTCCTCGACGCCCTGGGCCAGGAATCGCACGGAGGCGGCCTGGACGAGGGCGTCTCGGGTGCGTTCGCTGCGCGCGGTCTGCGCCGGCCGGACCATGGCGACAAAGTACCCCACAAAGTCGTTCTGTCATTATTGACAAAACTGGTCGGGGGCGGTGAGACTGCGCCCATGGTGTCACTTCTGGTACACGCAACACTCGGCCTCGCCGTCGTCGGATGGATCATCGCGTCGAACCGGGCCGTCTACGCGGCGCCCTCTGGTGGGCCGTTCCTGTCGCCGCTCGAATCCGTCTACTACATCGCCGGGATCGCGTCGGTCGTGTTGGGCTGGTGGTTCAACATCCACTTCGTGCAGCAGTACACGCACGGATCGACCAACCCGATCTGGGGCCCCGGCAGCTGGGCCGACTTCATCCGCCTGATGTTCACCAACCCGGCCGCCAGCTCGGGCAGTCAGGACTACATCATCGCCAATGTCGTTCTGCTGCCGATCTTTACCATCGTCGACGGGTACCGGCGGGGGCTGCGGCGGCCCTGGTTGTTCTTCGTGTCGAGCCTTTTCACGAGCTTCGCGTTCGCGCTCGCGTTCTACTTCGCCACCATCGAGCGCCAGCGCCGGCACGAACGCGCCGGCGAGACGGTGCACGCCTCACGCGGCTAAGCGGAGGACGCATGCCAGGAGACCAGCGGGCCGGGGGCCCAAGGCCCACTCGTTGACCGTCACAGGTCGCCGCGTTGGGCCAGCCAGACGCTCGCGAACCGAAGGTCCGTCTTTGCGGCGATGGTGTCGTAGTCGTGGTCGTAATGCAGCACTCCGACGCCGTGTCGATCCGCCACCGAAGCGACGATGAGGTCCACGGGAGGAATCCGGTGGTGCCCGGAGCGGGCGAGTTGGTGTTGTGCAGCGATCGCGCGCCGCTCGACCTCGGCGTCGATGTGCAGGATCGGCAGTGCCATCAGTTCGCACAGCAGTTCGTCATGGTCTGTCGCGTTGCGTGCCGAATATCCGGCCTCGAGGAGAAACGGAAGGCAAACGCCGAGTTGGCGCTGCTCGAGCGCGTCTGCGATGTCGTTCGCCCGATCTTGCTGCAGCGCTACCGAACCGAGGCGGGCGAATGCCGAGTTGTCCAGCAATAACTCGACGGTCACTCGTGCACCCATCCGGTTCGACGTGCTTGCTCTGCGGCCTCAGCGTCGACCGGAAGGCTGCGCGACCGTATTCGATCGGCCAGCCGGCGCCGAAGCGCCGCGCCGCTGGCGCGATCTACACGAATCGAGGCGACCTTTGCGGCCGCGCCGAGGATGACCAGTTCGCTGAGCTCCACACGATCTGAGCCCAACTCGCGTCGCAGTTCGTCGAGCGCCACCTCCACGGGCGGCGTCTCGGTGATCGCATGGCGGCGGCGGCGGGTCGGCATCAGCGGAGTGTAACACCGGTGCGACACCGTGCCCGGTTTACGCGTTCCGGGGCTCTAGGACCTCGGTGCCCACGTACGGAACCAGGGCGGCGGGGACCCGCACGCTGCCGTCGGGCTGCTGGTGGTTCTCCAGGATGGCAACGAGCCAGCGGGTGGTGCCCAGGGTGCCGTTGAGCGTCGCCGCGATCTGCGGCTTGCCGTGCTCGTCGCGGTAGCGGGTGGCCAGCCGGCGCGCCTGGAACGTCGTGCAGTTCGACGTGGACGTCAGCTCCCGGTACGCGCCCTGCGTGGGAACCCATGCCTCGCAGTCGAACTTGCGGGCGGCGGACGCGCCGAGATCACCGGCGGCCACGTCGATCACGCGGTAGGGCACCTCAATGCGGGCGAGCATCTCGCGTTGCCAGCCCAGCAGCCGTTGGTGTTCGGCCTCGGCGTCGGCGGGTGCGCAGTAGACGAACGCTTCCACCTTGTCGAATTGGTGCACCCGGATGATGCCGTGGGTGTCCTTGCCGTAGCTGCCGGCCTCGCGCCGGAAACAGGACGACCAGCCCGCGTACCGCAGCGGCCCGCCGGACAGGTCCAGAATTTCGTCGGCGTGGTAGCCGGCCATCGGCACCTCGGAGGTGCCCACCAGGTAGAGGTCGTCGTCGGCCAGCCGGTAGACCTCGTCGGCGTGGGCGCCCAGGAAACCGGTGCCGCCCATCACCTCCGGGCGCACCAACACCGGCGGGATCACCGGGATGCAGCCGTTCTCGACGGCCAGCCGCAGGGCCAGTTGCAGCAGGCCCAGTTGCAGCAGCGCTCCGTAGCCGGTGAGGAAGTAGAACCGCGAACCGGACACCTTCGCGCCGCGCTGCATGTCGATCAGCCCCAGCGACTCGCCGAGCGCGAGGTGGTCTTTCGGGTCGTCGATCGGCGCCGGCTCGCCGACGACGTCGAGCACCCGGTAGTCGCTCTCGCCGCCGGCGGGCACTCCGTCGAGGACGACGTTGGGGACGGCCAGGTGGGCCGCGGTGAACGCCGCCTCGGCGCCGCCCTGGGCGGCCTCGGCGGTTGTGAGCAGCTCGGCGAGTTCCTTGGCGCGCGCCAGCTTGGCGGGGCGTTCGTCGGGCGAGGCGGCCCCGACCTGCTTGCTTGCCGCCTTCTGGTCGGCGCGCAGCGCGTCTGCGGACGAGATCGCGGCCCGGCGGGCCGCGTCGGCTTCCAGCAGGGTGTCCACCAGCGCAGGATCCTCCCCGCGGCTGAGTTGGGAGCGGCGCACGGCATCGGGGTTCTCCCGGAGCAGCTTGAGGTCGATCACGGCCCTGACACTACTTTCGGTACCGCGGCGCCGGCCGGCAACACTCGTCACGGCCGATCCGAGTTCGCCACACTCGTAACACTCGTCACGTTGCTCGCACCCGGCTGTCAGAATGGTGGGGATGACCGAACCGCCCGAGACGGAAGTTTCCCCGGCCGACGAGAATGCCGACGCCGACTGGTTCGCCGGCTGGCTAGCCGGCGAACCTGCTGACGAGCACGTCCGCGAACCTGTCGGCGAGCCCGCAGACGAGGCCGCTGACCAGGCCGCTGACCAGGCCGCTGACGAGGCCGCTGAGGAGGCCGCTGA
>CAIYOH010000012.1 GCA_903927745.1 uncultured Mycobacteriaceae bacterium
ACGTTCCGCCGTACATGCGGCGGCCGACCATGCGTTTGGCGTACTGGACGGGGATCCGGCGCTGCCCTTGTTCGACGAACACCACGCCCACGATGATCGCCAGCGCGGCGACGCAGACCAGCGCGAAGATCGCCCCGCCCCGGCTGTCCAGGATGGACTTGCCCTCGCTCGGGATGCGGGCGGCGATGCCGACGAAGATCAGCAGGGACATGCCGTTGCCGATCCCGCGTTCGGTGATCAGCTCGCCCATCCACATCACCAGCGCCGCGCCGGCGGTCATGACGAGCACGATGACGATCAGCGTGAAGATGCTCTGGTCGGCGATGATGTCCAGCGAGCAGCCCTGCAGCAGTCCGCCGTTGGCCGCCAGGGCCACGATGCTGGTGGCCTGCAGGACGGCCAGCGCGATCGCGAGGTAGCGGGTGTACTGCGTCATCTTGGCCTGGCCGGACTGGCCTTCCTTGCGCAGTTCCTCGAACCGCGGGATGACCACGGTCAGCAGCTGGGTGATGATGCTGGCGGTGATGTAGGGCATGACCCCCACGGCGAACACCGTGAGCTTGAGCAGCGCGCCACCGGAAAACAGGTTGATAAGCGAGTAGATCTGGCCGGCCGCGCCGCTGCTGGCCTGCTTGATGCATTCCTGAACGTGCGGATAGTTGACACCGGGGGACGGCAGCGCGGCACCCAACCGGTAGAGAAGGATGATGCCCAGGGTGAACAGGATCTTCCGTCTCAGGTCGACTGTCCGCAGCGACGAGATGAAAGCCGAAAGCACTTTATCCTCCTGCGCAGCGGGTCCCAACCTGCATCACGCGCCCAACACCCGCAGGCCAGGACGTACGGCGTCGCGCGTCAAATCGTGTCACGAGACTAACAGTTAGCCTGACGAGCTCGGGTCAAGGGCCGCGTTCTGGTGACCCGTTGCTTTTGTTAAGACACGCTAAGTAAATTGGAGCGTATGACACGCTCCGATCAGGACACCTGGGATCTGGCCTCCAGCGTCGGCGCGACGGCCACTATGGTCGCCGCGGCCCGAGCACTCGCCAGCCAAAGCCCCACCCCCATCATCGACGACCCGTACGCGGCGCCATTGGTGCGGGCGGTCGGCCTGGATTTCTTCCGGCGAATGGTCGACGGCGACCTGCCGGGCGAGGGTAGCGAGAACGACCTGGCCATGGAGACCGACTCCATCGCGGTGCGGACCCGCTTCTTCGACGACTTCTTCCTGAACTCCGCTCGCGACGGCGTTCACCAGGCGGTGATCCTCGCTGCGGGCCTCGACGCGCGCGCCTACAGGCTGAACTGGCCGTCGGGAAGCGTCGTGTACGAGGTGGATCAACCCGAGGTCGTCGAGTTCAAGAGCGCAGCAATGGAGAAGCTGGGCGCCACCCCCGCCGCAGATCGGCGGACCGTCAGCATCGACCTGCGGGAGGACTGGCCGGCCGCGCTGCGCCACGGCGGACTCGACGCGACCCTGCCGACGGCCTGGAGCGCCGAAGGGCTGCTGATGTACCTTCCCCCCGCAGCCCAGGACCGGCTGTTCGACAACATCACCGCACTCAGCGCGCCGGGCAGCACGCTGGCCACCGAGTACCACCCCGGCTCAGGCGCGACGATGACGCAGCGCGCGCAGGAGTTCGGTGACCGGTGGACCAAGGTCGGATGCGACATCGACCTGTCGGGACTGTTCTTCGAGGGTGAACGCAGCAACGTGGCCGATTACCTCACCGAGCGGGGCTGGCAGGTGACCAGCCGGCCGCGGCGGGACCTGTTTGGCGACTACGGCCTGGAATTCCCCGACGATCACGAGATGGCGCAGTTCACCAACATCGTGTCGCTGACCGCGACGCTGACCTAGCTCGCGATCGCCGCTAGCCCTTGTGGGCGGCCGGGGCGCGCACGACCATCGGCACCGCGGGGAAGCACCACGCCATCTCCGAGCGCGACCTGCGCAGCGTCGCGGTGCCGTAGCCCTTCTTCCGGTGTTCGGGATGGATCCAGATCCGCACGTCCACCTCACCCTGGACCAGCTCACCGAACACCAACCCGACTTTCTGCCCGGAATCGACGGCCACGAACCACGCGGCCTCTTCTTCGCGGACACGACGCAGGCCCGCCGTGATCTCGTGCTCGAGTTCGCCAGCCGGCCCACCGGAGCCGTCGCCGGCCGTCTTGATCTCCGCGGTGCGGGTGGCGAAGATCTCGCGGTCCTCCGCGGCCGAGAACGGCCGCAATTCGAGGGTGTCGCCTGAGCTCGCGGGACGCTCCCCCAGGGTGAAGCTCAGCTGTTTGTTCAGGTCCTCGAGCTCGGCCAGGATCTTCTTGCGTGAGTCCTTGGTGAGCATGTCGAACGACATGCCCATCACCGCTTCAGCGGCAGGACGGGAGGTGTCGAGCAATGCAACGATCGCCTCGAGCGCGGCCGCCTTGCTCTCGGATTCCACCACGACGTCGGCGATCTCGTGCCGACGTTCGAGCGCCTTCAGCAGTGCGTCGGCGATCTCACGGCGGGCGGCTTTGCGATCCTGGTCGGTCATGAGTCAAGCCTAGAACGTTGCTGGCGGCGTCGCGATGACCGGTGGTTGCCCTTGGCGTCGACAGACGGATGCTCGCGGGGGCCTGAGGAGCTGTTGTCCGACGATACCGCCAGCCCATAGGGTCAATCCGGAGGTGATGGACCCGTGAAATCCGTTGGAGACGCAGACACGCCGATGCACCACGTCACGCTCGGCCGCGCCCGCGTCACGCGAGTGCTGGAACTCCGGGTCGACCTGGGGACGCGGCTCTTCCCCGCGACGCCGCGGTCGGGGTGGACGGACAACGACGACCTGTTGGTGCCCGACTTCTACGACCCGAACACCGATCAGTGGCGCATCGCGATCCAGAGTTGGGTCATCGAGATCGACGGGCTGACCGTCGTCGTGGACACCGGCGTGGGCAACGATCGCCAGCGCCCGCACATGCCGGCCCTGGATCATCTGAGCACCGGGTTCCTTGCGGCGCTCACGTCAGCGGGCATCGACCGCGACGCCGTAGACGTCGTGGTCAACACCCACATCCATTCCGACCACGTCGGATGGAACACCATGCTCGACGGCGGGGCATGGGTGCCCACGTTTCCCAATGCGCGCTATGTGGCGCCGGCCGCGGACTACCGCTACTTCGAGCCGGACGGGCCCGCCGCGGCACGATCACCGCGCACCGAGGAGGAGGCGGCACAGCAACGCGGGGACCAACTCGTGTTCGCCGACAGCATGCTGCCAATCACCGATTCGGGACAACTCGTTGTGTGGTCGGATGACCACCAGGTCAGCCAGTCGCTGCGGTTACGGCCCGCCGCCGGGCATACGCCGGGTTCCTCGGTGCTGTGGCTAGACGCAGGTAAACCGGCGGTGTTCGTCGGCGATCTCACTCACAGCCCACTGCAACTGCGTCGACCCGCCGACGCCTGCGCGTTCGACGTGGACGCCGCCGCCGCCACGGCGGCCCGCAGGCGGATACTCACCGAGGCAGCCCAGGCGGGGGCCGCGGTGATCCCCGCGCACTATCCAGGTCATAGCGGGGCCACGATCCGTGCCGCCGCGGGAGGATTCGACGTCGAGGACTGGCTGGACATCGAACCGCTCCGCCCGTGACGGCGTACCGTGACACAGGCATGAATGAGGAGCCGGCGACGATGACATCCGACAAAGGTCGTACCGACGGCGACAGCTGGGACCCGGCGACGAGCGTGGGAGCAACCGCCACCATGGTCGCGGCGTCTCGCGCGCTGGCGTCGCAGGGCCCCGACGCGCTGCTGGACGACTCGCTGGCGGATCCTCTGGTTCGCGCCGTCGGCCTGGACCCGTTCATCCAGATGATCGACGGGCAGTTCACGATCGAGGACGATCCGATGCTGGGCCGCACCGCGCGGGCTCAGCAGATCGCGGTGCGAACCAGATTTTTCGACGACTTCTTCACCGGCGCCACCACCGATGGGATACGGCAGGCGGTCATCCTGGCGTCCGGTCTGGACACCAGGGCGTTCCGGCTGCACTGGCCGGCGGGCACACTGGTCTACGAGATCGACCAGCCCCGCGTCATCGACTTCACAACGACCACGCTGGCCGGGCTGGGAGCCACGCCGACCGCGCAACGGCGCACGGTCGCCATCGACCTGCGGGAAGACTGGCCGACAGCGTTGCGGGAGAGCGGCTTTGACGTGACGCAGCCCACGGTGTGGAGCGCCGAAGGACTTTTGCCCTACCTCCCGCCCGAGGCGCAGGACCGCTTGTTCGACAACATCGCCGCCCTCAGCGCACCGGGCAGCCGGCTGGCCACCGAACACGTGCCCGACCCGCAGGCCTTTACCAACGAACGAATCCAGCGCATCACCGAGCGGTGGCATCGTGCTGGTCTCGACCTCGACGCGGCCAACCTGTTCTATCCGGGTGAGCGCAGCGTCGTCATCGACTACCTGGCCGCTCACGGCTGGCAGGTAACCGCCCATTCAGCACGGGAGCTTTACGCGCGCAATGGTTTCGAGTTCCCTGAGAACGACTGGACGGCCGCGTTCGGCGACATGAGCTACGTCGCCGCCACCCTGGAATAGCGGCCGCATCGTCAGCGGGCTAGACCCGACCGCCCACCTCCTCCTCGGCCCACTCCGCGGGCCGCATCGTCAGCGGGCTAGTGTCTCCTCATGGCACGCTCTCACGATGACGACTGGGATCTGGCGTCCAGCGTCGGCGCGACAGCGACGATGGTCGCGGCTGGTCGGGCCATGGCGACGAGGGATCCCCGCGGCCTGATCGACGACCCGTTCGCCGAACCCCTGGTACGCGCGGTGGGCATCGACTTCTTCACGCAGATGGTCGACGGGCAGGTCGACGTCGGCGCCTTCGAGGGCAACTCGCCAGCGCGCATGAAAGCCATGATCGACGGAATGGCGATGCGCACAAGGTTTTTCGACGACTACTTCGTCGATGCCACTGCCGCGGGCGTGCGCCAGGCGGTGATCCTCGCCGCCGGGCTGGACTCCCGGGCCTACCGCCTGCCGTGGCCCGCCGGCACGGTGGTCTACGAGGTCGACCAGCCGCGGGTGATCGAGTTCAAGACGACCACGCTGGCCGACATCGGGGCCCAGCCCACCGCGACACGGCGCACGGTCGCGATCGACCTGCGCGAGGACTGGCCCGCGGCGCTGCGGGCGGCCGGGATCGACACCAGCGCGCCGATAGCGTGGCTGGCCGAGGGGCTGCTGATCTACCTGCCGCCGGAGGCGCAGGATCGCCTCTTCGACGACATCACGGCGCTGAGCGTGCCCGGGAGCACCGTCGCCACGGAATTCGCCCCCGGGATCATCGACTTCGACGCCGAACGGGCGCGGGAACGGTCCGCTACCTTCCGGGAGCGCGGGGTGGACATCGACATGGCGTCCCTGGTGTACGCCGGCCCGCGCAACAACAGCCTGCACTACCTGCGGGACACCGGGTGGGACGTCCAGGGCACCACACGCACTGAGTTGCTCACCCGCCATGGACTCGACGTGTCCGACACCGACGAAGCCGACGTGCTCGGCGAGATCGTCTACATCAGCGCCCGCCTCGCCGACTGAATCACAGGCGCGAGGAGCCCAGCCACAGCGCGCTGGTGCCGCTCATCGTCCGATCGACGTTATCCACCAAACCGGCAACCGCGCGGGTCAGCAACCCGCCCAGCGCCCCCGGCAACCACGCGGCAGCCGGCTCCGACGAGGCCCGAGGACGCACCAGGTCCAGCAGCGACGAGTCCGGAAAGCAGACAAGTCGCACGTCGGTATCCGCGTCCAGACCGGCCAGAACCTTGGCGCGCCGCAACGCGGCCCGGAATCCGCCCAACTCGTCGACGAGGCCACGTTCGTGGGCATCGGCCCCCGTCCATACCCGTCCTCGCGCAACGGCATCCACGGCGTCGGTCGTCATACGGCGGGCTTCGGCGACCCGTTCGACGAAATCGTTGTAGAACAGGTCGGCTTCGGCTTCCCGCTGGGCACGCTGCGCCGGGGTGAACGGCTCGTCGATCGACCAGGCGTCGGCGTTGGCGTTGGTGCGCACGGTGTCCGACCCGACGCCCAGCCGTGCCAGCAGATCACGGACAACCAGCTTTCCGGTGATCACGCCGATCGAGCCGGTGATGGTCCCCGGGTTGGCGACAATCGCGTCGGCGCCCATCGCGATGTAGTAGCCGCCCGAGGCGGCCACACCGGCCATCGACGCCACCACCGGCTTGCCGCATTCGCGGGCTCTCTTCACCTCGCGCCAGATCGTCTCCGATGCGGTGACCGAGCCTCCGGGACTGTCCACCCTCAGCACGATCCCCGACACAGCATCGTCGGCGGCAGCATCCCGCAACGCCGCCGTGATCGTGTCACTGCCTGCGGAGGAAGCGCTGATCGGCAGCAACTGGGGTCCGCCCCGACCGCTGACGATCGCGCCGTCGACGGTGATCACAGCGAACGTGGGCCGCGGTCGCCGGCCGGGAACCGGCGGCGCGGGCGGGGTCAGCCGCGGCCGAGTCGCGCCCGCGTAGCGGGTCAGATACAGCCGCGGCGGGCCTTCTTCGCCTGACGAGTCGCCTGCAGAGTGGTCTGACGAGTGCTCCGAAGAATGTTCCACGCCAACAAGTTCAGCGATGCGTGCGTAGGCCTCGTCACGGAACCCGACCCGATCGATCAGTCCGGACGCCACAGCGTCGTCACGCAGTAGCGGACCCCGGTCAGCCACCTCGTCGAGGGCTGCGGCGTCGATCTTTCGGGATTGGGCCACGCCCTGCCATATCTGTTCCCGCAGGCTTTCCAGCATCCGGGTGACGGCCTCGCGGTGGGCGTCGGTGAATCCGTGCTCGGTCAGAACGTTCGCCGCTGATTTGTAGTCGCCGCGGGTGATGATCTCGGCCGCGATCCCGGACTTGTCCAGCGCGTCGCCCAGGAAGGTGGCGTTGCTGGCCAGGCCGATCAGCCCGAGCGTTCCGGCGGGCTGCATCCACACCTCCCTGAAGGCCGAGGCCAGGTAGTAGGACAACGTGCCCGGGTAGGTTTCGGCCCAGGCCAGCGAGGGCTTGGCAGCGCTGAAAGTCGCGATGGCCTCGCGCAGCTCCTGGACCGCCGCCGGTGGCGACGCCGCGAGTTCCACGCGGGCGATCATCCCGGCGATCCGCGGATCCCCGGCTGCGCGGTGGATCGCGGCGACGATGTCGCGTAGCGCGATCGGCCGACTCCCCGTGATGATGGCCAGCGGGTCGAAGCCCGTCGTCTCCGGCGGGACCGCGCGCACGTCGAACTCGAGTACACAGCCGTTGGGCACCCCATGGTGGCGGGCAGTGTCGACCCGGTTGGCGACGGAACGAAGGTCGTCGACACCGAGCAGCGGGGGGCGGAAGGCGAACACAGTTGCAGCGTACCGACCCACCCGGCCCGCCCGCGGGTCAGAGATCGGTGGCCGAGCCCCCCGCGGCGGTGATCTTCTCCCGAGCGCTGCCGCTGAACTTGTGCGCCGACACGTCGACCTTGACAGTCAGCTTCCCATCAGCGAGAACCTTGACGAGACAGTTCTTGCGAACCGCGCCCTTGGCGACCAAGTCGTCGACTCCGATGACGCCCCCCTGCGGGAATAGCCGGCTGATGTCACCGAGGTTGACGACGGCGTACTCGGTGCGGAACCGATTGCGGAATCCCTTGAGCTTGGGCAGCCGCATGTGAATCGGCATCTGCCCACCTTCGAAGGTGGCGGGCACCTGCCTGCGGGCCTTGGTTCCCTTGGTGCCGCGGCCGGCGGTTTTGCCCTTGGAGCCCTCACCACGGCCGACTCGGGTGCGAGCCTTCTTGGATCCGGGTGCGGGCCGCAGGTCGTGCAGCTTGATCGTCATGTGACGTCACCTCCAGCGCCCGCCTCGGCCGGTTCCACCACGACAAGGTGGTCCACCACCGCGATCAGGCCGCGGGTCTGGGCGTTGTCCTCGCGGATGACCGAATGGCGGATACGACGCAGCCCGAGGGTCCGCAGACTTTCGCGCTGCTTCCATCGCGCGCCGATGTTGCTGCGCACCTGGGTGATCTTCAGCTGACTCATGGCTGTGCTCCCGGGTTCGACGCGTGCAGAGCCGCGCTCGCCAGCGCGTCACTTTCCCGGCGGGCCTTGAGTAGCCTCGCCGGGGCGACGTCCTCGATCGGCAAACCGCGACGAGCGGCCACCTCCTCGGGACGCTGCAGCAGCTTGAGCGCGGCCACGGTGGCGTGCACCACGTTGATCGCATTGTCGCTGCCCAGCGACTTGGCCAGGATGTCGTGCACGCCGGCGCATTCCAGCACCGCGCGCACCGCGCCGCCCGCGATCACACCGGTGCCCGGGCTGGCGGGACGCAACAGCACCACGCCGGCCGCTGCCTCACCCTGCACCGGGTGCGTGACGGTGCCGCCGATCAGCGGGACACGGAAGAAACTCTTGCGCGCCTCGTCCACCCCCTTGGCGATGGCAGCCGGGACCTCTTTGGCCTTGCCGTAGCCAACGCCGACCATGCCGTTGCCGTCACCAACGATGACCAGGGCAGTGAAGCTGAATCGCCGGCCACCCTTGACCACCTTGGAGACGCGGTTGATGGCGACGACCCGTTCCAGGTAGTTGCTCTTCTCGCCGTCCCGTTCGCGGCCACGGCCGCCGTCGCGACGGCCACGGCTGTCGCGGTCACCCCGCGAGTCGCGGCCTTCTGGGGGCCCCGCCGTCTGTTCCGCCATCATGCGGTCCTTCCGTTCATCAGACCGATGTATCTCATCAGAATTGCAGTCCGTTCTCGCGCGCGGCGTCGGCCAGCGCAGCGATCCGCCCGCCGTAGGTGTATCCACCGCGGTCGAAGACCACGCTGTCGACGCCGGCGGCTTTCGCGCGCTCGGCGATCAATTGACCCACCCGCACGCTGCGGGCTTTTTTGTCGCCCTGCAGGCCCCGCACGTCGGTCTCGATCGACGACGCGGCGGCCAACGTGGTGCCGTTCTCGTCGTTGACAAGTTGCACATGGATGTGTCGCGCCGACCGATTCACTACCAGTCGTGGGCGCTGCGGCGTGCCCGCGAGCTGCTTGCGGAGTCGCGCGTGCCTGCGCAGCCGGGAAACCCGCCGGGCCGCCGATACGTTCTGACCCAACGGCTTTCGCTCGACGCTGTCATGTGATTTCGCCATGCCTACTTACCTGTCTTTCCGACCTTGCGGCGGACCTGCTCGCCTTCGTAACGCACGCCCTTGCCCTTGTACGGGTCGGGACGGCGCAGACGGCGAATATTCGACGAGATCTGACCGACCTTCTGCTTATCGATCCCCGATACCGTGAACTTCGTCGGCGATTCGACGGCAAACGTGATGCCGTCGGGCGCCTCGATCACGACGGGGTGGCTGTACCCCAGCGCGAATTCCAGGTTGGCACCCTTGAGCTGCACGCGGTAGCCGACCCCGAAAATCTCCATCTTGGTCTCGTAGCCCGCGGTGACACCGGTGACCAGGTTCGACACCAGGGTGCGGGAGAGCCCGTGCAGCGAGCGGTTGCGCCGCTCGTCGTCGGGTCGGGCGACCACGATCGCACCGTCGTCATTGCGCGACACGGTGATCGGCTCAGCGACCGTCAGGTCCAGGGCCCCCTTGGGGCCCTTGACCATGACCTGCTGGCCGTCGATCGTCACATCGACTCCGGCGGGAACCGGAATCGGTTGCCTACCAATACGCGACATCTGTTATCCCTCGTTCCCGTCCCGCTACCACACGTAGGCGAGGACTTCGCCGCCCACGCCCTGCCTGGACGCCTGCCGGTCGGTCAGCAGGCCCGAGGAGGTGGAGATGATCGCCACGCCCAGGCCACCCAGAACACGTGGCAGGTTGGTTGATTTCGCGTACACCCGTAATCCCGGCTTGGACACCCGGCGCAGGCCTGCGATGCTGCGTTCCCGGCTCGGTCCGTACTTGAGCTGGACGATCAGCGACTTACCCACGCGAGCGTCTTCGGTCCGGTAGTCGCTGATGTATCCCTCGCTCTTGAGGATTTGGGCGATGTTGGCCTTGAGCTTGGAGTGCGGCAAGGTCACCTCGTCGTGGTACGCCGAGTTGGCGTTGCGCAGACGCGTCAAGAAGTCTGCGATCGGGTCCGTCATCGTCATGTCGTCAGTCCCCTACGCCTCTTACCAACTGCTCTTCTGCACGCCGGGCAGTTCGCCGGCGTGCGCCATTTCGCGCAGGCAGATCCTGCACAATCCGAATTTGCGGAACACCGCACGCGGGCGGCCGCATCTGTTGCATCGCGTGTAGCCGCGCACCGCGAACTTCGGTTTGCGCGCGGCCTTATTGACCAGTGCCTTCTTCGCCATACAGTCAGTTCTCCTTGAACGGAAATCCAAGGGCCCGCAAAAGCGCTCGCCCTTCGTCGTCGGACGTCGCCGAGGTGACGACGCTGATGTCCATACCGCGGGGGCGATCGATCCTGTCCACGTCGATCTCGTGGAACACCGACTGCTCGGCCAGCCCGAACGTGTAGTTGCCGGAGCCGTCGAATTGCTTGGGCGACAGCCCGCGGAAGTCGCGGATGCGCGGCAACGCGATCGAGGTGAGGCGGTCGAGGAATTCCCACATGCGGTCTCCGCGCAGCGTCACCCGGACACCGATTGGCATACCCTCGCGCAACTTGAACTGCGCGATGGACTTTCGCGCCCGACGAATCTGGGGCCGCTGCCCGGTGATCAGGGCCAGGTCGTTGACCGCCCCGTTGATCAACTTGGCGTCGCGGGCGGCCTCGCCGACCCCCATGTTGACGACGACCTTCGTGACGGTCGGGATCTGCATGACGTTGCCGTAGCTGAACTGCTTGTGCAGCGATTCCTTGATCTCGCTGCGGTAGCGCTCTTTGAGGCGCGGCTGGAGTTTCTGCGCAGTCGTCATCAGATGTCCTTGCCATTGCGCTTCGAGACTCTGACTCGCTTGCCGGTTTCCTCATCCATCCGGACCCCGACCCGGGCGGGCTTGCCGTCGGAGTCGACCACCATCACGTTGGAGACGTGGATCGGGGCTTCCTGGGTGACGATTCCGCCCGACTGGGCCCCGCGCTGGTTGGTCGAGATCGCGGTGTGCTTTTTGATCCGGTTGACACCCTGGACCAGCACCCGGTTGCGATCCGGGTAGGCCTGCAGCACCTTGCCCTTGGCCCCTTTATCTTTGCCGGCGATCACCAGCACTGTGTCGCCCTTGTGAACCTTCACCTACAACACCTCCGGGGCCAGCGAGATGATCTTCATGAACTTTTTCTCGCGCAGTTCGCGGCCTACCGGCCCGAAGATGCGCGTGCCGCGCGGGTCGTTGTCGGGCTTGATGATCACCGCGGCGTTCTCGTCGAACTTGATGTAACTGCCATCTGAACGCCGGCGCTCCTTGACGGTGCGCACCACGACGGCCTTGACGACGTCGCCGCGCTTGACGTTGCCGCCAGGAATGGCGTCCTTCACGGTCGCGACGATGACGTCACCGATACCGGCGTAGCGCCGCCCCGAACCGCCGAGCACCCGGATGCACAGGATCTCCTTAGCGCCGGTGTTGTCGGCAACCTTCAGCCGAGACTCCTGCTGAATCACTCGATCTCCTGACATGTTTTCGTGTGCGCGGCAGGATGAAACGGGCAACCCGACGTGCGCGGTCTGGTAGAGCAGTCGTCACTGAGAGGCACGCAGGGCCGATAACGCTTTCGCACACCGGCCGAGGTCTGCCCACGGCGACCCCCTGAGTCTATGCGACGACCTGCTGAGAGCCAAATTCACGGGTCGACCCGTCGTGGAAGGGCCGGCCAGGGCCGGCGGCCTATTTCGAGTGCCGGTACCAGGCGGCGATGTACAAGACCAGCGCCGTCGCCAAGGCAATCAACACCCAGATCACGACTGCCTGGTCGATCCAGGAGCCAGCGGGCGGGGAACCGGGGAGGATGTTGCGCAGCGGCACGACGGCGAAGAGCATCGCGGCGTACCAGGTGGCGAACGGCGGCAGGAACTGCCGTCGACCCGTCAGCATCTGAATGGCCACGAAGAGGGCCAGCGTCGGCAAGGTGATCAGGACTAGGCAAATTCCGAGGTCGAACACGAGAGGACCCTTGGCCCGCTTCATGGTGATGACGACGTTGTCCGGTCGGTCGAGGTCGTCGCCGTCCCGCGCGACCCGTGCGACTGAGATGTCCCAACCCTCCAGCGATCCGGTCACCTCCACCCGGCCGGGTTTCAGTTGGCGGCTCTCGCCGGCCCCGACCAGCATGTCCGCCTGGATGGTGTCGGTCTTGTAGGAGTCGAACGGCCACTTGCCGGGGTCGCCGTGGGCCTCGATGGTAGTTGCCACCTGCCCGGGCATCTTGCCCACCGGATACTGCAGATCGCCCAGGTCGCTCTGCGGCAGGAAGCGCACGGAGGTTTCCGTTTTCAGCACGTGGAGGCGCTTGTCGACTATCGAGTCGTCGGGCATGACGAGAACCTTGACATCCAGACGGTTGGCCACGGCATGTAGCTGTTCGAACCGCACCAGGACGACGGTGCCGTCGGAGGTGGTCACGTCCGGCTGCGGCAACGGACCCGGCGTGCTGGCCAACCAGTGATACCCGAGCAGCGACAACAAATAGACAACGACGACGCCCGCGATGATGGAGACGTCGAGCACGAGGTGCCGGCGGCGCGGCTTGCGCTCACGCTTGGGCTTCGGCAATGACGGCCGCGGGGGCGCCTCGACGGTCTGGATCGATGTCAGCAGACACGTCGAATCGCCAGCGGGGAAATCCGCTGGAGTCGTGATGAAATCCTGTTGCAGAGTCATTGAGAAGGACGCTAACAAGACGAGTGCGCCCTGCGACCAGATAAAACAGCATCGCTACACACATTTAACACAGCGGGCACACGCGGCCCCGGAATCAGTCTCCCTGCTTCATCCAGGCGAGGAAGTACAGGCTCATCGCCGTGACCAACGCGATCAGCACCCACTGGACCACGGCCTGGTCGATCCACGAACCGGGCGGCGGGGATCCGGGCTGGATGTTGCGCAGCGGCACGACGGCGAACAGCATCGCGGCGTACCACGTTCCGAACGGTGGCACGAACTTCCTTCTGCCCATGAACATCGGGACCGCCACCGACAACGCCAACGTGGGCAGGCTGATCAGAACGAGGCAGATGACCAGATCGAAGACGAGGGGGCCCCGCGCCCGCTCCAGGGTGATGATGACGTCGCCGGTGTCATTGGATCGGGAGGTCGGAAGAGCGCTGGTCACGCGGGTGACCTTCACGTGCCAGCTGTCCAGCAATCCGGTCACCTCGATCTGAGCGGGTAACTTCTTGCGATCCTCAGGGGACCCCACGAACGCATCGGCGGCGATCGGCGCGGTGGTGTATTTGTCGAAGGGCCAGTTACGGGGATCGCCGTGCGCCTCGATGATGCTCGACCGTTGCGCCGGCGCTCGTCCTTTCGGGTAGATCAGGTCCCCGAGGTCGCTGGCCGGATACAGGCGCACAGCGACGTCGTTGCCGAGAACATCGAAACGGTTGTCGTACTGTTCGATCCCGGGATAGACGAGCACGTTCACCATCAGGTCGTTGGCGGCAGACTTGAAATCCTCCACCCGCAACTCGACGATGGTGGTGTTTCCACCGCCCTGACTCAGGTCGAGCGGCGGCAGCGGCGTCCCTTCGCCTTGCAACGCATGGATGCCCAGGAGCGCCATGGCGTAGGTGGCGACGATGGTCAGGACAATGGCGATGCCGATTTCGATTTGCGTTCTACGCGACTTCGAGGGCTTCTTTTTCGGACGTCTCGACTGTTTCGACGGTTTCGACGCCGGCTGTGCGGGCGACACGTGAGCTTCCGCTTCCGCGACCGGAGGGACACTCTCGGCTGATCCGGGTTGTCGGGACGACACGTCCGGATGTTAGCGAACAGCGATGCCGCCCGCGCAGCGACGGCGCCTGATCGCATGGGTTTGGGGCCTACGTCATCCGCCAGCAACCATCCGTTCACGTGTGGGGCGTGGGGTCCGCCACACAGCGAAAACCGATATGGGTCGCCGCCGAGTCCTGCGACTGCGGCGACCGGGCGGCAGGGCGGTAGCGATGGCAGTACTCCGGCGCACACAGGTGCGACCCGCCCTTCAAGACCTGGGTGACCGTCGGATCGGCCGGCCCCGACGGTGTGCAGCAGGCTTTCGGTGGCTCATCCGGCCGATGCCGGGCGGAAAACTCGGTGGCCGTCCACTCCCAGACGTTGCCGATCATGTCCAGCAGGCCGAACCCGTTCGCCGGGAAGGTCCCCACCGGCGATGTCCCGACCCAGCCGAGCGCACCGTCGTTGCGGTAGGGGAACTCTCCCTGCCAGGTGTTGGCCATCAGCCGGCCCCCGGGGTTCGCGTCGTCACCCCACGCATAGTTGGTCGCGCGACCGGCGTGGGCCGCATACTCCCACTCGGCCTCGGTCGGCAGCCTCCGGCCGGCCCAGCGCGCGTACGCGGCGGCATCGGGGTAGGCCACCTGCACCACCGGATGGTCGGCCCGGTCAGCGATGTCGCTGTCTGGCCCGAACGGGTGGCGCCAGCTCGCCCCCGGGATCCAGTCCCACCACCGGCGCCAGTCGCGCAGATCGACCGGACCGGATGTCGGCCGGAAAACCATGGCGCCCGGAACCAGGTCATCAGGGTTCGCCCCCGGATAGAGCTCAGGGTCGATCGGCCGCTCGGCCACCGTCACGTATTCCGTGGCGGCGACGAATTCGGCGAAGCGGGCGTTGGTCACCGGGTGCACCTCCACCGCGAAGGGGGCCACGGTCACGGTGTGGACCGGGGCCTCCTCGGGATAAAAACTTGTGGAACCCATGCGGAAGGATCCGCCGGGCAGGTCGACCAAGTCGGTGAACACGGCTTCAGGGTATGACGGTCGCCCCGCGGCGGGGCGGGGTCACGGAGTTCACCCGATGTTTGGTTGCCCGCCGGTTCGATTGCCTGTTATGCCTGGACGGGTGTTAATCGGGCGGGTGCTGGCCGCAGGTGCTCTGCTGCTCGCCGGCTGCGAAGGCTCCCACGCCACCCTGCAATACACGGCCGGGGCCAAGGTGGACTGCGGCGGTAAGCAGACCCTGGTCGCCAGCGGTTCGACCGCGCAGGCCTACGCGATGGCGAAGTTTGTCGAGGCCTACGTCAAGGCCTGCCCATCGCAGAACCTCAACTACACGGCCAACGGCTCGGTCGGCGGTATCGCCGACTTCCTCGCCGGCAAGACCGATCTCGGTGGATCGGACGTGCCACTCACCGCGGATCAATACGCCGCCGCCAAGCAACGGTGCGCGGGCGCGGACGCCTGGAACCTGCCCGTGGTGTTCGGGCCGGTGGCGATCACCTACAACCTGCCCACCGTCGACAATTTGGTGCTCGACGCGCCCACAATGGTCAAGATCTTCGAGGGCACCATCACCCGCTGGGATGACCCGGCCCTGACCTCGCTCAATGCTTCCCTGCCGGCCGAGGACATCCACGTCGTCTATCGCAGCGACGAATCCGGCACCAGCCAAATTTTCGAAGAGTACCTACAGACGGTGTCGGGCGGCGCCTGGAACAGGGGCACGGGCACGAAGTTCGGTGGCGGCGCCGGCATGGGAGCCGTGGGGAACAAGGGAACGGCGGCACTGGTGAAGGCCACCGAGGGTGCGATCAGTTACAACGAGTTGTCGTTCGCCCTGCAGCAGGGCCTTTTCGCCGCGGAGATCAAGACCCCGGCTAGCCGCCGATCGTTACGGCCGGTGCGCATCGGCACCGACACGATCGGCAAGACCATCGCCGGCGCGCGCATCGTCGGCACCGGCAACGACCTGGTGCTCGACACCTCGTCGTTCTACAATCCCGCGCAACCCGACGTGTACCCGATCGTCCATGCCACCTACGAGATCGTCTGCTCGCGATACCCCAGCGAGGAGGCCAGGGCGGTCAAGGCATTCCTGCAGGCGGCGATCGGACCCGGCCAGGTCGAACTGGCGAAAATCGGCTACATCCCGCTGTCGCCCGCCTTCCAGTCGAGGGTTTCCAGCGCTGTCGATGCGATCGGCGCGGTAGGCGGCCAGCTTCAAGAGTGACGGGTGGCGCACCCCGTCAGTCACGCGAGAAGGCGAGGGCGAAATCCTTGTCCAGGTCCTCGTACGGCCGGCCGGACAGGTCGACGCTCACACGGGCGATGTTTCCCCCGCCGAACGCGAACGGCGATGCGTAGCACTGCGCGACACCAGATCCGCCGTTGCGCCCGACGGTGATCCCGGCGCCCGAGATCCCGAACGTCCCGGGGTGCGTGACCATGTCGGCGAACGAACCAACTGCGGTGCCGTCGATGTAGAGCGTCGCGTCCCCCAGCGGCGTGTGGCTGTTCTCCACGGTCCCCGTCCGCGCATAGCGCACGCCGAACACGTGCTCCCCCAAGGGGACCGGGCCGGAGGACGAGATGAGCTGTTCGCGTTCGCCGAGGAAGTTGTAGACGTAGTGCAACCGGCCATCCTGGATGAACAGCGCGTGTCCGCCGTGGGCGCCGCCCTGTTTGAACAAAACGCCCTCGGCAGCGGCAGTATCCACGGTCACGTCAGCGAGCACCGCGAACGAGCGGCCGCGGATTTCGGGGGCCGCGCCCACGCCGACGCCGGCGCAATCGGGATAGTAGGTGTAGGAGTCGCGTTCACCAGCCAGCGACGGCCGGAACCTGGTCATGGTCTCGAAAATATTCAGGTCTGCCAACGGCAGGCCGTTGTACTTGGCCGCCTCGGCGAACCACAGTTCCTTCAGCTCCTCAAGCTTGCCCGGGTGCTCGGCGGCCAGGTCGTGGCACTGACTGCGGTCGGCCTCGATGTGGAACAGCTCCCAGCGATCGGCGTCGAAATGCGACCAGCCGGCCGGGCAGGCCGCGTGGACGGTGTTGGCGAACCAGCCGTCGTGCCATATCCCGCGGGTGCCGAGCATGGTGTAGAACTGGGTTCGCTTTCCGGTGTCGGCCGCCGGATCACCCAGTGCAGCTTTGAAGCTCACTCCGTCGAGGGGTTTCTGCGGGATCCCTTTGACGGTCTCGGGCGGTGCGATACCCAGTA
Source organism: uncultured Mycobacteriaceae bacterium (assembly GCA_903927745.1). Taxonomy (GTDB): domain Bacteria; phylum Actinomycetota; class Actinomycetes; order Mycobacteriales; family Mycobacteriaceae; genus Mycobacterium. The sequence continues at coordinate 17,121 of CAIYOH010000012.1, forward strand.
GGTCGTAGACGGTGGGTGTGATGTCGCAGACGCTGACGTAGTTGTCGCGCACCTCGCCGTGCGCGGCGATGCCCTTGGGCCACGAGATGATAGCCGTGTCGGCGATGCCGCCCTCGTGGGAGGCGTAGCGCTTGTACAGCTTGTAGGGCGTGTTGAAGGCCATCGCCCAGCCGATCGGGTAGTGGTTGAAGGTCCGCGGCCCGCCGAGCTGGTCGAAGAGTTTCATACTCTCTTCGACGGTGTCGATGTAGCCGTTGAAGAACTTGCCTTCGTTCACCGACCCGTTCGGGCCGCCCTCGCCGCTGGCGCCGTTGTCGGAAATCACCACGACGATCGTGTTGTCCAGTTGGCCGGATTCCTCCAGATAGTCGAGGATGCGGCCGATTTGGGCGTCGGTGTAGCTCAGGAACCCGGCGAACACTTCGGCCATCCGGCTAAACAGCAACTTCTCCTGGTCGTCGAGGGAGTCCCATGGCCGGACAGTGTCCTGCAACGGCCACGGCTGGCCGTCCGGCCCGGTGACGTCGAGGTACGGGTTGACAGGCGACAGTTCAGTCTCGGGCGGCACGAGACCCATCGACTTCTGTCTCTCCAGCACGATCTCGCGGTACCGCTCGTAGCCCATGTCGAAGCGGCCGGCGTACTTGTCGGCCCATTCCGTGAAGACGTGGTGCGGCGCGTGTCCGGCGCCCGGGCACACGTAGCTGAACCACGGCTTGTCCGGCGCGATCACCTTCGCGTCCCGGATGAACTCGATGGTCCTGTCAGCGACGTCCTTCGAGAGGTGGTAGCCGTCCTCGGGCGTCCCCGGAGGTGTCACCTGGTGGTTGTCGTAGACGAGGTCCGGATACCACTGGTCAGTCTCACCCCCCATGAAGCCGTAGAACCGTTCGAAGCCGCGCGAGGTCGGCCAGTGACGCTTGGTCGCGGCCAGATTGGACTCCTCAAGGGGCGTCAGGTGCCACTTGCCGATGCAGTAGGTGTTGTAGCCGTGTTCGACCAGCACCTCGGAGAGCAGAGCGGTGTCGGCCGGGATGCGCCCGTTGGAGTTCGGGAAGCCCTCGGTGAACTCTTCGATAGTCGCCATGCCCACGGTGGTGGCATTGCGACCAGTCAGCAGGGACGCCCTCGTCGGCGAGCACAGCGCGGTGGTGTGGAACTGGGACAGTCGCACACCGCGGTCGGCGATCCGCGCCATGGCGGGCATATCCACCAAACCACCGAAGCAGTCCCAGGTCGCGATCCCGGTGTCATCCCAGACCAGGTAGAGGACGTTGGGTGTGTCCTTGGGGGCGACCGGCGCGGCGTACGGTCCCCAGTCGGGGTCGGAGTCCCGGATATCGAGCTCGATCTTTCCGTTGAACCGCTGTGCGCCCGGTGCCGTCACCGGCGTTACGTTACCCGCTCGTGGGCTACTTGGCCCGCTCGAGAATCTCAACAAGCCGCCAGCGCTTGGTGGCCGATGTTGGACGCGTCTCCATCAGCGATACACGGTCGCCGATGCTGGCGTCGCCATTCTCGTCGTGCGCCTTGACCTTGGTGGTGGTGCGGATGATTTTGCCGTAAAGCGGGTGACGAACACGGTCTTCCAGCTCAACCACGATGGTCTTCTGCATCTTGTCGCTCACGACGTAACCGATGCGGACCTTGCGCTGGCCACGCGACTTCGGCGCAGCGGGAGTGTTCTTGGGGCCCTTATCCTTCGGCGCAGCCTCCTTCGAGACGGCCTTGCGGGGCGCGGCTTTGCCTTCTGCCATCACGATTCCTTGCTTCCGTCGCTGCCATCCGGACCGGAGGCGAGTCCCAGTTCTCGTTCCCGCAGGACCGTGTAGATGCGAGCGATCCCGTGCCGCACCAGGCGGAGTCGGCGGTTGTTGTTCAGCTGTCCTGTCGCCATCTGGAAGCGCAGATTGAAAAGTTCCTCTTTCGATTCGCGCAGGCGCTCGATCAACTCGTCCTGGGTGAGCTCACGCAGGTCACCGGTTGTTGTCCCCACTGCCATCAGAACTGTTCCTCCCGGGTCACGATTCGCGCCTTGATCGGCAGCTTGTGGATTGCCCGGGTCAGCGCCTCGCGGGCGACCGACTCGACGGGGTAGCTCAGCTCGAACAGCACCCGTCCCGGCTTGACGTTGACCACCCACCACTCCGGCGATCCCTTCCCCGAACCCATCCGGGTTTCGGCGGGCTTCTTGGTGAGCGGGCGGTCGGGAAAGACATTGATCCACACCTTGCCGCCACGCTTGATGTGCCGGTTGATGGCGATACGGGCCGCCTCGATCTGCCGGTTGGTGACGTAGGCGTGCTCGAGGGCCTGGATGCCGTAGTCACCGAAGCTCACCGAGGTGCCGCCACTGGCGATGCCTCGCTGGCGGGGATGGTGCTGCTTGCGGTGTTTCACCCTGCGGGGAATAAGCATGGTTCAGCTCTCCGTGCTCTCGGTGCTCTGCGATTCGGGAGCAGCCGCAGTCTCACTGTCCGCGGCGGACGCCTCGGCTGCTGAACTCTCTTCCCCGGCTGCGCGCCCGGCGTCGGTGCTGGTCGCCGTGGTGCCCGACGCACCGCTGCGGCGCGGACGCGCGCCCACCGGCCGCTCGCGGCGTGAACGGTCAGGACCCGCCGGGACTGCGACCGCGAGTTCGCGCTTGCCGCCGACGATGTCGCCCTTGTAGATCCACACCTTCACGCCGATCCGCCCGAAGGTGGTCTTGGCTTCGAAGAGGCCGTAATCGATGTCGGCGCGCAGCGTGTGCAGAGGCACCCGCCCCTCACGGTAGAACTCCGAGCGACTCATCTCTGCACCACCGAGGCGGCCAGAGCACTGCACTCGAATGCCCTTGACGTTGGGCTGACGCATCGCCGACTGGATCGCCTTGCGCATCGCACGACGGAACGCCACGCGGTTGCTCAGCTGCTCGGCGACGCCTTGTGCCACCAACTGCGCCCGCGACTCCGGATTTTTGACCTCGAGGATGTTGAGCTGGACCTGCTTGCCGGTCAGCTTCTCCAGGTCGGTGCGGATCCGGTCGGCCTCGGTGCCGCGGCGCCCGATGACGATGCCCGGGCGCGCGGTGTGAATGTCGACCCGCACCCGGTCGCGGGTGCGCTCGATCTCCACGTCGGCGATACCGGCTCGCTCCAGCCCGGTGGACAGCAACCGACGGATCGCGACGTCTTCCTTCACGTACTCGGCGTACTGCGCGTCGGCGTACCAGCGGGACTTCCAGTCCGTGGTGATGCCGAGCCGGAAGCCGTGCGGATTGATTTTCTGGCCCACTACTCTGAGCCTCCCTTCGACTCGGAAGCCTCAGATACCTCAGGCGCTGCAGATGCCGCCTTCGTGGCGGGCGCCTTCTTGGCGGGCGTCTTCTTAGCGGGCGTCTTCTTAGCGGGCGCCTTGTTCGCGGGCGCCTTCGTCCCGGACGCTTTCGTGGCAGCCTTACTGGCCTCGGCGCGACGGGCCCGCGAGGCCCGTGCCGACCGATCGTCCTTCACCGGCCGACTCTCCACCACAACGGTGATGTGGCTGGTGCGCCGGCGAATCCGGAAGGCACGCCCCTGGGCGCGAGGACGGATTCGCTTGGCGGTCGGTCCCTCGTCCGCGTAGACGGTGGCGACCACCAGGGTCGCCGGGTCCAGTCCGTCGTTGTTCTGCGCGTTGGCCGCAGCGCTGGCGATGACCTTCGCCACCGGTTCGCTGGCGGCCTGTGGCGCCCAGCGCAGGATATCCAGCGCGTCGGCCACCGACTTGCCCCGCACCAGGTCGATCATCCGGCGCGCTTTCGTCGCCGACACCCGCACGAACTTCGCCTTGGCGACGGCGGACGGAAACTCGGTCGTGGTCCCTGCGGCGGTCATCTGCGCTTCGCCTTCCGGTCGTCCTTGACGTGTCCCTTGAAGGTGCGCGTCGGCGCGAATTCGCCGAGCTTATGACCGACCATCGCCTCGGAGACGAACACCGGGACGTGCTTGCGTCCGTCGTGAACGGCAAAGGTGTGCCCGATGAAGTCAGGGATGATCGTTGAACGCCGTGACCAGGTCTTGATCACCTGCTTGGTGTTCTTGTCGTTCTGGACGTCCACCTTTTTAAGCAGGTGACCATCGACGAAGGGGCCCTTCTTCAGGCTGCGTGGCATGAGTGCTCCTGGAACTTCTTAGCGCGACTTCTTGCCGGTGCGCCGGCGTCGGACGATGAGGTTATTGCTGAGTTTCTTGCGGCTACGGGTGCGGCCCTCGGGCTTGCCCCACGGGCTTACCGGGTGCCGACCACCGGAGGTCTTGCCCTCCCCACCACCATGGGGGTGGTCCACCGGGTTCATGACCACGCCACGGACAGTTGGGCGCTTGCCCTTCCATCGCATGCGACCGGCTTTGCCCCAGTTGATGTTCGCCTGCTCGGCATTGCCGACCTCGCCGACCGTGGCGCGGCAGCGCACATCGACGCGGCGAATCTCGCCGCTGGGCATCCGCAGCGACGCGTAGCTGCCCTCCTTGCCGAGCAACTGGATGCTCGATCCGGCCGAGCGGGCCAGCTTGGCACCGCCGCCTGGCCGCAGCTCCACGGCGTGGACCACGGTGCCGGCAGGGATGTTGCGCAGGGGCAGGTTGTTTCCGGGCTTGATGTCGGCATTGGCACCGGCCTCCACCACATCGCCCTGCGAGAGACCCTGGGGAGCGATGATGTACCGCTTGTCGCCGTCGAGATAGTGCAGCAACGCGATGTTGGCGGTGCGGTTCGGGTCGTACTCAATATGGGCGACCTTGGCGTTGACGCCGTCTTTGTCGCTGCGACGGAAGTCGACCAATCGGTAGGCGCGCTTGTGGCCACCGCCCTTGTGCCGGGTCGTGATCCGGCCGTGGGCGTTACGCCCGCCGTGACCGTGCAGAGGGCGCACCAACGACTTCTCCGGCTCCGAACGGGTGATCTCGGCGAAGTCGGACACGCTGGCGCCTCGACGACCGGGGGTCGTCGGCTTGTACTTGCGAATTGCCATGTCTACTCAGGTCCTTCTCTCGCGCGCGGCTAGGCCGGCGCTCCGAACAGGTCGATCGGCTTGCTACCCGGCGCCAGGGTGACGACGGCCCGCTTGGTGTTCTTGCGTGTGCCGTAGCCGCTCTTGGTGCGCTTGCGCTTGCCCTGCCGATTGGCGGTGTTCACCGACGCGACCTTGACGGAGAAGATCTTCTCGACGGCGATCTTGATCTGCGTCTTGTTCGAATCGGGGTGAACCACGAACGTGTACACATTGTTGTCGAGCAGTCCGTAGGACTTCTCGGAGATGACCGGCGCGAGGATGATGTCACGCGGGTCCGCGATGGTCGCCATCAGGCCGAAACCTCCTCGGAAGTGGCGCTGGCCGTGTTAGCGGCGATGTAGGCGTTGAGCGCCTCGACACTGAACACCACGTCGTCAGAACGCAGGACGTCGTAGGTGTTGAGCTGGTCGGGGGCCAGGATGTGCACACCGGGCAGGTTGCGCACGCTCTTGGCGCCGGCCTCGTCGCTGCGGCCGATCACCAACAGGACGTGCTTGCGGTCGGACAGGGTGCCCAGAAAGGCCTTCGCGTTCTTGGTCGAGGGGGTCTGACCGACCACCACTTCGGTGACCGCATGGATGCGGCCGTTGCGGGCCCGGTCGGACAGAGCCCCGCGCAACGCCGCGGCGATCATCTTCTTCGGTGTGCGCTGGCTGTAGTCACGTGGCTGGGGGCCGTGCACCACGCCACCACCAGTGAACTGCGGGGCCCGCGTCGAACCCTGGCGGGCGCGCCCCGTGCCCTTCTGCCGGTACGGTTTGCGACCACCGCCGCGGACCTCGCCGCGCGTCTTGCTGGAGTGGGTACCCTGTCGCGCCGCCGCCCGTTGCGCGGTGACCACCTGGTGCATGAGGGCGATGTTGGCCGGAGCGTCGAACAACCCGGGCGGCAGCTCGATCGAACCCTCCACCGTGCCGTCCGGAGTCTTGACCTGAATGGTCAGGTTCTTCTCGGCAACCATTACTTCCCACCTCCCTTGATCGCGCTGCGCACCATCACTAGACCACCGGTGCGCCCCGGGATGGCCCCCTTGATCAGCAGCACGCCCTTCTCGGCGTCGACCTTGTGCACGATCAAGTTCTGGACCGTCACACGGTCGTTGCCCATCCGGCCGGCCATCCGAGTGCCCTTGAACACCCGCGCCGGCGTCGAGCAGCCTCCGATCGATCCCGGACGGCGGTGCACCGCTTGGGCGCCGTGGGAGGCGCCCTGACCGCGGAAGCCGTGCCGCTTCATCCCGCCGGCGAACCCCTTGCCCTTGGACGTTCCGGTCACGTCGACGTAGCTGCCGTCGGTGAAGATCTCCGCTGTCAACTCCTGGCCAACCTCGTATTCCGCCGCCGCGTCGGTGTCGTCGAGGCGCAGTTCGGCAAGGTGCCGCCGAGGGTTGACGCCCGCAACGGCGAACTGGCCGCTCACAGGCTTGATGACCTTTCGCGGACTGATCTCGCCGTAGGCGAGTTGGACGGCGCTGTAGCCGTCACGCTCCGGAGTGCGGATGCGCGTCACCACGTTGGGCCCGGCTTTGACAACCGTCACCGGCACGACGCGGTTGTTGACGTCAAACACCTGTGTCATGCCCAGCTTGGTGCCCAGCAGGCCCCGCCTGGGGACAGAATTACCCGGTCTCGCCATTGTTCTCCGAGCTCCTACTGGATGTTGACGTCGACGCTGGCCGGCAGGTCGATGCGCATGAGCGCGTCAACTGTCTTCGGCGTGGGGTCAAGGATGTCGATGAGCCGCTTGTGGGTGCGCATCTCGAAGTGCTCCCGCGAGTCCTTGTACTTGTGCGGAGAGCGGATGACGCAGTACACGTTTCTCTCGGTCGGCAGCGGCACCGGACCCACGACGCTGGCACCCGTGCGGATGACAGTCTCGACGATCTTGCGCGCCGAGGCGTCGATGGCCTCATGGTCATAGGCCTTGAGCCTGATGCGGATCTTTTGTCCCGCCACGCGTTCCCTACTCTCGCTCCACTCGAAGCCCGCGAACGGACTTGAAATCCTCTGCCCTCACGTGCGCCCGCCGCGCTGATCGGGCCAACCGGTGCCGGTCGGTCGCGAGTCGCGCCGGGTGATGCGCCACTGTTCACCTGTCGTGGTCCACCGGCCCCCGCGGTCGGGCGTGTCGCCCTCGCGCAGCCTTGTCAGCGGCCAAAAACGGTCGCGAGCCAAGGATGGACCGGACGCGCCCGTGCGGGCGCTGGTCGTGTGCCCGACCAGGGGTGAACCCGGCGCGCGGCAACCGCCCAAGTATGCCTCAGATCATGAGTTTGGCCAAATCCCCCGGCTAGGGGGCGACTGCTACCCCCGCCGGGTCACGCGTTGTCGGCTCGAACGAACTCCGCCGCCCGGTGCCCGAGCATGACGATGGTGGCGTGCGGGCCGCGGCTGGTAATCGCCGGCAGGACGGAGCCGTCGATCACCCACAGGTTCTCGAACCCGCGGACCCGGCACCGATGGTCGACCACCGCCCGGGTGTCCCCGTCGGCACCCATCGGCGCCGTGCCGCACAGGTGCTGCGATGTCGACCACGCCGCGGGTCCGGTATCGGCATGGGCACCTGTCAGTTCGCGGGCCACGTCGCCGCCTCGCCGGAGCGCGGCCACATCCTCGGGCTCGCTGTCGTAGTGGTGCTCGATGACCATGGGCACGCCGGGATCGCCAGAGACCAGCGTCAGTCGTCCGCGCGTCCGCGGCCGCATGAGCGCCACTCCGATGTGCGGCAGGTCGGGACGCACGGAAGTGTGCACCCCGGTCATGGCCCCGAAGCCGCACGTATAGGGACGGATTTCGAGGTCGTCGATGCTGAGCACCGCTTCCAGCACGGGCCGGCCGGGGGCCGGCGTCCAGTCGGTCGGCACCAGCCATTCGGGGTGATCACTGAACGCCGTCCCCACCGGCAGCGCCGCCACCACGGGCAGGCCCGCGGCCCGAAGCATGCCCGGTTCGCCGACTCCGGAGAGCATCAACAGGTGAGCCGTCGGTATCGCCCCGCCGCACAGAACGATTCGATCAGCGCTGAACGACGTCGGTCCCTGCGGCCCGATCGCGTCGACGCCCACCGCGTTCGCTCCGGAAAACCGCAGTCGCAACGCCCGCGTCCCGGCCCGCAGGGTCACGTTCGGCCGCCTCAGAGCCGGCGCCAAGTATGCCGCGCCGGGTCCGATGCGCACCCCGTCGGCGATGTTGAGCGGGACGGCCCCCACTCCCGACTCGCACCCTGGCCCCGGATCATTGAGGTCGGCGATCCATTCGAAGCCCGCGCGATCGGCGGCGGCAATGAACCGTTCGCTGATTCCAACCATGTCACGGGTTCGGTGCACGGGTATCGGGCCGCTGCCGCCGTGGGCGGGGCCGTCGAAGTCGAGATCGGTCTCGATCGCCCGGAAGCTGTCGAGGACGTCCGACCACGCCCACCCGGGTATCGACAGGCGATCGAAGTCGCTCGGCAGTCCACGGCAGAAGTAGCCACCGTTGACGGCGCCGGACCCTCCGACCGTCGCCCCTCGCACGATGGTCAGAAGGCGAGCCGGGTCGTCGGTGAGCCGGGTCTCATACCGCGCGACCAGCCTGCTTCCGACGCCGATCGGCAGGTGCAAGCCGTCAGCGGCCAAAGCCAGCAACGCCGGATCAGCGAGTGCGGGGCCCGCCTCGAGGACCGTCACGGTGCGGTCGGCATCGGTGGACAACTGTTCGGCGACAACGGATCCGGCGCTGCCGGCACCGACTATCAGCACATCGCTGTGCGGGGTGGTTGCGGTCAAGGCGGCGGCTAGGCCCGGATCTGCGGCTTGAGCGCGCGGACGTTGCGGTGGCGCGCCACGCCACGCCACAGCCCGAGACCATAAGCGAGGTCATCGGCACGCTTGAGCACAAGATAGGCCAGCGGCCCGATCGGATCGGACCCCTCACCAGCGTCCCGGCGGCGCACCCAGTCCACGACGCCGTCGGTGACGGCGGCGACCAGCAGGACACGTCTGAAGCGGCGGAACAGCACGGCAGCCGGTAGCGCCAGCGGCCAGTAGTGCCGGCACAGGGCCGCGGCCAATTGCAGCGCCGCCGCCCACAGGCCGCGGGCCGCGATCACCAGCACGTCGGCCTGCGACGTCTCCGCGCCGCGCATGGCTCTCGCGATGCGGACACCCGTAGCGCCGGCGACACCGACCGACGCCAGGCGCGACAGGCGCGTTCCAATCGACATCAGGATCCAGGCCGTCAAGGCCAGCCAGGAGATCACCACCGGTGCCGTCTTGTCTGGGTGGCGGACCGACAGCGGAGCAGCCGAGGCACCGTAAAACGCCTTGCGGGCAAGCCAATCGCGCATGCCGGTGCGGTGGTCATGGGCAACCAGTGCGACCGGCTCGTAGCGTAGCCGGGTGCCCGCCTCGATGAGCCGCCAGCACAAGTCGACGTCCTCGCCGGCCAGCATGGTCTCGTCGAACCCACCTATCTCGCGCAGCGACGAGCACCGGCAGACGATGGCCGCACTGGGAACGTAGGAGACCGTGCTGTGCGGCAGGACCGGCGCTTCGCGCTCGCCGAGATCCAGCGACGAGTGCACCGACTCGTAACGCGCCACCACATTGCCTCTGTTGGGCGGGCCGACAATCCGCGGTGCGACCAATGCGACCGCGGGATCACAGAAATGCCCGAGGAGGGCCTCGAGCCAGCCCCGGCGCGGCGTCACGTCGGAGTCCAGAAATGCGACGAAGTCTGTCGTGCAGGCTGCGAGCCCGGTGTTGCGGGCGGCAGCCGGCCCCCTGTTGCGGACGTGGTGTAGCACCTCCACATCGCAGTGGACGCCGACGAAGTCGTCGGCCGAGACCGGCGGCGACGAGCCGTCGTCGACCACGATTACGCGCATGCCCCGCAGCGAGCTCACCAGCTGTCGCACCCCGGACGGGTTGTCCCGCAGAGGAATGACGACCGTCACGTCGTTGTGAGAGGGGCCGCCCACCGGCCGGGGGTGGGCCACCGTGGCATCCATCAGAGTCCGGGCCAACTGGGCACTGACGTCGTCGCGGACCTTCAGCCGACCGTCGCACAGCATGTCCCGGGCGGCGGGCGCCAACTTCAGCAACCGGGTGGGTGACCCGCCCAGAAGGGCCGAGCCGTGACCGAGAACCCTGACCCGGCGATCGATCTGGACGGCGAACCCGTTCGGCAGCCGCGGCTGGCTCATGTCAACAGCCCGTCGCGCCCGGGCTGCCACCGTGCGACCCGCCGCACGCAGTCGTCGACCATCTCCGCGAAGATCCGGCGGCCCTCGGCGGCGGTCGCGGTCGTCGGATCCCCCAGCACGCCGACACGGCTGACCGCTGCTACTCCCCCGCGCTGCATCGACGACAGCAGCTCGGGCAACGGTGCCCGATTGCCGGCAAGCCACCGATCGGTCAACACCGCGTTCGGCGAGAGGTGCAGCAGCAACGACGTTTCGGTGTGACCGGCATGGGCGTCACCGCCGACGGCAACACAGGGGCACCAGCCGGCGTCGCGGCCCTCGGCGCGCAACGTTCCCACCGCTGCGCTCAGCGCACCGACGTTGCCGCCGTGACCGTTGACGAACACCAGGCGTTGGGCCCAGCAGCTCGCTGACCGACCGTATTCGATCAACAGCGCCGCGAGGACCTCCGTGCCGATCGAGATCGTTCCGGCGAAGCTCTGGTGCTCACCGCTGGCGCCGTAGGCGACGGCCGGCGCCACCAACCAGTCGTTGTCCAACCGGGGTGTTGCCGCACCGGCGACTGCTGTGGCGATCCGGGTGTCGGTGTCCAGGGGCAAGTGTGGGCCGTGCTGTTCGGTCGACCCGATCGGCACCATGAGCGAAGGTGAGGTGCCCGACACCTGACCCGACGTTGCTTGTCCCAACTCGCCGCGTGAGCGCACTGGGTGATGGTAGGACGAATGCACCGGGCGTGCATAGTCCGTCGCGGCGGTTAGTCCGTTGCGCCCGGCAACCCCAGCGCCCTACCGAAACCATGAGGGACCAAGATGTCCTCGGGGCGCAGGTCGTGAACCGACGAGCGTCCCAGACCCATCAGCGCCGAGTCGATGCCGCCGCGCATGATGTCCAGCACGTTTTCGACCCCGGCCTGGCCGGCCGCGGCCAGACCCCACAGGTAAGCGCGACCGATCATGACCGCGCGCGCCCCCAGCGCCAGGGCCTTGACGACGTCGCCCCCGCGCCGGATTCCGCCGTCCAGCAGCACCTCAACTTGATCGCCCACCGCCGCCGCGATCGACGGCAGGGCGCGAATGGACCCGGGTGTGCCGTCGAGGTTGTTGCCGCCGTGGTTGGACACCGATATCGCCGAAACCCCAGCATCCACAGCTCTTTTAGCGTCGTCGACGCGCATCACGCCCTTGAGCATGAAGGGCCCACCCCATAGTTCGCGCAACCAGGCTATGTCGTCCCAGGTCGGAGGTGGCGTGCCCATCCATTCCCCGTAGGCGTCGAAGAACCGGGGACCCAGTTCGCCGCGCCGCCCCTGGTTGGGCACTCGTAGGTCCGGAGGTCGCAGGGTCTTGGCGAACTTCCACAGCCATCGAGGGCGCACCATCGCCTCGGGGGACAGCCGCAACATTGTCGGAAGGTTCATCTTCTCCGGAATCTTGGGGCTGCCCCAGTCGCGGCCGTGCGCGAACGACCAGTCGGTGGTGGCGATCAGCCCCACGGCGCCGGCCTCGCGCGCTCGTCGTACCCGCTCGGCGATCGCGTCGCGCCCGCCGAGCCAGTACACCTGGAAGAAGATTTTCGAGTTGACGGCGGTGACCTCTTCGATCGGCTTGCTGGCGAACGACGACAGACCCATTGCCGTTCCGCGTGCCGCCGCGGCCCGTGCGACGGCTACCTCACCGTCGGGGTCCACCGCCTGGACTCCGGTTGGCGAAATCAGCACGGGAAACGAAATCTCCTGGCCCATGACGGTAGTCGACAGGTCTCGGTGTTCGGGCGCGCCGATGACGTGCGGCGCGAATCCGAGTTCAGCAAAGGCCTCGACATTATCCGAGACCGTGAGACCTTTTTCACTCGCCGAAATCAACGACGAGTAAACAGATTTCGGCAGCCGACGCTGTGCGCGTTGCTGCGCGATGGCAACCGTCTCGAACCACGCAGCCATGACCTACACCGGACTTTCGCTACATGGGCGCACCGGCGGTGTGCGCGGTGGCCCGACGGACAACGTCAGCGGCACTGCCCGACTCCGGGAGTGGTCCACCCGGGGCCGCGGCTTCTCCCGGTCACCCGCCAGCGCCGATGCGCCGTACCCCTGGACGCATTCGGGATCCGGACCGTCGATCGGCAGGCCGGTGAAGAACTTGGCCGCCATGCAGCCGCCCCGACAGCTGTCGTAGTGCCCGCAGCTGCCGCAGGCGCCCGCCGACTGCGGTTCGCGCAGTTCGCGAAACAGTGGCGCGTTGTTCCAGACGTTGCCGAAGCCCGTCCCCGACCCCGTCCCGAAGCCATTGTCCACCAGGACGTTTCCCGCCAAAAAGCGGTCGTGGATGGCGAAGGGGCACGCGTACACGTCGCCCACGGGGTCGATCAGGCACACCACCCGCCCCGCCCCGCACATGTTCAGGCCGGCAAGCGCGCCCGACCCCCCGAGCGGGGACAAGTGGAAGAAGGAGTCACCGGTGAGCACCCCCTCACCCTTGGCGACCAGCCAGTCATACAGCTGCACCTGTTGGGCCGACGTGGGGTGGAGCTCATCCCAGACATCCGCACCCCGGCCGGATGGACGCAGCCGGGTGATCCGCAGGGTGGCGCCGTACCGGTCGGCCAGCGCGGCGAAGTCGTCGAGCTGGCCGACGTTGTGCCGAGTGACCACGACCGACACCTTGGCATCGCGGAAACCCGCGTCTGCCAGGTTCTCCAGCGCGCGAATCGCCATGGCGAACGAGCCCGGGCCGCGGACCGCGTCATTGATCTCAGGCGTGGCGCCGTCGAGGGAGATCTGGATGTCGACGTAATCACTGGCGGCCAGCCTCGCGGCCACCTCGGGCGTGATCCGGACGCCGTTAGTCGAGAACTTGACTCCGACGTGATGTTCCGTGGCGTAGTCGACCAGCTCCCAGAAATCAGGGCGCACCGTGGGTTCCCCGCCGCCGATATTGACGTAGAACACCTGCATCCGTTCCAGCTCGTCGATAATGTCCTTGCATTGACGAGTGGACAACTCTCGCGCGTCGCGCTTGCCCGACGACGAAAGACAGTGCACGCACGCCAGGTTGCACGCGTAGGTCAGTTCCCAGGTCAGGCAGATCGGAGCGTCCAGGCCGCGCTCGAACAACTCGACCAGGGCCGGAGTCCGGGCTTCAGGTGGTGCGGTCATTCGGTCTCCTTGGCGATCAGCATGTTGGAAGCGACGAGCACGCCCAGCGCATGCAGGTAGGGGGCGTGGTCGGGGTCGTCGACGCCGGCAGCGCGGCACGCGGACCTGACGTCGGGTTGCTCGGGCAGCGATCGCACGATCTCGAGAACGGTGCGGTTCTTCAAGAAAGACAGCTTGCGCGTGCCGAAGTGGTAGAGCAACGCGCCGAACGGTTCGGGCCGCACCGCCACCTGCGGGTGCAGTTGCCAGCCGCGGTCGGGGTCGAACACGAGGCCGCGCCGGGGTCAGTAGACCCCGCACATCCCGTCGATGGATACCTCTTCGACCAGGGTCTCTTCGACCAGGGTCTGTTCAACCATGGCCTCCGTCACGAGTTCGGTGGCGATCTGGTTTTCGTGGTCCATGGGCCTTGCCTCTCGTCGGGTCTTGACAACGGTGGTGTGTGTCACAATCTTAGACAGAATATGGCATCGAGTGCCGAAACGGAAGGGCCGGTCAGGCGATGACGGTGCAGCCGCAGGTGGGCAGGCGCCGCTCCACGACGCCGCACCACATCACCGACGTGGGCATCGAACTGTTCGGGGCACGCGGTTTTGCCGACGTGAGCGTCGACGACGTCGCTCACGCGGCAGGAATTTCGCGTCGCACCCTCTTCCGCTACTACGCGACGAAGAACGCTATCCCCTGGGGTGATTTCGCCGCCCACCTCGAGCACCTGAGGGACGTACTCGACGGCGTCGATCCGCGCGTTCCGCTCGCGGCGGCGCTGCGTTCGGCCCTGCTGGCGTTCAACACCTTTGACACGTCCGAGACGGTCCGGCACCGCCAACGCATGCGGGTGATCCTGCAGACGGAGGAACTGCAGGCCTACTCGATGACCATGTACGCCGGCTGGCGGGAGGTGATCGCCGACTACGTCGCCCGCAGGGCCGGCCGCCCACCGAGTGACCTGCTGCCGCAGACCGTGGCGTGGACGATGCTGGCGGTGGCGCTGAGCGCCTACGAGCACTGGTTGTCCGACGAATCCATCGCGTTGCCGGTGGCACTGGGCAATGCCTTCGACGTCGTCGCCACCGGGTTGGCCGGATTGACCGGGTGAACCGGCGGGTCGTTGTGCTAAAACCGTCACATGACCGCACCGACCGTACTCGCCCGGGCATGCCTGGGAGCGGTAAGCGTTGGCGACGGCCCCACCCGGGAGCAGCTGAACATCCTCGATCACATGGCTCGCGGCTACTTCGGGGTGCCGATCGACCTTGTGCGGCTGACGCCGCTAGGCCCGAACGAGGCGGCCGCAGAGGTCGATGCCGGCGACTACCACCGGTTGATCGATCTCATGATCGTGCTGGAATTCTGCCGCCACCCGGCCGATCTGGCTCAAGCCGATCGAGTGGAAGCGTACGCGAGAGCCTTCGGAGAGGATGAGCCCTTTCTGACCGTGGCACGAGATGCGCTGAAAAACGATCGGGCCGCCGTCGCCGCAGACTGGGCACGTTTCCGCGAGCCTACGTGCATCGAGCCCGGAATCGACGAAACGGGGGATGTTGGCGATCAGATGATGGTGCTGCGGAATTGTCCTCCGGCAAGCTTGGGACGGGGACTCTATGACTTCTACCGGCGCTGGGGCCTGCAGTTTCCCGACAACGATCGCGTCGACCTCGTCTGCCACGATTTCACCCACGTCATCTCCGGCTACGAGCCGATGCCGGTGGGAGAGATCGCGTTACAAGCCATGTTGACGAGCGCGACAAACTTCAACCATCACTTCTCCAGCCTGGTGGCGACATTGGCGTTCTCGGAAACGGGGAACATCGATTTCCCCGATGCCGCGCCCAAGACTGAGACGCTGAACCGCCACGGCGCGGCTGAGGCTCTCGCGGACGCCTTCCGCCGCGGTCAACAGTGCGGTCAGGATTTTGAGGGGATTGACCACATGGCGATGATCGACCGTCCGCTCGACGACCTTCGGCGGGAGCTCGGCATAGTCGGGTCGAAATTCACCTATACCGGGGTGTAGCCGGCGCCGGTTATCGGCGGCCGCGCCCGAGGGCCTCGGGGTTGGCGATGCGCACGGGGGCCCCGGCCAGCCAGGCAACGACGGCCTCCACCATGTCGGCGTAGAAGGCGCTCAGCATTTCCCGGGTGACGTAGCCGAGGTGGGGCGAGAGCGTCGCGGTGGGCAGGCGTCGTAATGGATGCTCGGGCGGGAGCGGCTCGACGTCGTAGACGTCGAGCCCGGCTCCGGCGATGCGCCCGGTGTCGAGCGCGGCGATCAGAGCCGCCTCGTCGACGATCGGCCCCCGGGAGGTGTTGATCACAAACGCGGTCGGTTTCATCAGCGCCAACTCGGAGGCACCGACGAGGCCGCGCGTGCGCTCGGACAGCACCAGGTGAACAGACACCACGTCCGATTCGGTGAACAGGACGTCCTTGTCGACGAGCCGTGCGCCGGCCGCCGCCGCGACCTCCTCGGTCAGGTTCTGGCTCCACGCGAGGACGGGCATGCCGAAGGCTCTCGCGAATCCGGCCATGCGCGTGCCGACCCTGCCGAGCCCGAGCAGTCCGAGCGTCTTGCCCGACAGCGTCACGCCGGTGGTTGTCTGCCACCCGCCTTCTCGCATGCGCTGGTGTTCCTCGGCGAGGTTGCGCGCGGTCGCGATCATCAACCCCCACGCGAGTTCCGGGGTGGCGTCGCGTACGGCGCGGAACCGGGGAGCGGAGAAGTCCGTGTGGGCGACCAGCACCCCGCGATCGGTGGCCGCGGCCATGTCGAGGTTCGGCAGGGCCCGCCCGGGGGGCGCGACGATGGTGATGAGTTTCAGGTTCGGCAGCGCCTCGATGAGGGTGCGCGGAAACGCCATCCGCTCGCGTAGGGTGCACACCACGTCGAAGGGGCGCAGCGCCTCGGCGGCCTCGTCCGGCCCCAGATGACGGTCGAAAACCGTGACGGAGGCGCGATTCTGCACGGGTGACCAGTCGGCGAGCTCCAGGGCCACACCGGCATAGTCGTCGAGTACCGCCACCTGGGGCGTGTGGTCCGTCAGCCCAGCACCTCGGCGATGGGTGCCGCGGCGGCGACCTTGGCGCGGGTCTTCATCACCTTGCCGGGCATACCGCCGCCGACCACCCCCACCAGCACGCCGTCGCGCTCGTAGTACGCCAGGAACTTTCGGCCGTCGTCGTCGACGAGGTGGACAACGTCGGTCGCTTCGGGTTCCCCGAGGCACTGGATCTTGACGTCGTACTGGTCGCTCCAGAAGTACGGAACACTGACAACCGACGGCACCTCCTGGCCGAGCATCGCCGGCACCAAGACCCGGGCCTGGTCGGCGACATTGCTCCAATGTTCTCTGCGTGCGTGGTGTCCCGCCGCGTCCCGCCATGACGCGACGTCGCCCAGCGACCACACGTGGGGCACGCTGGTGCGGCCGACCTCGTCGCAGATCACGCCACCGTCCGCCTCGGCGAGCGCGACTCCGCTCCCAGCCAGCCAGCCGGTGACCGGCCCCGATCCGATGCCGACGACGACCAGGTCGGCTGGCAGTTCAGTGCCGTCGGTGAGCGCCACGCCGCTGACGTGTCCCCCGTCGTCCGTGCCGCGGACCTCCGCCACACCGACGCCGAGACGCACGTCGACGCCCTCGGCGCGGTGCAAGCGTGCCACGAGCTCGCCGATCTGCTCACCGAGGACGGTCGCCAGCGGGGTCGGCTGCGGCTCCACCAGCACCACGTCCGCGCCCAGTGCGCGCAGGCTCGCCGACACCTCGCAGCCGATGAACCCGGCGCCGACGACGACGGCATGCTGCGCAGAGGAAGCGTGCTCGCGCAGCGCGATGCTGTCGTCGTAGGACCGCAGCACCCGGATGCCCTCCAGATCCGGGAACGACGCAATGCGCCGCGGCGCGAGGCCCGTGGCGATGACGAGGTCGTCGTAGCCGAGCACGGATCCGTCGGCCAGCGTCAGTGTCCGCGCCGCGGGATCGAGGCGGGTGGCGGCCACACCGAGTCGCACGACGATCTCCTGCTGGTCGTACCATTCGCCCGGCTTGAGGGCCACGTCGTCGGTCTCGTCGCGGAGCACCTCCTTCGACAACGGCGGGCGGTCATAGGGCAGATGCACCTCGTCGCTGACAATCGTGACGCGACCCGCGTACTGCGACCGGCGGAGCTGCTCCGCGGTCCGGGTCGCGGCCAGGCCGCCACCGACGATCAGGATTCCGCCAGCAGCTGAGTTCGCGTCGTCGTCAGTGGTCACGTGCCGTTCATACATGATGGCCGATCAGTACTTCAAGGCGCCCTTGTCGACGTTGATCTGCGTGCCGGACAGCGTGCCGGAACCGTCACCGGCGAGCCATACCACGACATCGGACACCTCGTCGGGCGTCATGAAGCCGTGGGGTTGCAACGGCATTGGCGGGAAGCTGTGCACGTATGCGGGGTGCTCGGCGAAGATCTTCATCATGGCCTCGTGTTCGATCATGGGGGTGCCGACCGAGTAGGGGTGGATGGAGTTGACGCGGATCCCGTATTCGCCGAGCTCAATCGCGAGGGTGTTGGTGAGTGCGGTCAGGCCGAACTTGCTAGCCGCGTAGTGGCCGTTGCCCGGCGTGGCCCGAATACCTGCCGTCGAGCTGACGACGACGATGGAACCGCCGTTGCCCGCCGCGATCATCGACGGAATCGTCGCGCGCAGCGTGCGCCACGTGCCGGTGAGGTTGACTCCAATGACGGTGTCCCACTGCTCGTCGGTGAGCTCCCAGACCCGGCCCCAGCCCAGCACCCCGGCGTTGGCCACCACGATGTCGAGCCGGCCGAACTGCTCGACAGTGTCGGTCACGAGCTGCCGCAACGCGGCGTCGTCACGGATGTCGATTTCCCGGGCGATCACCTTGCGGCCCTCGCCTTCCACCAGATTGACGGTCTCGGCCAACTCCTCGCTCGTGGCCGCCGGATACGTCAATGTGGCCGATGCGGGGGCGCAGATATCGATCGCGACAATATCGGCGCCCTCCCGGGCGAGCCGCACCGCGTGCGAACGACCCTGGCCGCGAGCTGCGCCGGTGATGAAGGCGACGCGCCCCAGCAGTGATCCAGCCCGTCCGGCCACAAGACCCTCCGCCGCCCAATAGACCCCGAATGGATCAGGTCAGGCTAGCAAGCGCGCCGACGGCGCGATCACTGCGCCGGTCACTCCTCGGCGGCCGCAGCCTGCTCGGGGGAGTAGGCCGCTGTCGCCGGGGTATAGGCACGCGACGCGGGCGCCGCCGCCACAGGGGTGCCGAACGACCACGGCAGTGCGCTGGCGGGACCGAACGACGCTGTCTCCGCCTGCACCACCCCAACGGGTGCCGCGGCCTGCTCGACCGCCGCGGGTGCGCCATTCGCGGATGCGCCGAACTGCGCGCCCGCCGCCAACCCCGCCGGCACCATGGGGACCAGTGACGGCGTCGCTGCCTGCACAGCGGCCGTCGCCGGCGCGCTGACCGTTGCTAACGCCGTTGGGACCCCCGAAATCAACGTCGCCGGTGAGAAACCCGCGGGCACGGCGGCGGCGGAAACCGTCCCCGCCGCGCCGACCGGCAGGCCGGACGACACCGACGCCGCTGAGACCGCGCCGAGCGCGCCCTGCTCAATGGCGTTCAAGGGCAAAGCGTTCGCGGCCTCGGTCGCGGCATAAGCGCCCGCGCCACCGCTCATGAGCTGCACGAATTGCTGATGGAACAGCTCGGCCTGGGCGCTGAGAGCCTGGTACATCTGGGCGTGGGTGTCGAACAACACGGCGACGGCCAGCGACACCTCATCGGAACCGGGAGGGGCGACCGCCGAAGCCATGGCCAGGGCCGACTCGTTCGCACTACCGAGGTTTGAGCCGATCGTCGCCAAGTCGTGCGCAGCGGCCGTCACCAACTCCGGCGCGGCCACCACATACGACATACAATCCTCCGTACCTTCTGCCACCGCGGAGCGGCCTGACCCCACCGCGGCGCCCTCAGAGTCCTGAGATCCCCTCACACATGAGTCTACCGGCCCTGCGGAGTACCAGCATACGGAAATTCTGGAGATCTAGTCCCAGACACAAGCCCCACACACACGCACAAAGCCCGGATCGCCGCAGGTGGCGATCCGGGCTCTGTGTGTGATCGGGCTACGTGATGATCTTGGTGACCCGGCCGGCGCCGACGGTGCGGCCACCCTCGCGGATCGCGAATCGCAGGCCGTCGTCCATGGCGACGGGCTGGATCAGCTTCACCGAGATGTTGGTGTTGTCGCCCGGCATCACCATCTCAGTGCCCTCCGGCAACGTCACCACGCCGGTTACGTCCGTGGTGCGGAAGTAGAACTGCGGGCGGTAGTTGTTGAAGAACGGCGTGTGACGGCCGCCCTCGTCCTTGGACAGGATGTAGACCTGGCCCTCGAACTCGGTGTGCGGCGTGGTGGTGCCGGGCTTGATGACGACCTGGCCGCGCTCGACATCCTCGCGCTTCACTCCACGCAGCAACAACCCGACGTTGTCGCCGGCCTGCCCCTGGTCGAGCAGCTTGCGGAACATCTCCACACCGGTCACGGTGGTCTTGGTAGTCGTCAGCTTGATGCCGACGATCTCGACCT
>CAIYOH010000013.1 GCA_903927745.1 uncultured Mycobacteriaceae bacterium
GCGCCGCGTCCTCATCGTCGACCGACGGCACCGTCACGCAGAACACGTCGGCCGCCGTCGACCCAAACGTGTTGACCTTCGCCCACTGCACGTCCGCTTCCGCCCGTTCGAGAGCCGCCGTCAGCAGTGCGAGCAAACCCGGACGGTCGGTGGCGCGGACTTCGACGAGCAACTGCCCGGGTGCGCCGCCGGCGAGCCACAGGATGCGCGGCGGCGCGGTCGACCGGGTAACGGGAACACCAACCGGGATCTCTCCGACAGGCCGCGCGCTGTCGGCGTCGCTGTCGCGTTTCTCCAGCGCGTCGAGCACGTCGATGTCGCCGCTCAGCGCTCCTGCGAACTGCTGGCGCAGCAGCCCCGTGTCCGGCGGCGAGCCGAACAGCGGCGCCGCCACAAATTCGGTGATCGCGACGCCGTCGCGGGTGTTGACCGTCGCCGAATGAATACGCAGCGAATTCACGGCGAGCACCGCGGCAGCTTTGGACAAGGAACCCCGCTGGTCGGGTGCGACCATCACCACGTCAAGGCGCTCACCGTCACCCACCGCTACCTCTACATGCACCTCGTGGTCGGCTCCAAGCGAAAAATACTGCGGATCAACGGGTTCCGCATGCGGCAGCGTCTCGCCGGCCATCACCGTCCGGCAGCGGTCCACCAGGTCGTCGATCAGGGACGCTTTCCAGTCGCTCCACACGCCGGGGCCGGTGGCGTTCGAGTCCGCCTCGGCCAGCGCGCGCAGCACTTCCAGCACCAGCGGATCACCGCCCAGCGCTTCCGCCACCCCTCTGATGGTCTCGGGATCCCTCAGGTCGTTCTGGGTCGCCACCACCGGGAGCAACAGGTGGTGGCGCACCACCGTGGCGAGCGCCTCGGTGTCCGTGGGCGATATCCCGAGCCTGGCGCAGATCCCCCGGGCCAACTCCTCCCCGACCACGCTGTGATCGCCGCCGCGGCCCTTGCCGATGTCGTGTAGGAGCGCGCCCAGCGCCAACAGGTCGGGCCGGGCGACGCGGGTGGCCAGCGGCGCGGCGTTGACGGCCGTCTCGACGAGGTGCCGGTCGACCGTCCACACGTGCGCGATATCGCGGGGCGGCAGGTCGCGGACCGCGTCCCATTCCGGCATCAACCGGCCCCACAACCCGGCGCGGTCGAGCGCCTCGATCGTCCCCACCAAAGCGGGCCCGGCGGACAGCAGGACCAGGAAGTCGTCCAGGGACTCGCTGGGCCACGGCGTCGCTAGCTCCGGGTCGCAGGCTGCCAGGCGGCTCAGCGTGACGGCGCCGATCGGCACCCCCGTGTTCGCCGACGCCGCGGCTACCCGCAGCAACAGACCGGGGTCGGCGTCTGGGTGAGCGTCGCGGGCGAGCCCGATCTCGCCGGCCATCTCGATGACGCCCTCGTCCAGCGGTCGCCGCTTCGGCCGCCGCACCAGCGCCGTGAGACCGCGGCGCGGGAGGGCGTTCTGTGCGGTGCGCAGCCCGGTTTCTGCATGGTAGGCGATCGTGCGCGCGGCACTGGAGACCTTGCGCGACAGGTCGAATCGGTCACCGAAGTGCAATGCCGCACTGATGTCGTCGGCGAACTGGGCCAGTAACGTATCGCGTCCGCGGCCGGACACGCGGTGCAGTTCGGTGCGCACGTCGAGCAGGGTCAGGTAGGCGGAGTCCAGTGAACCGCCGGGCGCTCCCGCGTTGGCCATACCGTGGCGGTCGATGAGCTGGGCAACACCCAACGCGTCCAGCAGTTGGACGTCGCGCAGGCCGCCACGACCGGATTTCAGGTCCGGCTCGGCGCGTTGCGCGACGCGCAGATACCGAAGCCAACGCGCGTTCGTCAACTCGATCAGCTCGCCCATCCGGGAGCGAATTGCCCTGCGCCACTGGAGTCGTGCGCCGCCGATCAGGTTCTCCGACAGCGTGGCGTCGCCGGCGATGTGACGGGCGTCGAGCATGCCCAACGCGGCGATCATGTCGTTGTCGGCAACGCCGAGCGCCCCGGACACGGTGCGCACGCTGTGGTCGATCCGAACGTTGGCGTCCCACAGCGGATACCAGAGCCGATCCGCGACGCCCTCCAGGACTCCCGCCGGCTTATTGTCGTGCAGCAGAATCAGGTCCAGGTCGGAGTACGGCAGTAGCTCCCGGCGGCCCAAGCCGCCGACGCCCACGATCGCAAACCCGCTGTCGGCGGTGACACCGATCTCGGCCGCCTTAGCGGCCAACCAGGACTCGTGCAACTCCAGCCACGCCTGCCGCAGCGCCGCGGCATCGAGTTGGTCAGCGTCGGCCAGAAATTGGCGCCGCGAGGCAGCCAAATTGGTTGCCTCGCGGTCGCTTCCGGACTCTGGTGTGTCGCCAGTCAGCACACTGGTGTCATATGGCGTCGGTTCCGCGTTCGCCGGTGCGCACTCGAACAAGGGTCTCCACCGTGCTCACCCACACCTTGCCGTCACCGATCTTGCCCGTACGGGCCGACCCGACGATGGTGTCCACGACCTTGTCGGCGAGGGCGTCGTCGACGACGACCTCGATCCGCACCTTCGGCACGAAGTCGACGGAGTACTCCGCGCCCCGGTAGACCTCGGTGTGACCCTTCTGCCGCCCGTAGCCCTGCACCTCGCTGACCGTCATCCCCAGGATGCCTGCCTCTTCGAGGGCGGTCTTGACGTCGTCGAGGGTGAACGGCTTCACAATCGCGGTGATCAGCTTCATGCTTACTCTGCCTCCACTCTGTCGACGAGCCCGGCACCGACCAACGCCGAGGACAGCGCCGACCCGTGTCCACCGATAGTCCCGAAATCGTAACCGGTCTCTGCGTGCTCGGACTCATCGATGCCCCCGAACTCCGCCTCAGCATCGATACGCAGGCCGATGGTGTGCTTGAGGATCAGGGCCAGGATGAACGTGACAATCCCGGAGTAGAACAACACCGCGAATGCTCCGATCGCCTGCCGACCCAGCTGGTCCCAGCCGCCGCCGTAGAACAACCCCTTGGATACCCCGGTCACGCCGCTGATCGCGGTGCTCTCCGGGGCGGCCAGCAGGCCGACCAGCAGGGTGCCCACCAGGCCACCGACCATGTGCACCCCGACCACGTCGAGCGAATCGTCGAAGCCGAGCTTGAACTTCAGCCCAACCGCCAGCGCGCACACCACGCCGGCCACCACGCCGATCGCGATGGCGCCCAGCACGTTGACCGACGAGCACGACGGCGTGATGGCCACCAGCCCGGCGACGATGCCCGACGCCGCTCCCAGCGTGGTGGGCTTCCCGTCGCGGATTCGCTCGGTGAGCAACCAGGCCAGCATGGCCGCGGCGGTCGCGATCGTCGTCGTCATGAACGTCGATCCGGCGGCGCCGTTGGAGCTGGTCGCCGAACCCGCGTTGAACCCGAACCAGCCAAACCACAGCAACCCGGCGCCGAGCATCACGAATGGCAGGTTGTGCGGGCGGAACAGGGTCGTGGGCCAGCCTTTGCGCTTGCCGAGCACGATCGCTAGCGCCAGGCCCGCGACGCCGGCGTTGATGTGGACCGCGGTTCCGCCGGCGAAGTCGATCGCGTGAATCTTGTTGGCCAGCCAGCCGCCCTTCTCGGAGGCGGCCCCGTCAGCCGCGAACACCCAGTGGGCGACCGGAAAGTAGACCACGGTGGCCCACACTCCGGAGAACACCAGCCAGGCGGTGAACTTCATCCGGTCGGCGACGGCGCCCGAGATCAGCGCGACGGTGATGATCGCGAACATCAGCTGGAAGGCGACGAACACCGTGGCAGGAAGGGTGCCGACCAGCGGGATGTCGACGGCCGCAACCGCCTTGCTCGGGTCGGCTTTGGCGGCGTTGCCGCCGATGAGGCCGCGTAGGCCCCAGTAGTCGCCCGGGTTGCCGACGACGCCACCCTCGTCGTTGCCGAACGCCATCGAGTAGCCGTAGAGCACCCACAAGATGGTCACGACGCCCATCGCGCTGATACTCATCATGATCATGTTGAGCACGCTTCGGGTGCGCACCATGCCCCCGTAGAAAAACGCCAGCCCTGGCGTCATCAACAATACGAGGGCCGAACTCGCCAACATCCAGGCGGTATCGCCCGTGTCGGGTTGGCCTAATTGTGGGAAACTCACTCGCTTTCACCTCCGGTCAACGTGCAACCATCCGCCGGGCGTGTGCCCAACGACCTGACCCTGAACCTTGCGCAATGGTTGTTTCGGCAGTGGGACCGTCGTGTTTCGGTGGGATTAAGGTCGCGTGCTGACGTGACCGGGCTTTCAGGCGTGCCAGCGCCCGTCAGCCGAGCAGCGCGTCAACGAACGCGGCCGGCTCGAACGGGGCGAGGTCGTCGGACCCCTCGCCCAGCCCGACCAGCTTCACCGGCACCCCGAGTTCCTGTTGGACCCGGAACACAATGCCGCCTTTGGCCGTCCCGTCCAGCTTGGTCAGCACTGTCCCGGTGATGTCGACCACCTCGGCGAACACCCGGGCCTGCGCCAGCCCGTTCTGTCCGATGGTCGCGTCGAGCACCAGCAGCACCTCGTCGACCTCGGCCCGCTTGGTCACCACGCGCTTGATCTTGCCGAGTTCGTCCATCAGCCCGACCTTGGTGTGTAGCCGGCCTGCGGTGTCGATGAGGACGACGTCGGCGCCCGAGGCGATGCCCCGGTCCACCGCGTCGAACGCCACCGATGCGGGGTCGGCCCCCTCGGCCCCGCGCACCACCTCGGCGCCGACTCGCGACGCCCAGTTCTGGAGCTGGTCGGCGGCCGCGGCCCGAAACGTGTCGGCGGCTCCCAGCACCACGCGCCGGCCGTCGGCCACCAGCACCCGGGCCAGCTTCCCGACCGTCGTGGTCTTGCCGGTGCCGTTGACCCCGACGACGAGGAGCACCGACGGGCGGTCGGCGTGCGGCAGGGCGCGGATCGAGCGGTCCATCGCGGGGTGCAGCTCGGCGATCAGCACCTCGCGCAACGCGGCCTTGGCATCGGCTTCGGTGCGCACATCGCTGCTGGCCAGCCGGTTGCGCAGCTGCGCCATCACCGACGCAGTCGCCACCGGCCCCAGGTCGGCAACGAGCAGCGTGTCCTCGACCTCCTGCCAGGAGTCCTCGTCCAGGTCGCCGCCGCCGATCAGGCCCAGGAGGCTCCGCCCGAAGGCGTTGCGCGACGTGGCCAACCGGCCTCGGAGCCGTTCCAGTCGCCCCTCGGTCGGCTCGATGGCGTCGAGCGGGAGTGGCTCCGGGGGTGTGGCCGGGGGTTTGGTCGGGGGTCCAGCCGGGAGTTCTTCCGGGAGTTCGACATCGGAGATCCAACGTCGCGGCGCGTCACGGGGAACGGCCGCGTCGTCTCCGACCGCGGGCAGGCCGGTGGTGTCGATTCGCTCGGCCTGGCTGAAGCTGATGCCGGTGGACGCGGCGTACCCCCCGGCGCGGTCGAGGACGCCGGTGTCGGGCCGAGCCGAGAGGCGGATCCGCCGCTGCCGGTAACGCACCAGCCCCAGAACCAGCGCAGTGACGGCGACCAGGACGGCGGCGGCGACCAGGATCCAGACCGCGACCCAAAGACCTTGTGACACGACGACATTCTTTCAGGGGCCGGATCCGGGCAGACCGGCGGCGGCCGGTTAGGAGGGGCTGGACACCAGCTGCTGCACCTGCTGGCCGCGCATCCGCTGGGAAATGACCGCGGTGATGCCGTCGCCCTGCATGGTGACGCCGTAGAGCGCGTCGGCGACCTCCATCGTCGGCTTCTGGTGGGTGATGATGATGAGCTGAGACTTCGCCCGCAGCTCGTCGAACAGTCCGATCAGGCGGCGCAGGTTCGTGTCGTCGAGCGCGGCTTCCACCTCGTCCATGATGTAGAACGGCGATGGGCGGGCGCGGAAGATCGCCACCAGCATCGCCACCGCCGTCAGCGCCTTCTCACCACCGGACAGCAGCGACAGCCGGGTCACCTTCTTGCCAGGGGGACGGGCTTCGACCTCGATGCCGGTGGTCAGCATGTCGTTCGGGTCGGTCAGCCGCAGCCGGCCCTCACCGCCGGGGAACAGCGCCGCGAACACCTCGGTGAATTCGCGTGCCACATCGGTGAACGCCTCGCTGAACACCTGCAGGATGCGGGCGTCGACGTCGGCGACGACGTCGAGCAGGTCCTTGCGGGCGGCCTTGACGTCCTCGAGTTGGGTGGACAGGAAGTTGTAGCGCTCCTCCAGCGCGGCGAACTCCTCGAGCGCCAGCGGGTTGACACGCCCGAGCTCACCCAGTTCCCGATCAGCCACCTTGGCCCGGCGCTCCTGGGTCGCGCGGTCATAGGGCATGGGGGCGGGCGCCACAACCTGCTCCCCGCGCTCCCGGGCCTGCTCGAACTCGGCGATCTCACGTTCGCTGGGCGGTAGCGCCACGTGCGGACCGTACTCGGCGATCAGGTCGGCCGGCGTCATGCCGAACTGCTCGAGCACCATCTGCTCGAGCTGCTCGATCCGCAAGGCCGCCTGAGCGTTGGCCACCTCGTCGCGGTGCAGCGAGTCGGTGAGGGTGGCCACCCGGGCGTTGAGCCCGCTGACCTCGTCACGCACCGCCGACATCGCCGCGGCGCGCGACTGACGTTCGGCGGCCAGGGTGTCGCGCACGGCCGACGCCGCGCGCACGACGCGGTCCAGCCGCTGCGCCAGGAGCTGCCCGGACTCGGCGACCGCCGCCGCCATGGTGGCCGCACGCAGCCGGGCCTCACGCGCCTGATGAGCCCGCACGCGCGCCTCGCGTTCAGCGGCGGCCGCGCGGCGCAGCGAATCGGCCCGCCCGCGCACCGCGTCGGCGCGCTCCTCGGCGGTGCGCACCGCCAGCCGCGCCTCGACCTCGATGCCGCGGGCGCCGTCGGCGGCCGCCGCGATGCGCTGGCGAGCGTCGGCGTGGCTGGGTTCTTCGGCGTGCCCGTCCTGCGTCTCCTGGGCGTTGCGCAGTCGGGTCTCGAGCGCGGTGACCTCCTCGACGGTCTGCACGCGCCCCGCTTCCAGTTCGTCGCGCTGGCGCAGCAGCCTGCTCCACTCGTCGCCGGCCGCGCGCGCCTCCTGCCCGAGCCGGCCCAACTGCTCGTACATCGCCGCCATGGCGGTGTCGGATTCGTTGAGTGCGGCCAGGGCCTGCTCGGCGGAGTCCTGACGGGCCGCCTGCTCGGTCAGCGCACCAGACAGGGCGGCGCTGAATTGGGCCACCTGGGCCTCAGCGGCGGTCAACTCGCCGCCGGCCTTGTCGATCTCCGAGGTGACCTCCAGGGTGGACAGCCTGCGGTCGGAACCGCCGTTCACCCAGCCCGCTCCCACCAGGTCGCCGTCGAGGGTGACCGCACGCAGCCGCGGGCGCGCTCCCACCAGGTCCAGCGCCGCGCGCAGGTCGTCGACCACCGTGACGCCCGACAGCATCGCGGTGATCGCGCCACGCAGCCGCGCGGGCGTGTCGATCAGGTCGAGCGCCCACCGCGCGCCGCCGGGCAGGGGTTCCCGCCGCGCCGCGTCGGCGTCGTCGGGGACCGGCCAGTCGCCGAGCACGATGGCTGCGCGTCCGCCGTCGGCGGCCTTGAGCGCGGCAACGGCGGACTGGGCCACGCCGACGTTCTCGGCAGCCAGGGCGTCGGCGGCCGACCCGAGCACCGTGGCCAACGCCGTTTCGTAGCCGGACTGAACCTTGACAAGTTTCGCCATGGATCCGAAAAGCCCTGTGCCGGAGTGGTGTTGGGTGAGCCAGGCGGCTCCGTCCTTGCGCTCCAGACCCACCGCGAGGGCGTCGATGCGGGCCTGCAGGGAGGCCACGCGGCGTTCGGCGTCGCGTTCGGCCGCCTGCAGTTCGGCCACGCGCGCGTCGGCCAGCCGCAGCGCGGCCACGGTGCGTTCGTGGTGTTCGTCGAGGCCCATCTCGCCCTGGTCCAGCTCCCCCACCCGGCCCTGCACGGTCTCGAATTCCGCTCGGGTCTGCTGCGCGCGGGTGGCGGCCTGTTCGATGCTTTCGGAGAGGCGCGTGACGCCGTCGTCGATCGATTCGACGCGCGCGCGCATCGTCTCGACCTGACCGGCGAGCCGTGCGAGCCCCTCGCGCCGGTCGGCTTCCGCGCGGACCGCCGCCAGATGCGCCCGGTCGGCCTCGGTGGCTTCCCGCTCGCGCTCGGCGAGTTGGGCGCGGGCCGCCTCCAGCCGGCCGCGCGCGTCGGCCAGTTCGGCCAGCAGCTGTTGCTCGGCGACTTCGACGTCCCGGGCCTCGGCGTCCAGGGCATCGGGATCGGTGTCGCCGGTGGCGACCTGCTCGATGTCGAGGTGCTGGGCGCGTTCACTGGCGATACGCACCGTCGCACCGACACGTTCGGCCAGCGCCGACAGCCGAAACCATGTGTGCTGGACCGAATCGCCCCGGGCCGACTGCTCGGCCAGCGCAGTCTCGTGGGCGCTCAGCTCCTCGGACGCCGTGGTCAGGCGAGCAGCGGCCTCGTCGTGCTCACGGCGCAGAGCGGTCTCCGCCTCGAAGATCGCCTCACGCTCGCCCTGGCGGTTGACCAGGTCGTCGGCCGCAAGCCGCAGCCGGGCGTCGCGCAGGTCGGCCTGGATCGTCTGGGCGCGACGGGCCATCTCGGCCTGGCGGCCCAGCGGCTTGAGCTGGCGGCGCAATTCGGTGGTCAGGTCGGTGAGCCGCGCGAGGTTCGCCGACATGGACTCGAGTTTGCGCAGCGCCTTTTCCTTGCGCTTGCGGTGCTTGAGCACGCCGGCGGCTTCCTCGATGAACGAGCGACGGTCTTCGGGTCGCGACTGCAGGATCTGGTCGAGCTTGCCCTGACCGACGATCACGTGCATTTCCCGGCCGATGCCGGAGTCGCTCAGCAACTCCTGGACATCCATCAAACGGCAGCTGCTGCCGTTGATCTCGTATTCGCTGGCGCCGTCACGGAACATCCGGCGCGTGATCGCCACCTCGGAGTATTCGATGGGTAGTGCGTTGTCGGAGTTGTCGATCGTGACGGTCACCTCGGCGCGGCCCAGCGGCGCCCGCGATGAGGTGCCCGCGAAGATGACGTCTTCCATTTTGCCGCCCCGCAGCGTTTTCGCGCCCTGCTCCCCCATCACCCAGGCCAACGCATCGACGACGTTCGATTTGCCCGAGCCGTTGGGGCCGACGACAACGGTGATACCCGGCTCGAAGCGCAGAGTCGTTGGCGAGGCGAAGGACTTGAAGCCCTTCAGCGTCAGGCTCTTGAGGTACATGGCGGTGCCAGACTACCGGCCGGGCCGCCGCGTCCGGCCACTCCGCGGGGTGTCGCCGCGCCCGACATGTGCATGTCGCCGCATCCGCCACACAGGTCCCATCCGTCACTCACGCGGAGGCGCTCAACGCTCCGCGAAACCGATGAACCGCTCACGCGGCTCCGACCAGTCGGCGACGACCTTGTCCACCCGACCGGGCCGCGCGGGCCACGAGGTGCCGCCCTCGAGCAGCCCTAGCAGTTCCTCGCAGGCCCGCCGTGGTCCGTGCGCGACCACCTGCACGCGGCCGTCAGCCTGGTTGGCCGCGTATCCGGTGAGCCCCTGCTCGAGCGCCCGGCAACGGGTCCACCAACGGAATCCGACGCCCTGGACGGCCCCGTGCACCGAGACGGTGAGCGCGACGTCAGGCTCCGGCATCGACGGCATCGGCGATCTCGAGCGTGACTGTGGTGCCGGACTTGAGCGTGCGCCCGACTGTGCAGACCTGCTCGATCGCCCGATTGACCACCACGAGCAGGCTTTCCCTGTCGGCGTCGAACACGCCGGACAGGTCCAACTCCAGGGTCTCCGCGAGCAGCGGATAGCGCTCCTGCTCACGGTCGGCGGTACCGGACACCCGCAGCGTCGCCGCGTAGTCGTCGCCGAGGCGGCGACGCAGCGGGCCGTCACTGGACAAGCCGCTGCAGGCGGCGAGCGCGATCTTGAGCAACTCCCCGGGGGTGAACACGCCGTCGACGTCCTCAGAGCCGATGAGCACCCGGGCGCCGCGGGAGTTGTGTCCGGTGTAGCGACGGGTTCCGGTGCGTTGCACCCACAGTTCGGTCATGGGCACCTTTCTACCGCGCCTGGGCCCATTCCTACCGCGCCGAGATCGACGGCAGTGCGAAAAAAACGCTGGAAACTCGCACTGGCGTCGATCTCGACGCTTCACCGCCGCGGCCGGGGCTGGCAGGTCGGGCAGTAGAACGACGACCGGTTCATGAATTTCTCCCGGCGCATCACCGCGCCGCAGCGCCGGCAGTTGCGCCCTTCGCGGCCGTAGGCGTTCAGCGACCGGTCGAAATACCCGGACTCACCGTTGACGTTGACGTACAACGAATCGAACGACGTCCCGCCCTTGGCCAGCGCATCGCGCATCACCTGCGCCGCAGCGTCCAGCACGCCCGCCAATCGGGGCCGACTCAGCGTGGCCGCGATCCGTGCGCCATTCACCTGCGCCCGCCACAGCGCCTCGTCGGCGTAGATGTTGCCGATCCCCGATACCACTTGCTGATCGAGGAGCTGCCGCTTGAGCTCGGAATGCTTGCGCCGCAACACAGTGACGACGGCGCCGGCGTCGAACCGCGGGTCCAGGGGGTCGCGGGCCAGGTGGGCGACGGGGGCCGGCACGATGCTGCCGTCGACGTCGACCAGGTCGGCCAGTAGCCACCCGCCGAACGTGCGCTGATCGACGAAGCTCAGCGCGGTGCCGTCGTCGAGCAGCGCCGAAATCCGGACGTGGTCGGCCCGCGGGACTGCCCCGAGCAGCATCTGCCCGCTCATGCCCAGGTGCACCACCAGGGCCGTGTCCGACTCGGCCCCCGGCGTGCCGAGCAGCAGCCACAGGTACTTGCCCCGCCGGCCGGTTCCGGTCAGCCGCGCCCCCAGCAGTCGCGCGGTCAGGTCGGCCGGCCCGGCCTCGTGGCGGCGCACCGCGCGGGGATGATGCACGCGGACCGACGTGATCGTCTGACCGACCACACGGGCCTGCAGGCCGCGACGGACCACCTCGACCTCGGGTAGTTCCGGCATGCGACTAGACGGGCGTCTTGCCTGTGTCGTCCGTCACCTCGACGCCGGCCGCGCGGGCGAGCGCATTCCACGTCACCGCCGCGGCCTTTTGCTCCGCCTCCTTCTTGGAGCGGCCGACGCCCGGCCCGTACTCGGTGCCCATCAGGACCACGACCGCCGTGAATTCCCTGTCGTGGTCGGGCCCGGTAGAGGTCACCACGTAGGAGGGCGCACCCATGCCGCGGGCGGCGCTGAGCTCTTGCAGGCTGGTCTTCCAGTCAAGGCCGGCGCCCAGCGTGGGCGCCGCGTCCAACACCGCGCCGAACAACCGCCGGATCACCTCACGGACCGTCTCGAGGCCGTGCTCGAGGTAGATCGCGCCCAGCAGCGATTCCATACCGTCGGCGAGGATGCTCGACTTGTCGGCGCCACCGGTGTTCTCCTCGCCACGACCCAGCAACAGGTGGGCGCCGAGGCCCTCGTCGGACAGGGTGCGCGCCACATCGGCCAGCGCATGGGTGTTGACCACGCTCGCCCGCAGTTTGGCCAGATAGGACTCCGGGCAGTTCGGATGACGATGGTAGAGCTCGTCGGTGACGGTCAGGCCCAGGACGGCGTCTCCGAGGAACTCCAGACGCTCGTTGGTCGGTAGGCCACCGTTTTCGTAGGCGTAGCTGCGATGCGTCAAGGCCAGCGAGAACAGCTCCTCGGGGAGTTCGACACCGAGTGCGTCCAGCAAATCCTGGCGCGATGTCGGCGATGTCACCGCTCACCCCGCGGCGTGTCCGACCCGGCGGTGAACATCCCGGACAGCTTGGCCCACCGCGGGTCGATGAGGTCGTGGCGGTGGCCGGGCTCGGCCGCGAACGAAACCCCACACTCCGGGCACAGTCCCGGACAGTCCGGCGCGCACACCGGCGCGAGGGGAAGTTCGAGCCCGACGGCGTCGATGATCGACTGCTGGAGGTCGATGGTGTCGTCGACGACGTGCCCGACTTCGCCCTCCTCGGTGGTCGCCTCGGTCGCGCTCTCGGGGTAGGCGAACAGTTCGGTCAACGCCACATCCACGCGACCGACGACCGGGGCCAGGCAGCGGGCGCATTCGCCTGCGGTGGGGGCGCTCACCGTCCCGGTCACCAACACCCCTTCAGACACCGACTGGATCTGCAGGTCCCGTTCCACGGGAGCCCCGGCCTCGATTCCGATCATGTCCAGCCCGATACGCGCGGGGTTCGGGACAGTGTCGCGCAGCGTGACCATCGAGCCCGGGCGCCGTCCGAGGCGGGTGATGTCCACCGCCATCGGGCCGGGGGACCGTGACGATGCGCCGCGGGCCCTCGATGTGCTGCGGTTGCGCGTCATAGGTGAAATCCTACGGTCGCGCGACGCCAGTGCGCTGCGACGCGGGCTCTACCGGCTGCTACCAGCCGCTACCGGGTCGGCTAGCGGGGTCGGGCTAGCGGGTCGGCTAGCGGG
The DNA here is from genome assembly GCA_903927745.1 of uncultured Mycobacteriaceae bacterium. Taxonomy (GTDB): domain Bacteria; phylum Actinomycetota; class Actinomycetes; order Mycobacteriales; family Mycobacteriaceae; genus Mycobacterium. The sequence goes on from CAIYOH010000013.1 coordinate 12,477, forward strand.
TCGCGTAGTCGTGCGTCCCGGCGGCTGTGCGGAGCTGGTGGCGGCCACGCCCGACGGAGCGCAGCGTGCCGTTGAGGAACTCCTCGAACTCGGCAAGCTTGTTGTCGACGTAGATGTCGCATTCGCCGCGCAACCGGTCGGCCTCGCCGTGCGCGGTATCGATGAGCCGCGTGGACTCCGCGTGGGCGGCCTGCACGATCTCGTTCTGCGAGAGGAGGCGTTGCTGCTCCTTGATCCCCTCCTGTACGGCCTTCTCGTAGGAGATGTTGCCGTTTTCGACCAAGCGATCGGCCTCGGCCTGGGCGCGGCTGAGGCTGGCGTCGTACTCGCGTTTGGCCGACGCGCCGACGCGAATGGCCTCTTCGCGGGCCTCGCCGACCATCCGCTCGCTGTGCTGGCGGGCCTCGCTCACCATGCGATCGGCCTGCGCTTTGGCGTCGGACAGGATCCGGTCGGCCTCCGCGCGGGCGTGATTGACCATGGACTCCGACTCAGTAGTCGCCGAGGACACCATGGAATCGGCGTGCGCTTTGGCGTCGTTCAGCATCGAGTCACGCGCGTCGAGGACGTCCTGGGCGTCGTCCAACTCGCCCGGGATGGCGTCCTTGATGTCGTCGACCAGTTCGAGGACGTCGCCGCGCGGCACCACGCACCCGGCGGTCATCGGCACACCACGCGCTTCTTCGACGATGGCGCCCAATTCGTCGAGTGCTTCAAAGACTCGGTACACGGCCCACTACCTCCTGGCGTCCTGCAGAAACCCTGGTGTTACCAGTGTGCCTGCTGTTACAGCTGTGGCGGCGGTAGCGGGACCGGTGTGTCGGGTATTCGTCCGCCGCGGACCCCCAAGACAAGCGCGATAGGTTAGCCGCGGGGGCGTGAGAGGGAGGACTGCAATGGCGGTGCTGGCGCCGGTGGGACACGCGTTGGCGGTGGCGGGGTCGATGACCTGGGAAATCCTCTGGGCACTGATCCTCGGGTTTGCGCTGTCCGCCGTGGTGCAGGCCGTGGTGCAGCGCTCGACGGTCGTGTCACTGCTGGGCGACGACCGGCCCCGCACCCTGGCGCTGGCGGCCGGCCTGGGCGCGGCCTCGTCGTCGTGCTCGTATGCGGCCGTGGCCCTGGCGCGGTCGCTGTTCCGCAAGGGCGCCAACTTCACGGCCGCCATGGCGTTCGAGATCGGGTCGACCAACCTGGTGGTGGAACTGGGCATCATCCTGGCGCTGCTGATGGGCTGGCAGTTCACCGCGGCAGAATTCGTCGGCGGGCCGCTGATGATCATCATTGTCGCCATCCTGTTCCGGCTGTTCGTGCGTTCCCGGCTCATCGACGCCGCCCGCGAGCAGGCCGAGCGCGGCGCCACCGGGTCGATGGAGGGTCACGCCGCCATGGACATGTCGGTCAAAGGGGAAGGCTCGTTCTTGCGGCGGCTGCTGTCGCCCGAGGGCTTCACCTCGGTTTCCCACGTGTTCGTCATGGAGTGGCTGGCGATCGTGCGCGACCTCGCGATCGGACTGCTCATCGCGGGCGCCGTCGCGGCATGGGTGCCCGAGAAGTTCTGGCAGGGCTTCTTTCTGACCGACCACCCGGTGTGGTCCGCGATATGGGGACCGATCGTGGGCCCCGTCGTGGCGATCGCGTCCTTCGTGTGCTCGATCGGCAACGTGCCACTGGCCGCGGTGCTGTGGAACGGCGGCATCAGCTTCGGCGGCGTCGTCTCGTTCATTTTCGCCGATCTGCTGATCCTGCCGATCTTGAACATCTACCGCAAGTACTACGGCACCAGGATGATGCTGACGCTGTTGGGCACCTTCTACGCCGCGATGGTCGGCGCCGGATATCTGGTCGAATTGATCTTCGGCGCAGCGCATCTCATTCCCACCCAGCGCAACTCCGCCGTGCTGGAAGCGGGCATCTCGTGGAACTACACCACCTGGCTCAACATCGCTTTCCTCGCCATCGCGGTGGCGCTGGTCGTGCGCTTCTTCACCTCGGGCGGGGCTCCCATGCTGCGCATGATGGGCGGTCCCCCGGACAGCGGGCACGAGGATCACTGCGGGCATGGGCACTGACGGGCCGGTCAGGCCCCTGACGACGACAACTTCTCGCGCAGCAGGCGATTGACCGGTTCGGGCAGCAGTTCGGAGACGTCTCCACCCAGCATCGCGACCTCCTTGGCCAGCGACGACGACACGAACGAATAGCGCGGCGACGTCGCGACGAAGAACGTGTCGACACCGGCGACGTGCTTGTTCATCTGCGCCATCTGCACCTCGTATTCGAAGTCGGTGCCCGTGCGCAGGCCCTTGACGATGGCGGTCATCCCGCACGAGCGGACGAAGTCGACCACCAGGCCGTGTCCCGCCTGCACCCGCAGGTTCGGCAGGTGCGCCGTCGACTCCTCGACCATGGCGATCCGCTCGTCGAGGTCGAACATGCCTTTTTTGGCGGGGTTGGTGAGGATCGCCACCACCACCTCGTCGAACTGGGCCGCGGCGCGCTCGAAGACGTCGATGTGGCCGAGCGTCACCGGGTCGAAGGACCCTGGGCATACCGCGCCGCTCATGTCCGATGACGGTACACGCCTCGTCAGGGCCGCTCGGGCCGTTCGGCGAACTCCAGACGGGTGTCGCCGTACACCCGGGCGGGCCACACCGACCAGCCCGCCGGCCAGGTCAGCGGCGCGCTGCCGGCGGCGCGCTCAACCACCGCGATGCTCCCGGAGTGCACCCAGCCGTGCACGGTCAGGGCGGTCAGGGCAGCGTCGACCTCGGCGGTGTCGGTGGCGTAGGGCGGGTCCGCGAACACCAGGTCCGCCGCGGCGGCGGTCCCGCCCACCAGGACACCCGCCACCGCGCCGCGACGCAGCGTCGCGCCCGGCAGCCCGACGGCCTCGATGTTGCGGGCGATGACGTTCGCGGCGCGCTGGTCGGACTCGACGAACACCGCGGACGCCGCCCCGCGCGACAACGCTTCCAGGCCCAGGGCGCCGGAACCGGCGTAGAGGTCCAGCACTGCCAGTCCGGTCAGGTCGCGCCGCGCGGCCAGAATGTTGAACAGCGACTCGCGCACCCGGTCGGTGGTCGGCCTGGCGCCCCGCGGCGGTACCGCGATGCGCCGCCCCCCGGCGCTGCCGCCGATGATCCGCGTCACCTCAGGCCACCTAGAGCAGCGTCGACCAGTAGTCCTGGAAACGCACCGCGATCAGCACGGCGACGGCCGTGAACCACACCACGGCGATCGACCACCGCCACCGGTAGACCAGGTGCGCTACACCAGGGTGCCGGGATTCGAGCACCGGGCGGGCCACGATAGACGCCAACACCACCAGCAGCGAGATCGTCATCACCCACACCACCATGCAGTACGGACACAACGCCCCCACGCGGTAGAGGCTCTCGAAGATCAGCCAGTGCACGAACACCGCACCGACCAGGATTCCGGCCAGTAAGCCAGCCCAATACCATGGGGGCAGTGAGACTTTCGCGACCGACAGCACGCCGGTGACCAGTACGACGGTGAAGCCGACGATGCCGAGCACCGGATTGGGCAAACCGAACGTCGACGCCTGCGGCGTCGCCATCACCGAACCGCAGGCCAGGACGGGATTGATGTTGCACGACGGCACGTACGACGGATTCTGCAGGAGCGCGATCTTGTCGTGGGTGAGCGTCAGCGATGCCAGCAACCCGACCGCCCCCGCGATCAGCACCCACCAGGCGCTGGGCGCGGACACGCGCGACGAGCTCGCGGTCGTCACGCCGCCGGGTGGGTGACGGCCGTGTCGATGCCGGGGATGTCGCCGACGATGTCTTTGATCTTGGCAACCAGCGCCTCGGGCGTCGTCGGGTCGAAATCAGACCCGTTGATCTTGATGGTCGGGGTCCCGGTGATACCGGCAACGGCGGCCTCCCCCGTCACGGCGGCCAGATACTTTCCGCTGTTGATGCAGTCGGGGACCTTGCCTGCGGCGCCCGCCTCGCGGGCCAGTTCGATCAGCCGGGCGTTGTCCGGAAAGCTGGTCCCGATCTCGTTGGGCTGGTTGCTGGCGCTGTAGAGCATGCTGTGGAAACGGCGGAACGCGTCGATCGACTCGTCGGCCACGCACTTGGCGGCCGCGCCGGCCCGAGACGAGTAGTTCTGGTTGCGGGGCTTGTCCAGGATGGCCACCATCGAGTAGTCGGCGGCGACGGCACCGATGTCGATGAGCTTGGACACCGTCGGTGCGAAGTTGCGCTCGAAGTGACCGCAGGCCGGGCACAGGAAATCCTCGTAGATGGCGATGACGGCTTTCGGCGTGGTGGTGCCCGGCTGGGTGACCAGCTTGCTCGACGTCACCCGCACCGTGTCGCCCGCACTGGCGGCGGCGACCTTCTTCTGGTGAGACGTCACGATGTAGAAGACGAGCGCGACCGCGAAGAGCACGACGACGGCGGTGCCCCCGATCTGCACGAGTCGCCCCGATTTGCGATCGGCTGACGCGAGGTCGAATCGCGGGGGACGTTTGGGTGTGTCTGCCACCCACTCAGATTACCGGCCCCGGGTTCAGAC
>CAIYOH010000014.1 GCA_903927745.1 uncultured Mycobacteriaceae bacterium
TACCCACCGGTGACCTGCCCACCCCGGGCTCCACCCCGCCAGACAGCCCAACACGCGGCCTCGCCATGCCCACCCGCCGACGCACCCGCACCCACGACCGCGCCCACCGCATCAACACCGAACGCAACCACAACACCCAACACATCACCGAAGCGAAAGCCCCGGCCCACGCCCACACCGCACCCCACACACCGCCCACCCCCGACTACGGCGACGACCCCCCACCGTTTTAGGACAGGCAAGATGCCGGCGACCGCCTCGGTCAGAAGTCCCTACGCCGCCGGGGTGATCGGATGCACCTGCAGCGAGCACGCGTCGATCGCGACCGCAACGGTATAGACCTCGCTGATGTCGGGGGGATAGACCAGCAGGGAGGTGTAGCTGGGGCACGGGTTGCCGTTGTCGTCCAGCGCCTTCCCCTCGACGACGGCCTGTGCGCGCGCCGAAATCGACAGGGTCGCGGTGGGCAGTTCGTCGACGCCGGCCGGCAGGCCGCCGAGGTAACCGCGGGGCGTGGGCTCGGCGTGGAGGAGCAGACCGGCGCCGCCGGTGTCCACCCCGGGATAGCCGGTGAGGGTGCAGGGCTCGGCGCCGCCCGCGAGCGCGAACACCAGACTCACCGCCCGGTGACCGACGGCCCCGTCAACCGGTGACGCGCTCACCGCGACCTGATCCGACCAGCAGGGCGTCGGTTCGTCGGCGGGGTTGGGCGGCACGGCCCGTGCGGGCGCCCCCAGCATCGCCGCCACCATCACGGTGACAACGAAACCGGCTGCCGCAAGGGCCGCCCAGCGGGCCACCCCGCGGGCAGGCCGCCCCCGATCTCCTGACACACCGTGATTATGCGGGATGAGCCGTCGTTTCCCCACGAAGCGCCAACCCGGCCTTCGCCTCGCGGCGTTAGGCTCACAGACGGTCTGCGCCCAACGGAGGAGAACACCAGTGACCGCCAACAACACCGAAGAGCCGTCGTCGTACCCGCCGCCGGAGCAGTTCGCCGCCCAGGCCAACGCGGGCGAGGCGCTCTACCGCGAGGCCGAGGACGACCGGCTGGCGTTTTGGGCAAGACAGGCCGAGCGGCTGTCCTGGGCGACGCCGTTCACCGACGTGCTGGACTGGTCGCAGGCACCGTTCGCCACATGGTTCGTCGGCGGCAGCCTCAACGTCGCCTACAACTGCGTCGACCGCCACGTCGAGGCAGGCCTCGGGGACCGGGTCGCCATCCACTGGGAAGGCGAGCCGGGCGACAGCCGCGCCCTGACCTACCGGGATCTGCAGACCGAGGTCTGCAAGGCCGCGAACGCACTGACCGGGCTCGGTCTGGTCGCCGGTGACAGGGTCGCCATCTACATGCCGCTGATTCCCGAGGCGGTGATCGCGATGCTCGCCTGCGCCCGCCTCGGGCTCATGCACAGCGTGGTGTTCGCCGGCTTCACGGCCACAGCGCTGCGGGCCCGGATCGCCGACGCCGAGGCGAAATTGGTGATCACCAGCGACGGGCAGTTCCGGCGCGGCACACCGGCCCCGCTGAAGGACGCCGCCGACACGGCCGTCGAGCAGGGTTCCACCGGCGATGGCCCCAGCTCCGTCGAACACATTCTGGTGGTGCGGCGCACCGGGATTGACGTGTCCTGGACCGAAGGGCGGGACCTGTGGTGGCACGACGTGGTGGACGCCGCGTCGCCCGAGCACACCCCGCAGCCGTTCGACGCCGAGCATCCCCTGTTCCTGCTCTACACCTCGGGCACCACCGGCAAACCCAAGGGCATCATGCACACCACCGGCGGGTACCTCACCCAGGCGTCCTACACGCACTACAACGTGTTCGACATCAAGGCCGACACGGACGTGTTCTGGTGCACCGCCGACATCGGCTGGGTCACCGGTCACACCTACAGCGTCTACGGCCCCCTGTCCAACGGGGTCACCGAAGTCCTCTACGAGGGGACACCCGACAGCCCGACCCAGCACCGGCACTTCGAAATCATCGAAAAATACGGCGTCACAATCTATTACACGGCTCCCACACTGATCCGTA
>CAIYOH010000015.1 GCA_903927745.1 uncultured Mycobacteriaceae bacterium
GAAGATCGCGGCCAGCAGCAAGGCTGTCATCAGTCGTGCAACTCCCGCAGGACGTCGAGGTCCGCTGCCCCGAATGTGCGCGATAGTCGACCGGTCAGCACTCCGATCACGATGACCGCAAACAACACATCCAGGGAGGCGCCGAGGTCGACGATCAGGGGCACCCCGGCGGTCAGTAGGAACGCGGTCGCCGCGATTCCGTTGTCCAGCATCAGGAATCCGGCTGCCTGAGAGACGGCGTGGCGCCGGGTAACCATGACCAGCAGGGCGATGAGAACCACCGCGGTGGCAGCGGGGACGGCCGTGGTCGTGGCCGCCGGTTGCAAATCCACCAAGGGTTGCGTGGCAGCGAATGCTACTACTGTCAGGCCGGCGGTGATCAGCAGCGACATGGCGGTGTTGATCAGCGGGGTGGATTCACGGTGGGCGTGCGGCCCGGAGCCGATAGCGCGGCCCAGCAGTCGCGGCAACACCACGGTGCGCAACAGGAGCACCGCGAGACCGACCCCAATCAGCGCGTGATCGCCGTCGTGCACTCCCCGCAGAATGGGGATGCTCGCCAACGCAACGCCCTGCCAGGCGAGCAGGCGAACGATGGCGAGAAGGTCCCGACGCCAGACGATCATGATCGCCGTCAGGATCAGCCCACCGGCGGCGAGGTCGACCAGCACCGCGAAATCGTCGTCTGTCATGTCGGCGTTGTGAAGAAGTTGGCCGATATCACTGCGAGCAGCGCCAGCAGAAAAGACCCGGCGAGCAGTTCCGGAACCCGGAACAGCCGCAATTTGGCGACGGACACCTCGACGGTCGCGAGCAGGCCGGCCAGGACGGCGACCTTGGCGGCCACCGCCACGGCGCCGAGGAGGACCTCGAGCGCGCCGGGCCGCACGCCGGCAATGCCCCACGGCACGAATAGGTTTGCCAGCAGCGCGAGGAGAACGGTCAGCCGCATGCCGGCTGCCCACTCGACCAGCGCCAGCCTGGGACCGGCGTATTCGAGGACCATCGCCTCGTGAACCATCGTCAGCTCCAGATGGGTGGCCGGGTTGTCCACCGGCAGCCGCCCGGTCTCGGCGACGATCACGATCACCAGCGCCGTAAACGCGAGGACAGCAGTCAGTGACACGACCTGCCGTGGGTGGGTGACGGTATGAGATACCAGGGCGCCGAGGTTGACCGATCCCGCCGGTATCGAGAGCGCGAAGACGGCGAGCAGGATCGTGGGTTCCACCAGCGCGGCGATCGTGATTTCGCGACTGGCCCCCATCCCGCCGAATGACGTCCCGGTGTCGATTCCCGCCAGGGTCAACGCGACGGTGCCCAGGAACAACAGGCCGACCACCGCGAACAGGTCCGCGCTGAAATCCAACGCCGACTTGGTGGATACCAAGGGCGTGATCACGGCGATCAGCAGCGCCGATCCGGCGACGATAGCGGGTGCGGCCGCGAACACGACCGTCGTCCCCAACGGGGTGATCTGCTGTTTGCCGAGTTGTTTGAGAATGTCGCGCCACGGTTGCAGGACGCCCGCCCCGGCGCGGCCCTCCCAGCCTGCTCGAACCTGGCGGGTCAGGCCGATCACGAGCGGCGCACCGACCATGACGGCGCCGACCTGAACGACACCGGCGACGGCAGACCACGCGTTCATCGCGCGACCACCAGCACGGTCAGCACGCCCAGCGCACCGTAGGCCAGGTATAGGTGCACACTGCCGGTGTGCGCCCGACGTACCACCGCCCCAGCAGCCAGCACCACGCGAATCACCGGGGTGTACAGGCGCTCCTCGATGGCGTCGGTGATGGTGGTGCGGTACGTGATCTTGTCGGCCAGATACTGCGACTCACCGGTGTGTGTGACCTCGATGTCGGTGTCGGGACGAAGAACATCGCTGAACACTCGTTGCAGCGGCTCGGCGAACGACGTCGCGGTGTACTGCATGCGTTCGGTGAGATCGGTTGCACCACAGGCCCACAGTGGCAGCGTGGCGGGGGCCGGCCGCTTCCCCCGACGCCACCGAGCTAGCACGGCCGCGGACAGCGTGGCGAGGACGACACCGGCGGCGATCACCCCGGGCGCGATCGAGCCCTGCAGGCCGGGTAGTCGCACCACGGCGCCGAAGTCGGTCAGGTCGACACTTCGGGCCGCAGGCAGCGCGGCGACCGCGCGGCGCAGGACGGGCGCGATGACCGACGGTGCCACCGCCAGCACCAGGCAGGCGGCGGCCGCCACCGTCATGCCGACCAGCATGCTGGCCGGCGCCTCACGGGCCCCGGCGGCTTCGCGACAGCGCGGCCGCGCCAAGAACCCGATCCCGAATGCCTTGACCATTGCCGCCACACCCAGGCCGATGGTGAGTGCGACCGCGCCCACCGCCAGCGGCATCGTCAACGACAAAATGGTGGCGTGCCCACGGGCGGTGTGGATCAGCGACTGCACCAGTAACCATTCGCTGACGAACCCGGCACCCAGCGGCAGCCCACACGCCCCGAGCGCGGCGACGCCGAAAAGAGTGGTGGTCAGAGGCATTCGGCGAGCCAGGCCGCCGAGCCGGTCCAGGTCCCGCAGCCCGGTCGCGGCGAGCACCGATCCCGCGGCCAGAAATCCGAGACTCTTGAACGCCGAGTGGGCGATCAGGTGCAGCATGGCCGCAGCCGTCGCAATCGTTGCCGGTGCGCCGGCACCGCAGGCGGCGAACAGAGTCGCAGCCCCCAGCGCCAGGGTGATAAGCCCGAGGTTCTCGGTTGTCGAGTAGGCAAGGAGCCGTTTGAGGTCCGTGGCCACCGAGGCCTGGACCACTCCGTAGAGCGCCGACGCCCCGCCGACCGCCATCAAGGTGAGGCCCCACCAGCGCGGGCCGGGACCCAGCAGCTGTAGGTCCACGCGGCAGATCCCGTAGACGCCCATGTTGACCATCGCTGCGCTCATCAGCGCCGAAACAGGACTGGGCGCCTCCGGGTGTGCGCGGGGCAACCAGGCATGCAGCGGCACCAGCCCGGC
>CAIYOH010000016.1 GCA_903927745.1 uncultured Mycobacteriaceae bacterium
CGCAACGCATACTCCACCAGTTCGGGCGTCGAGCCGTCGTCCTCGGCACCGTCAAGGTGGAGGTTCTCCCGTCGAGCGGCGTACCAGATCCACTGCAGAAACATCGCCTTCGCTGCCGCCGCATCCCCGGGTGCGCTCAGGGCGATGGTCGTGCGGTATTCGCCGCCGCCCACCGGAACCGACCACGGCGCACCGTCCGTCGCGAGCTGCGGGAGCGCCCCGGCGACACGGCACAACATCGCGCACACCCGGTCCGGCGGATCGGCGGTGGAGAACATTGTGGAAAGCACCAATTTTTGTGCGCCAGGCGGCCGACTGAGATTGGTGAACGCCGTCGTGGCCAGCACCGAGTTCGGCGTGATCCGCAGTCCGTTGCCGGTGTCGACATGCACCGCGCGCCAGTTCACCTCGACGACGCGACCCTGCTCGGTCCCCAGGTCCAGCCACTCGCCGATCCGAAACGGCTGCTCGAAGAGCATGAACAGGCCCGACACGATCTGCCCGACGGAGTTCTGCAGCATCAGGCCGATGACCACCGAGGTCACACCTACCGCCGTGAACACACCGGCGATCCGGACCCCCCAGATGAGCGACAGCATCGCCGCGAGGCCGGCGCCGATGACGGCGAAGCGGCTGACGTCGACGAAGATGCGAGGCAGCCTTCGGCGCCAGCTGGCCTCGGGCGCGGTCTCGAAAACGTTGTACCTGAGTCCCGACAGCACCAAAACCAGCACCAGCAGACCGAGCACTGTGGTCAGGATCCGCACCGGAGTATCCCGGAAGGGAATCTCCGAGGCCTTGACGAGCAGGAGCAGCAGGGCGCCGAGCGGCAAAACATAGTTTCGCAGCAGGCTCACCTGCCTTGCACGTGGGCTGTTGCGGCGGATGAGCAGGTCGTGCAGCTCGGTGAGGGCGATCAGCAGGATCGGTAGGCCGATCACGATGGCGGCGGCCCAGTAGAACCAGGGTGTATCAAGCGAATTCATCAGCGCTCCACCACACGGTAGATCGCCTGCTCGTCGCCATCGACGGCGATCGTGCCGGCGGGAACGAACTGCCGGATGTCGCGCATCACGTCGTAGACTTGCGAACTGACATAGATGCCCGGCTGCGCTGCGCCACTCTGCAATTGGAACGCAACGCCGACCGCGCGACCCCAGATGTCGTAGACCAGCCTGGAGTGGCTCTCCAGACCGCCCACCACCAGACCGCTCACAACCTCGCCGGTGTTGACACCCACCCGAAGGCCCAGCCGGCGGCCGGTTTGCCGGTTGAACCGATCAATGATGCGGGCGATTTCGAGGGCGAACTCAATGCTGCGATGGATGCCGTCCAGCCTCGGGGTGACAACCCCGCAGCTGGCGAGGTAGCCGGTGTGAAAGGTGCGGATCCACTCGACGCCCGTTGATTCCGCGGCCGAATCGAACTGCTGGAACAGGTCTGCGATGGTCGCGACCAATTCGGTTTCCGGCATCTCGGTGGACATCTCGTCCAGACCGCCGATGTCGGCATAGATCACGGCGACATTCTGGTTGCGCTGCGCAATGTTTTCCTCACCGTCGCGGTAACGCTGCGCCACCGACTCCGGCATCAGCGTCAGCAGGCGGCCCTCGCTCTCGCGGCGCTGCTCGTTGATCAGTTCTTCGTTTGCCGCAAGACTGCTCGTCATGACGTTGAAAGCCCTTGTCAGGTCGCCGACTTCGTTACGGCCCCGCGCAGGGATGTTGACATGGTAGTCCCCAGCGGCGACCTTTCGGGTGCCCTCCAGAAGACGCCGTACGGGCTTCACCGCCGCCTGGGCGAACAGCATGGCGACCACGCACATGGCGAAGACCATGGATGTGACGGCGATGGCGAGGCCCTTGTGCAACCTGCTCAGCCGCGCGAAGGCGTCGGCGTTGTCACGTGTCGCCAAAATCGACCAGTGCAGGTCGGAGTTCGGGATGGTCAACGGCGAATATGCTTCCAGCTCAGGGTTACCCGTGTAGTCGGTGGCGCTGATCACCCCGGTCTCGCCACGCTGGGCGGCGCGCAGGCCGTCGGTCCCGACGGGCTGCACCAGCACCGTGGTACCCAGGCGAAGGGCCTTATCCGCAACATCCGGCGGCGTGCCGGCTGCAATCGCATCGCGCCGGTATCCCTGCGGGTCCTCGAGAAACTCTCGCGAATCGGAGCGCATCAAGTCGTCGGAGCCCGCCAGATACGTCTCGGTCGAGGGCCCCATGCCGGCGGTGTCCCACTGCCTGTTCACGGTCATGATCTTGTTGATCTTGCCGATGGGCACCGGCATGGCCATGACCCCGTCGATCTTGCCGTTCTGGCCGATCGGCGACACGACCCATGCCGTGGGCGAGTCGAGGTGCGGCTGGTACGAATGGAAATCGGTGATCCAGACGAAGTTGACGTCGTTGGAGGCCAAGGCCTTCTGGTAGGCCTCGCGCAGCTTTGATTCCCGATACGGGCCGGTGAGGATGTTGGTTCCCAGGTCTGGGCCTCGGGAGACGGAAAAAACGATATTGCCCCTCAGGTCAAGGAGCAGCGCGTCGCGGTAGCCGAATCGCTCGACGACATCGCGGAGAACGAAGTCATAGTGGCGGCTGGCCGCCGACCACTGGCTGCCGTCGCCGGCGTCCACGACGTCCGCCGGCATAGCGGCGGCGGTGTAGTGGGCCTGAAGGTACTTCTGCGCATTGGAAGTCGGCAGAACCGCGTTGATGTCGATCTGGGCGCCGGACAACTTCTTGATCGGCTCGATCATCTGGTTCTGGTAGTAGGTGACGATCGCCTGCTGTTGGGCGGGGGTGATGGTCGATTTGTCCAATTCGTCGAATCCCGCGGTGAATTCCGCAACCGCCCCGACGACGGTGTACGTCTCGCTGTAGATGACCAGCGAATCGGTGACCTCGCGAAACGCCGACAGGACCGCCCGTTTTTGGCCCTCGCGCATTTCGGTCAACCGAGATGCTTCGACTTGCCGCAGGGCGCGCCCACCCGAGACGCCCCCGACGAGGCCGATCACCAGGACGCCGATCATGCTCGACAGCACCAGCGCGACCACAATTCGGGACTGCAGGCCGAACCGGGGATGCCTGCCCGGCCATAGTCGGCGGAGACGACCCAGAAGGGTGGCCGGACCGGATCCGGGGGCGCTTTCCGCTGCGCTTCCCGCTGCTGCGGCCCCGGTGGCCCCGGTCTCGGCGGTATTCGCGTTGTCCCCGGAGGCCGGTTCGGCGTTGTCTAGCTCGGTCGCCGTCACTCGCCTTTCCGCCTTTCTCCCGACAGATTTCGGCACGCCTCACGCAGCAGACTAGCGCGCCGAACTGAGGATTCCAGCGATTGAGGCGAAGGTGGGAGCCAAACGTGACTAACGTCGGCCGGGTGTCCCGGGTGTGTGTGGTCGGCAGCGTGAATCTGGACGTGACCCTCGGTGTCGATGCCCTCCCTCGCCCGGGCGAGACGGTGCTGGCCTCGTCGATCATGTCTGCGCCCGGGGGCAAGGGCGCGAATCAGGCGGTGGCGGCGGCGCGGGCGGGCGCGCTGGTGCAGTTCGTCGGCGCGGTCGGCGACGACGCGGCTGCCGGTCGGCTGAGGGCCCACCTCGCCGCCAACGGCATCGGCCTGGACGGGACCGGCGAGATTCCGGGGCCGAGCGGTACGGCGATCGTTGTGGTCGATGCCAACGCCGAGAACACCATCGTGGTGGCGCCGGGCGCCAACGGGCATCTGACGCTCTCCGGCGCGCACAGCGCGCGCAGTGTCGTTGCCGGTTGCGATGTGCTCTTGACCCAGTTGGAGATTCCGGCTGCGACGGCGGTGGCGGCCGCGCGGCACGCCCGTTCGGCCGGGGCGGTCATCATCGTCAATGCCTCACCGGTCAGCCGAGACAACGATCCGGCCGAACTGGCCCATCTGGCCGAGTTGGCCACCCTCGCGGACGTCGTGATCGCGAACGAATCCGAAGCCGGACACTGGCGCTGGCGGCCACCCCACCTGGTGGTCACCCTCGGCGCCCGGGGCGCTCGCTACGTCGGCTCCGACGGCGAGGTGACGGTACCGGCCCCCGCGGTGGCGGCGGTGGACACCGCCGGGGCCGGAGACGTGTTCGCCGGAGTGCTGGCCGCGAACTGGCCGCTCCACCCGGATACGCCGGCCCGGCGACTACAGGCGCTGCGGCGGGCCTGCGCCGCGGGCGCCCTTGCGACGCTGGTGCCCGGTGCCGGTGACTGCGCTCCGGATGCCGAGGCGATCGACGCTGCGATCGGATAGCCGCTAACCCTCGGGGACCTCGCGCTCGATCTCGGCGAGCCAGATACGCGCGGACATGTCCGACGGGGCTCGCCAGTCCCCCCGGGGCGACAGCGAACCCCCGTTCGACACCTTGGGGCCGTTGGGCAGCGCAGAGCGTTTGAACTGACTGAACGAGTAGAAGCGCTGCACGAACACTTCCAACCAGTGCCGAATCTCGGCGAGTGAGTAGCCCGGTCGTTTGTCCTCGGGGAAGCCCGGCGGCCACGTGCCGCGCTCAGAGTCGCTCCACGCGTGCCAGGCGAGGAACGCGATTCGCGACGGCCGGAAACCGTAGCGCAGCACATGGAAGAGCGAAAAGTCCTGCAGGGCAAACGGTCCGACTGTCGCCTCGCTGCTCTGCACCCGTCCTTCTTCGTCCTCGTCGCCGACGGGAACCAGTTCCGGTGTGATCTCGGTATCGAGCACCGATTGCAGCACCTCACCGACCCGCGACTCGAAATCACCCGAGGAGATGGACCAACGAATGAGGTGCTGGATCAGTGTTTTGGGCACTCCGGCGTTGACGTTGTAGTGCGACATTTGGTCGCCGACTCCGTACGTCGACCAGCCCAGCCCCAGCTCGGAGAGGTCACCGGTGCCCAGGACAATCCCGCCGCGCTGATTGGCCAACCGGAACAGGTAGTCGGTGCGCAGGCCGGCCTGGACGTTCTCGAACGTGACGTCGTAGACCTTCTCACCGCGCGCAAAGGGGTGATCCATTTCCCTGAGCATGAGCGTCGCGGAATCGCGGATGTCGATTTCGGAGAACGTGACGCCCAGCGCGCTGCACAACTCCGCGGCGTTGCGTTTGGTGCGGTCTCCCGTCGCAAAGCCGGGCAGCGTGAACGCCAGGATGTCGCTGCGAGGCCGGCCTTCCCGATCCATCGCACGCGCGGCGACGATCAGCGCCTGCGTCGAGTCCAGTCCACCGGAGACCCCGATGACGACCTTCGGGTGGTTCAGCGCAGACAGCCGCTGCGCGAGCCCGCAGACCTGGATGTTGTACGCCTCGTAACAGTCGTGGTGCAGTCGTTGCGGATCGGCGGGCACGAAGGGAAACCGCTCGATATCGCGCAGCAGCCCGATGTCACCGGCCGGCGGGTTCAGCCTGAACTCGACGCGCCGGAACGCCTCTGCCGATGCCCTGTGGTGGCGCCGGTTGTCGTCGAACGTCCCCATCCGCAGCCGCTCGGAGCGCAGCAGCTCGGTGTCGACGTCGGCGATGCTGTATCGGTCCCCTTGGGGGAAGCGCTCGGATTCGTCGAGCAGCGCGCCGTTCTCGTAGATCATGGTTTGGCCGTCCCAGGCCAGATCGGTCGTCGACTCGCCCTCGCCCGCGGCGGCGTAGATATAGGCGGCCAGGCATCGCGCCGACGCCGAGCGGGCCAGGAGGTTGCGGTCGGCTGAGCGACCGATCGTGATCGGGCTGCCGGAGAGGTTGGCCAGCACCGTCGCACCCGCCAGCGCCGCTTCCGCGCTGGGCGGGATCGGCACGAACATGTCTTCGCAGATTTCGGCGTGCAGCACCAGACCGGGGAGGTCGGACGCGGCGAACAGCAGGTCGGGGCCGAACGGGGCCTCGGTGTCGCAGAGGCGGATGGTGCCGCGCTCGTCATCACCGGGGGCGATCTGACGGCGCTCGTAGAACTCCCGGTAGGTGGGCAGGTAGGACTTGGGCACCACCCCGAGCACCGCGCCACGGTGAATGACCACCGCCGTGTTGTAGATGCGATGCCGATAGCGCAGCGGGGCGCCGACGAGAAGGACCGGCAACAGATCGGTCGAGGCGGCCACGACGTGCTCGACGGCGTCCTGGACGTCGTCGAGCAGCAGGTCTTGGAGCACGATGTCCTCGATGGAGTAACCGCACAGCGTCAGCTCGGGAAAGACGGCGACCGCGACGCCGTCATCGTGGCACCGGCGGGCCAGCCGCAGCACCGACTCGGCGTTGGTCGCCGGATCGGCCAGCGCGACGCGGTAGGTGCACGCTGCGACACGGACGAAGCCCTGGTCGTAGGCGTTGTAGAAGTCATCACGGGAGTTCATCGCCCCTCCATTGTCGCCTGACCGGCAATCCGGCGTACGACCACTACCCTGAAGCGGGTGACCGCCCGCCACGCCGAATCGCCTGAGCTGGTCGCGCTGCTGGCCGGCCGTCGGGTCGCGGTGCTCACCGGCGCGGGAATCTCCACCGACTCCGGCATCCCCGACTACCGCGGGCCCGATTCGCCGCCGAGCAATCCGATGACCATCCGCCAGTTCACCACCGATCCGGTTTTCCGGCAGCGGTACTGGGCGCGCAACCACGTCGGGTGGCGGCACATGGACGAGACGTGGCCAAACGCCGGGCACCGGGCGCTGGCCGCGCTCGAACGCGCCGGCGCGGTGGCCGGCATCATCACCCAGAACGTCGACCTGCTGCACACCAAGGCCGGCAGCAGCAACGTCATCAACCTGCACGGCACCTACGCGCACGTGATCTGCCTCGACTGCGGGTACACGATGACCCGCGCCGCGCTGGCCGAGCATCTCGAGGCGCTCAACCCCAGGTTCATCGAGCGGGCGCGGGCCGTCGGCGGCCTGGAGGTTGCCCCCGACGCCGACGCCGTCATCGCCTCGGCCGCCGACATCGCGGGCTTCCGCTACCTGGACTGCCCAGGCTGCGGCGGCATGCTCAAACCCAACATCGTCTACTTCGGCGAGAGTGTCCCCAATGAAATTGTGGCACAGGCTTTTTCGATGGTCGAAAACGCCGATGCTCTGCTGGTCGTGGGTTCGTCGCTGACCGTGTTTTCCGGCTACCGCTTTGTGCGCCACGCCGCCGCCAACGGCATCCCGGTCGGCATCGTCAATCGCGGCCCCACCCGTGGTGACGACCTGGCCACCGTGAAGCTCGAGAGCGGATGCTCAGAGACATTGGCGCTGCTCGCCGACGAACTGCTGCCGGTGGCCCAGCGTTAACCGGGCTCAGATCGGCATGCGGTAGCCGAAATACTCCTGATCCTCGTTGAAGCCGCCCATTCCGGCGCCGAGGTGGTCGAACGACTCGACGAACTCGACTGCTTCGACCCATTTGACCTGCTTGAAGCCGAGTTCGACCTCGTCACGAAGGCGCACCGGGGCTCCGTGGGACACGTTGAGCGGCTCACCGTTCAGGTCGTAAGCCAGGATCGTCTGTCCATGATACATGTTCTCGATGGGGTGGCAGTCGTAGTACCGGCCGCCCCCCGCACCGTCACCGAACGAGTAGAAGACCACCCACTTGGCGTTGGCCGCCGGCTTGACCAGGTCACAGATCGCCCGCATGGGGACACCTGCCCACTCGCCGATAGCCGACCAGCCCTGGATGCAGAAGTGCTGGGTGATCTGGCTCTGCCCGGGCATGGCCCGCAACTGCGCGTACGTCAGTTCGACGGGGTTTTCCACCAGACCGTCGACCCGCAGGGTGTAGTCCACCCAGTTACCCGCCTTGAGCCGCTCGTACACCTGCGACTCGGGCACGTGGCCGTTGACCCAGAAGTACGGCGAAATGTCGCTGGCCGAGTAGGTTGCCCTGGGTTCCCAGCTCTCCAGCAGTCCCTTCAACCAGCCCACCATGGCCTTGCCCAGCTTCTGGACCGTCCGCGGGTGCTTGAGGGTGAACGGGGATGCGACCAACCAGAAGGCGACCACCACCGCCATCCACGCCAGGTACAGCGCCACGCCCAGGTAGGAATTAGTGTCGGTGCCCAGCGTCATGTGGTTGACGTTGCCCACGAAACCGGTGACGAACACCATCAGCGTGTGGATGACGATGAACGTCAGCATCCACACCAGCACACCGAAGTGGATGGTGCGAGCGACCTGCCGGTTCAGCAGGCCCGCACCG
>CAIYOH010000017.1 GCA_903927745.1 uncultured Mycobacteriaceae bacterium
GGGTGCGCAGTCGGAATACCTCACCACGCACGCAGTGTCTCCATATCGCGGAGAACCTGCGCCGCCTCCGCCCTGTCGTCCTCGTCCCCCGCCAGTTCCTCGGCCTCTGCGCGAATCGAGGCTGCGGCTTTGCGACGTGCAGCGTCGATCAACGCGGCTCGCACGGCAGCCGATACCGGTGTGCCATCTCGAGTCAACACAGCTAACGCGTTCGCGGTGTCGTCGTCGGGCCGGAAAGTGATCGTCTCGGCCATAACCGCCCGCGTACTACAAAATGTAAGACGCGCCCCTACTCCGGTGGTCCCGCCGGTTCCCGACGCAACAACACCAGCGCGAGGACGATCGCCGTCACGGGCACGACCATCATCACGAGATTCAGCGAGGATGGGCGCGAGCGCACGCAGTAACCCATTTGGCGTTCAACCCTGCCGGGCACTAATTTCGCTCAGGTGATGTTCTCAGCTTCCGGCGCGCCGGCGCGATGGATCGCCCCTGTCCTTACCGTTGCGGCCGTCGTCGGCGCGGGCCTTCTCGCCACCCCGGTGCCGATCGGCCTCTCCCCTGTGCGCCTGGTCAGCGACGCCGACCCGTTCGCCGGCATTCCCCTCTACGTCAATCCCGCTTCCGCCGCCATGCGCGCGGCGCAGCAGGCCAGTCCGCCGAGTCCCGAGTTGACCGCCATCGCGAACACACCGCAGGCGTATTGGATCGTCCCGGGCTCGTCGGCGTCGACGGTCGCCGCGTACACAGGCGCCGCCCGGGCGGCCGGAGCGCTGCCGGTGCTGACGCTCTACGGAATCCCCCATCGCGACTGCGGCAGCTTCGCCGCCGGCGGCTTCGCGACGGCGGACGGCTACCGCTCGTGGATCGACGGCATCGCCGCGGACGTGGGCGCGTCGCCGGCGGCGGTCATCCTCGAACCCGATGCGCTCGCCATGGCGGACTGCCTGTCGGCCGACCAGCGCCAGGAACGCTACGACCTGATCCACTACGCCGTCGATACGTTGTCGCGCAACCCGGCGACCGCGGTGTACGTCGACGGCGGTCACCTCAAATGGCACACCGCCGACGACATGGCCGCGAGGCTCAACGCGGCCGGCGTCGGCCACGCGCGCGGTTTCAGCCTCAACACGGCGAACTTCTTCACCACCGCGGACGAAATCGCCTACGGTGAGACGATTTCGGGGCTCATCAATGGCGCGCACTACGTGATCGACACCTCGCGCAACGGTAACGGTCCGGCACCCGACTCCCCGCTCAACTGGTGCAACCCTGCCGGCAGGGCGCTCGGAGCCGCACCCACTGCGGCGACCGGGGGCGCGCATGCCGACGCCTACCTATGGATCAAACGTCCCGGCGAATCCGACGGAACGTGCGACAAAGGTGATCCGCCCGCGGGAACCTTCGTCAACCAGTACGCCATCGAACTGGCCCGAAACGCCGGCCAGTAGTGTGGCAGCGGTGAAGTCTTCCCGCATGCAATCCGGGGGCGCGCTGATGGCAGCCCTCGTCGCCCCTGCTCTGATGTTCGTCGCGCCCGGCACGGCCGCCGCGGCCGGCTCGTGCCCGACGGCGGCGCCCCCGGCCGGCGCCAAGGCCGACTGGACTCTCACCGGCACCACCGGCAGCGTCGCGGTCGTCGGACCCACGGACACGACGGCTCCCAGCGTGACCGTGACCACGCCCTTCAGCGTTACCGCGACACAGGTGCACACGCTGCACGCCGGATCCGGACCGGTGGTACCCGCCACCGCTACCGTGTCGGTCTGCTACATGGGCGTCAACGGACGCGACGGGTCCGTGTTCGACAGCAGCTACGAACGCGGCACCCCGGCCGATTTCCCCCTGGGCGGCGTTGTCCCGGGATTCCAGAAGGCCATCGCGGGCCAGAACGTCGGGTCCACGGTCGCCGTTGTCATGGTCCCCGCGGACGGCTACCCGCAGGGCCAGCCCAGCGCCGGGATCAAGCCGAGCGACACGCTCATCTTCGCGATCAAGATCCTCAGCGCCTCGAGCTGAGCTTCAGGCTCAGGGGCCGTTCCTCGTAGGCCTCGAACTGCTGCACCACGTCGTCGGGCAGGTCGATCGCCCCCGGCGCATCCAAGCGGACCACCAGGTGCACCGACTGGGCGACGATGATCGGCAGCCCCGATTCGGCCCCCCACACCACCTCGTCGAGGGTCAGTGTGCGGCGCGAGCGCCCCGCCGCCCGCACCCCCACCTTCACGGGGACCCCGTCGTGGGCCTCACGCTCATAGTCGATCTCCAGGCGGCGCATCACCAGGTTGCGTTGGGTGTCAAACAGTCGCTGCCATGACAGGCCGACCCCCTCGGCGATGTAGGCGTTGCGGGCGTGGAACAGCAACTCGGCGAGCGCAAGGTTGTGCACATGGATCCGGTGGCCCGAGGGGACGACGTCGCGCACGAAACGGAAGCCGGACCACGGCGCGCCGTCCGCCGCACCCGCCGTCTCGCCGACCACGTCGTCAGCCTAGACGGTGCGTCTCCCCCTCGCGGCGCATGAAGTAGCCTCGGGTTCATGGCGGTTCGAGATCACGGCGATCCCGGTGACGCACCCTCGATGCCGCCGCCGCTGCACCCGCCCGCTAACGAGGCTCGTCCGTCGGCGGCGGAGCAGGCCCGCACCATCGCCGCCGCCACCAACGCGGCCACGCTGGCGACCCTGACACCCGACGGCGATCCCTGGGCGTCGTACGTGGCGTACGGACTGCTGCGTGGGATGCCGGTGCTGTCCGTCTCCACCCTGGCCGAGCACGGTCGCAACCTGGCCGGCGACCCGAGGGCGAGCCTGTCGATCGTGGCGGCGAGCAGCGACACCGATCCCCTGGCCGGCAGCCGGATCACCCTGGCCGGGGCGGTCACCCGGCCCGACGCGGCTGACCTTGATGCGGCCCGGGCGGCCTACCTGGATGCGGTGCCCGCCGGCCGTCATTTCCTGGATTTCAGCGACTTCACGCTGTGGGTGCTCGGCGTGACGCGGGTGCGGTGGGTGGGCGGCTACGGCCGGATGGACTCGGCCACCGGCGACCAGTACGCCGCCGCCGCCCCGGATCCGATCGCGCCCGCTTCGGCCGGCGCCCTGGCCCATCTCAACGACGATCACGCCGCGGCCCTGACGGCGATGGCGCGGGCGTTCGGCGGCTATCCCGACACCGACACCGCGGTGTGCACGGACATCGACCGTTACGGTCTGGACCTGAGGGTGCACACCCCACGCGGGGTGGCCTACACCCGGGTCGGATTCCCGGTTCGGCTGGATTCCACCGACCAATTGCGGTCGGCCACCGCAGCGTTGGCCCGGGCCGCCGCAGAGCACTAACCCGCCGTCAGGCGGGCATCACCCAGCGGATGCCACCGACCATCACGCGCCCCGCCGTTCGCACCACCGTGCGCTCGATCGGCGGGAAATGCGGCAGCAGAAGCGGCTTTCGGGCCCAGGCCGGCAGCGTCGCCACTGCGGCAGCGGTCAGCATTCCGTAGGGTGCCCAGCCGATGATCGGCAGCGGCGGCGTCAGCAACAGGAACCGCGCGGCCTCGCGCGCCGCGGGCGTGCTGTGCAACTCGGGCCGGAAAGCGTCGATGCGGTCGGTCAGTTCGCGCTCGGTGCGCGGCGGGTCGATCACGCCCAGCCGGGTGGCCACCTCGGCAATGTCCGCCACGTATCCGTCGCGTCCGGCCTGGTCGAGCGGTGCGGCGCCGTAGAGCCGGTGGGCTTGGAGGAAGCTGTCGGCCTCGGCGATGTGGACCCACTCCAACAGGTGGGGATCGTCGGCCGCGTACGGCCTGCCGTCGGCAGCCACCCCGTGCACCCGCCGGTGAATCCCCCGCACCTTGTCGACGGCGCGCTGCGCGTCGGTCGCCGTGCCGAAGGTGGTGACCGCCAGGAAGGTGCTGGTGCGTTGCAGCCGACCCCAGGGGTCGCCCTTGTAGTCGGAGTGCCCGGCGACACCGGCCATGGCCAGCGGGTGCAAAGACTGCAGCAGCAATGCGCGCAGTCCTCCGACGAACATGGACGCGTCGCTGTGCACCGTTCGGATCGGTCGGTCCTCGCCGAACCATCGCGGCCCCGGAGTGTCGTGGATGCGGGTCCGTTTCTCCGGGCCGTCGGGGCCGGCGACCATGTGGAACAAGCCCGCACCCAGGGATTCCCGCACCGCGGCCAGTTGACTCAGAACTGTCACCACTCCGACGGTACCGTGGCGGCTCGGGCTACGCTGCGGTTGTCCGGTTCACATCGCGCACGAGGAGCCAGTTATGAAGGTGGATGCCAAGGACCACGGCGAAGACCACGACCACGACCACGACCACGAGGATGTCCGCCGGTTACGGGGGTTCGCAGCATTCGCCAAGTTCTCCGACGACGAGTTGGGGCGTCTGGTCGGCGCGGGACAACACACGTCGGTGTCCAAGCCCTGGCCGCTGATGCGCGAGTCGACCCCGTCGGACGACTGCTTCATCCTGCTCAGCGGTGAGGTGGGCGTGTACGTCGGCGACGACCGCGTCGCCGTCCTGGGACCGGGCGAGGTGATCGGCGAATCCGCGATTCGCCAGGGGAAACTGCGCTCTGCGACGGTCACGACGATCGGGGCGGCGGAGGTGCTGTGGATCGAGCGGGACGAACTCGCCCGCCTGCTCGCCGAAATCCCCGCCATGCGGGCGATGATGGACGCCACCATCGCCAAACACGGGTCCGCTTTGGGCGAGGCGGTGAAGTCCCAACCGGCCCTCGCCAAGTTGAACCTGCCTCTGCCGGCCGACCTGGTCGACCGGTTCGAGAGCGCCGCCGCCACCGCCGGCGTCGGCGTGACGGCCGCTCTTGAGGATGCACTCACCCAGTGGATCGAGCGGCACGGCCGGTAGCGTCGGGGACGCCGGCCGCTCGTGAGGCAATGACGTCGGCCAGGGCCAGGATCCGCCGCGCGTCGCGCACGTGCAGCATCTCGATCATCCGGCCGTCGACGGTGATGACGCTCTGCCCCGCCGCCTCGGCTCGTTCGTAGGCCGAGACGACTGCGCGGGCGTGGGACAGTTCCTCGGCGGACGGCCCGAACACCTCGTTGGCCGGGGCGATCTGGGTGGGGTGGATCAGCGTCTTGCCGTCGAAACCCAACTCGCGGCCGTGTCGGGCCTCGGCCCGGAAACCGGCGTCGTCGGTGATGTCGTTGAACACCCCGTCCAGGACGCACTTCCCGGCGGCCCTCGCCCCCAGCACGGCCAACGACAACGCTGCGGCGACGGGTGCCCGCCCCGGGACGTGCAGGGCGTGCAACTCATTCACGAGGTCGTTGGTGCCGACCACCAGGACGGCCAGGCGATCGCTGGCCGCGGCGATCTCCGCGGCGCGCAGGACGGCTGCGGGCGTTTCGATCATCACCCAGAGCCGCAAAGAATCCGGCGCTCCCCGCCGCGTCAGCCCCGCCGCCAGCGCCTGGACCTGCTCGCCGTGCTCCACCTTCGGCACGAGCACCCCGTGGGCCGGCAGCCCGGCCACCGCGGTCATATCGTCGTCGTGCCAGGCGGTGCCCGGCCCGTTGACGCGCACCACGATGTCAGCCGACCCGTAGTCCCCCGACGTGATCGCCTCGCAGACCCGCGCCCGGGAATCGGCTTTGGCATCGGGTCCGACGGCGTCCTCAAGATCGAAGATCAGTACGTCGGCCGGCAGCGATGTCGCCTTCTGAAGCGCCCGGGCGTTGTTGCCGGGCAGGTAGAGGGCTGATCGGCGCAGTGTCGGTGCCACGACGGCGACGGTACGCCCACGGCCGTGCGCGGCGAAATAGGCTCAGTCACATGAGCCTTGTCACCTATGAGTTGGAAGACCACGTCGCCACCATCACCCTCAACCGGCCGGAGGCCCGCAACGCCATCAACGGTCCGCTCCGCCAAGACCTGAACGCCGCGTGGGACCGATTCCGCGACGATCTGGACGCCTGGGTCGGGATTCTCACCGCCAACGGTGACGTGTTCTGCGCCGGGGGCGATCTCAAGGACGGCGAGGGCTCCGTCGGCACCTTCGGTGGGACGTTCTGGGAGAAGCCGACCATCAACTCATTCGAAAGCGGGATGGAACTGTTCAAGCCCACCATCGCGGCCGTGCACGGTCCGTGCATCGGTTACGGGCTGACCGGGGTGCTGTTCTGCGACTTCGTCATCGCCAGCACCGAGGCCACGTTCTGCTTCCCCGAGGTGTCACTGGGGGTGCCCACCATCGTCGGGGCGATCCGGCTGCCGCAGCGCGTGGGCTGGGCCAACGCCATGGAACTGCTGTTGACCGGCAAGCCGATGAGCGCGGAGCGGGCCAAGGAGGCGGGCCTGATCTGGAAGCTGGTCGAGCCCGGCGACCTTGCGGCCGAGGCGCGCGCCTGGGCGCGGACCCTTACCGAGGCCGCTCCCCTGGCCCAGCGGGCGACCAAGGAGGTGGCCTGGCGGGCCGCGGACATGGGGTGGGTCGAGGCGGTTCGCTTCGGTGAGACGATGCGCAAGGTGGTCGCCGCGACCGACGACGTGAGCGAAGGGCTCGGGTCCTGGCGCGAGAAGCGCACACCCCGCTGGCGTGGGCGCTGAGCGAGAAACCCTGACGACAACGTCGTCTAGTCCGCCGCCTCGCTTCGGCCCAATGCGATCGCGGCCACGACCATGGCGACTACCGCCGCGACTAGGACGGGGAGCGCCGGGCCGCGCACCGTCAGGCGCTCGCCGAGGAACAGCACCCCGAGCAGCACGGCGACGATGGGTTCTCCGACCAGCATGATCGGCACCGACGCCTGCAGCGCACCGGCATGAAATGCCGCCTGCTGCAGGACCGTGAGCGCGGCCGCCAGCGCAATCAGTACGTAGGGGGCCGGAACGGTCAGCAGGGCGTGCCATCTGCCGACGGCGAAGCGGTGGGTACAGACCTTGGTCAGCACGGCGATCGTGCCGAGGAGGACGGCCACCGCGCACCCCAGCAGCATGGCGCGGACGCGCCCGGTGGCGCGGCGTGCGCCGATCACGCAGGCGGCCACCGGCGCCACGGTGACGGCCAATGCCAGCGCCCAGGGGGGTATGGGCGGGTGATAGCTGCCCTCGTGCGGCCGCCCGACAATCACAAACCCAATCAGGGCGGCCGTCAGCAACGTCGCCCAGCCCCATTCGGCCCAGGTGATGCGTTGGTGGGAGGCTCGCGCGCTCATCGGCAGCGCGAACAGCAGCGACGACACGAGGAGTGGCTGGACGAGCAGCAACGACCCATTCGCCAGCGCCACGGCCTGGAACACGTACCCGCCAACCGCCGCGAGGGTGCCCGCCCACCACAACGGCTCGCGGAAGGCGGCCATCGCCGCGGAGATGGTCTGTTCTGCGGGCACGTAGTGGGCGGCCCGCTGCCGGACGACAATCCCGACGGCGGCCCAGAATGCAGCCAGCAGGGCCGCGCTGATCGCGATGGCGTACTGCGTGGCCCCTACCTCGGGTCGCGGTGTCTAGTAAATGACCGTCGTCCCCGTACCGATGGGGCTGTATGAGATGTAAACCGGGTTCTGCTGGAAGATCAGGGCCCCGGTGTTCATGACTGCTCCCGGGACATATGACGGAGAGTAGTCGCCGCCGTTCGTATAGCTGTAGAGCAGCGTGTTCGTGCCGGGCGCATAGACACTGATAACCGCTCCCGTCGGCGCGTTGAACGGGATGGTCCCCTGCACGCCTCCGGAGTCGATTTCCGAGGAGATGCTTCCGATCGACGTGCCATTGATTCTGACGTCCAAGTTCGTGATCGGCGCCCCGGTGAGCGAGGCGATGGGCGTCAAGCCTCCTACGCTGCCCGGTTGGGACCCGAATTGGATGTAGGGGTTGGCCGTGTTGGTCTCGTTGATCAACACGCCCTGGCCGAAGCTGCCGGGCAGCGCCTGGGTCGGGATGCTCGGGCCCGGGCCACCCGAGTTCGGCCCGATACCCAGCACGCCGCTGGCGCCGTCGCTGGCGAAGAACCGCTCGAACGAGAAACCATTGTTCAGCGCCGACGACAGGGACGTGGGCCAGGCGAAGAACTCGACGTTGACCGGGGTCGCCGGGGTGGCCAGTCCGCCCCCGAAGTTCACCGTCGCGTTGTAGGTGAGGTAGGCGTAGTTCAGTCCCCCGCTGTAACCGCTGATGCCGCCGGAGATGGGCAAGCCGAGCTGCAGCAGCCCCAGGAGCCCCCCGACCTTCTGGTACGGGATGACAAGACCGGTGGACCCGGTGTCGACCAGGAGTGGCACCGGAGATCCCGTACCGACGGAGGCATTCGCCA
>CAIYOH010000018.1 GCA_903927745.1 uncultured Mycobacteriaceae bacterium
CATTGCCGAGCACACCCACGCCGGGCGATTCCAATCGGCCGCGGGCAAACACCACCTGAACTTGTGGGCAGTTCGCGGCCACCGCGGCGGGTATGGCAGAGGACTGCACCGCAGCGGGCAATGCCAGCGCGGCTGTAGCAGTGGCCACCGTGAGTCTGATGAGAGTGAGGTTGCGGGCACACACAGCACGATGGTAGGTCGGGACCCAGCCGCTCGCCACCACGGTAGGTTAACCCGTGTGAGCCGCACCGTCACCCCCTCGACCGAGACCCCCTCGACCGAGACAACCGACATCGAGCGCCTGTTCGCGCTCGCCGAGCAGGTGCAGGGCTTCATGCCGGCCGACGAGGGGCGGGCGCTGTACGACGCCGCGGTGCGCTACCTGGACGGCGGCGTCGGGGTCGAGATCGGCACGTACTGCGGTAAATCCACGCTGCTGCTCGGAGCGGCGGCGCAGCAGACCGATGGCGTGATCTTCACGGTCGACCATCATCACGGGTCCGAGGAGCACCAGCCCGGCTGGGAGTACCACGACGCCTCCCTGGTCGACACGGTCACCGGGCTGTTCGACACCCTGCCGACGCTGCGCCGCGTCCTCGACGTAGCCGGACTGGACGATCACGTCGTCGCGGTGGTGGGCCGCTCGCCGATCGTCGCGCAGTCGTGGGGATCTCCGTTGCAGATGGTGTTCATCGACGGCGGACATTCGGAGGCCGCCGCCAACGAGGACCTCGCCGGGTGGGCGCCGTGGGTGGCCGTCGGCGGGGCGCTGGTCATCCACGACGTGTTCCCGAACCCCGACGACGGCGGGCGCCCGCCGTATCTGATCTATTGCCGCGCACTCGAGTCGGGCCAGTTCCGGGAGATCTCGGCGACCGGGACGCTGCGGGTGCTCGAACGCGTCGCGGGCGAGCCGGGGGAGCCGATCAGCGGCCCGGCCCGCTGACCACGCATTCGCAGTCGAAATCGGTGTGCAGGCCAATCGGCAATCCGATCCCGCGGAAGATGCCGCTCCCGCCGGTGGTAGCCGACAGCGCGTCCGCGGCGAGAATCACCGCCGCGCCGGTCCAGGTGGTGCGCTCCTCGGGCCAGCGTTTCCCGTCGGCGAACACCAGCCCCGTCCAGTAGGACCCGTCCGCCTCGCGCAGGTGCTGCATCGCGGCGAACTGCCGGTTCGCGGCGGAGCGGTGACCGATGGCGTCGAGCGCCATCACCAGTTCGCAGGTCTCGGCGCCCGTCACCCAGGGGCGGTCGTCGACACAGCGAATGCCGAGGCCGTCGACCACGAACTGGTCCCAGCGCTCACCGATGCGCGCGGCGGCCGCCGGGCCCCGCAGTGCGCTGCCGAGGATCGGGTAGTACCAGTCCATCGAGTAGCGGTCCTTCTCGGTGAACGCCTCCGGATGCGCGGCGAGCGCGTGCCCGAGTCGGCCGAGCGCCAATTCCCACTCGGGCTGCGGTTCGCCGATGAGGGCGGCGAGCGCGAGCGCACAGCGGATGCTGTGGAACACGCTGGCGCACCCGGTCAGCAGGGCCTCTGCGACGGGCCCGGCGTCGCTACGCGCCCAGTAGATCTGGCCGACGCCGCCCTGCAGGTCGATCACGAAGTTGATCGCCTTGTGCACCACGGGCCACATCTGGGCGGCGAACGATCGATCGCCGGTGACCATGACGTGGTGCCATACACCGGTGGCGATGTAGGCGCAGAAGTTGCTGTCGCTGTTGGCGTCCTCGACGGCCCCGGACCGGATCTGGATGGGCCAGGATCCGTCGGACCGCTGCGTGCGACGGCTCCACTCGTAGGCGGCCCGCGCCTGCTCCACCAGTCCGGCGGTACTCAGCGCCATCGCGCACTCCACGTGGTCCCACGGATCGGTGTGACCGCCCTCGAACCAGGGGATGGCTCCCGATGGTTCCTGCGCGGCGGCGATCGACAGCGCGGTCTGCCGACACTCGCCGGCGGTCAGCACCCCCGCAACCGCTGGCGCGTCAACCCCGAACAACGCAGTGCCCCGGCAGCTTGGTGAAATACATCGCCACGCTCTTGCCCACGAGCGGGTTGAGCAGCGACTCGGCCAGCTGCGTCGCCCTGGGCCGGCGCATCAGATCCCACACCAGCAGCTTGTGATACGCGGCCACCGCGGGATGATCGGAATTGGACACGCCCACTGCGCATTTGAGCCACCAGAACGGTGAGTGCAGGGCGTGCGCGTGATGGGCGTGCGTCATGCGCATACCACCGCACACGATCTTGCGCCGCAATTCGCTGGCACGGTAGATCCGGACGTGCCCGCCCTCGTTGCTGTGATAGTCGTCGGACAGCAGCCAGCACACCCGTTCCGGGAGCCAGCGCGGAACGCTGACCGCCAGCGTCCCTCCGACTTTGAGCACCCGGAGAAGTTCGCCGATGGCGGCGTCGTCGCGCGGTATGTGCTCCAGGATCTCGGAGGCGATCACGCAGTCGAAGGTCTCGTCGCCGTAGGGCAGGTGCAGGGCGTCACCGAGTACCGCCGTCGCCGACGCCGTGGCGGGTGCCTCGCCTTCGGCGGCCATCGCCGCCAGCATGGTCTGCACCGACCGCAGTTCGGATTCGTTGCGGTCGAACGCGACCACGTCGGCGCCGCGCCGGTACGCCTCGAACGCGTGCCGGCCCGCCCCGCAGCCCACGTCGATCACCGTGACGGACGGCCCCACACCGAGCCGGTCGAAATCGACCGTCAGCATGGGCCGTCCCCACCGCGACGGGCGATCGCCCGTTCGTAGATTCGCACGGTCTGGGCGGCGACGGCCTCCCAGCTGAACACCTCGAGTGCGCGCACCCGTCCCGCCGTGCCCAGACTGCGGCGCTTGTCCGGGGAGTCGAGCAGATCGCCGAGGGCGCACGCGAGAGCGTCGACGTCGGCGGGCGGCACCAGGTGGGCGCATGCCCCGTCGGTCCCCAGGACTTCGGGCAGCGCGCCGACCCGGCTGGCGACGATCGGGGTGCCGCTCGCCATGGCCTCTACCGCGGGCAGCGAGAACCCTTCGTAAAGGGAGGGGATGCACGCGACCTCGGCGGAGGCAAACAGCGCGGCCAGCTCGGCGTCGGACAGCCCGCTGGTGAGGTGGACGATGTCGGAGATCCCCAGCTCGGCGATGAGTTTGTGGGTGGGACCGTCTGGTTCCACCTTGGCGACGAGCCGCAGTTCAACGTCCCTGGTCGCGCGCAACTTGGCGACCGCGTGCAGCAGGGTGCGGACGCCCTTCAGCGGGGTGTCGGCGCTGGCGATCGCGATGATCCGGCCCGGCTGCCGCGGCTGCGTGCCCGGCTGGAACAGGTCGGTGTTCACACCGAGGGGCACGGTGTGCAACTGAGCCGACGACACGGCGAAGTCGGTGACGATGTCTGCGGCCGACGACGACGAGACCGTGATCAGGTCCGGGATCCGGCGGGCCACCCGCTTCTGCATCGCGGCGAAGCCGTACCACCGTCGCACCAGCGGTGCGCGCCACCACCGGGCTGCGGCGATGTCGAGTACCCGGTCGCGGGTGATCGGATGGTGCACGGTGGCCACCACCGGCAGGCCGGCGCGGGCGATCGTCAGCAGGCCGGTGCCGAGGCTCTGATTGTCGTGGACGACGTCGAAATCGCCCGTTCGGCCGGCCAGCACACGGGCGACCCGCATCGAGAAGGTGCGCGGCTCGGGAAACCCCGCCGTCCACATGGTGAGCAGTTCCAGCAGGTCGAGGGCATCGCGGATCTCGCTTGGCCGCGGCACACGGAAGGGGTCGGGCTCCCGGTACAGGTCCAGGCTGGGCACCTTCGTCAGCCGCACCCGCGGGTCGAGCAGGTCCGGATACGGCTGCCCGGAGAACACCTCGACATGGTGCCCGAGGTCTGCCAGACCGTGGCTGAGGTGACGGATATAGACGCCCTGCCCGCCGCAATGGGTCTTGCTGCGGTAGGACAGCAGGGCAATTCGCATACTCAACTCCGCGGTGCCGTCCGCTGGGCCATGGTTCGCGGCGGCAAACTGGACATGTGTCCAGACTATCGTTTCGGCTTTCCGGGGCGTGCAACGACCTCTGTTACCATCGCGCGATGCGGGCACAGCGGCCGTTTTCGCGGCGTGACGTCATCACATACGGCTCGGCCCTGCTCGGTGTGGGCGCGGCGGCGGTCAGCCTCGGCGGGGGCCGGGCGGCGGCGGCCGAGATGCAGCTGATCGACTTCGCCTCGCAGCGCATCGCGCCCGATCTGATCAAGGCGGCCGGCTACGGCGGCGTCATCAACTATGTGTCGGCGTCGCGCCCCGGCGCAAACTTCGGGGCCAAGCCCATCACCCGCGAGTACGCCGACTCCCTGCGCGCCGCGGGCCTACAGATCGTCAGCAACTTCCAGTACGGTAAGCCCGGCTGGCCCGATCCCGCGGATTTCACCCGTGGCTACGAGGGCGGGGTGGCCGACGCCAAGGCCGCCATGGAAATACACTCCGCGGCCGGAGGGCCGGCGACCGCGCCGATCTTCTTCAGCGTCGACGACGACATCGACAGCGCGACGTGGACCGGGCAGGCGCTGCCGTGGTTCCGGGGCATTAACTCGGTGCTGGGTGTGAGCCGAACCGGCATCTACGGGCACGCCCAGGCATGTGCGTGGGCCGCCGGCGCCGGCGTGATCGGCACGTCGACCTCGGCGGGGCACCGGTGGTCATGGCAGACCAAGGCCTGGTCACACGGGGAGCGGGAACCCACCGCGGTGCTCTACCAGACGGTGGTCAGCACCGAGTCAAACCCGGGTCCGGTGCTGGGCGGGGTCAACGTCGATGTCGATGATGTGCTGGCGGCCGATTACGGGCAGTGGGACCTCACTCGCTGAGCGAGCTCACCGAGTGGCCTTGCGGAGTGGCCAGCCGCGCCCGGTGCCGTCAGGCTTGGATGGTGGTCTGGGTGTCGATCAGGCGGACCGCGTCGAGCATGGTGCCCTCCAGCTCGGGGCTCGCTACGCCGCCCTCCTGCAGCAGGTAGGTTGCGTCCTGGCCGGGGATGACGATCAAGCGCCCAGTGATCGTGAGCTTCTTCCCGTCCTTGTCCACGCTATCAACGATCGCCTGCCAACCTTTGAAATCCCCGACGCTGATCGTCGAAGGGTCGGCCCGGAATTTATCGCCGGAATCGCTGAGAGTCGGCTTTGCCGCCGCGAGCAGTTTGCTTTGGTCGATGGTGCCGGTCAGCTTCGCCATTTGGACGCGGACGACAGCGACGCTGCCGTCGGTGGACGGACTGTCATATTTGACGCACAACAGATCAGCGAATCCCTGCTGCGGGTCAAGCTCAGCATGCGACCAGCCGGCTAGCCCCGGCAACGTGACGGTGGGTACTCCGGCCGCCCCGATCTGGGGCGCCTCCTGGGTGATGTGGTTTGAGGACAGATACTCGTCTAACCCTTTTCCGCCCGCCTCCTTCGCCGGAGCCGACTTGCCCGAGGAACTCGGCGCCGACGAACTCCCCGCCGCCGCGGTGCTGGTGGTCGGCGACGCGGTCTTCGCCCCCGACCCGCACCCGGTGAGGGCGAGGCCCAGCGTCACAGCAGCAATACCGGTAACACTGGCCACGCAGTGGTTCTTCACGACAGACGAGTCCTCTCTGATGGCGACGACAACCACTTGACGCTAGAGAGTCACCCGCGGCTCGTCAACAGTGACTACTAGACGACGGTGCCATTTTCGTGATAGCGAAGAGCACGAAGGGACGGACCACCAGATTGAAGGGATAACGATGAAGACTTTGCTTACTGCCGCGGTTGCCTTGAGCACTTTCGCCCTGGTGGCGCCGCCGCCGGCCAACGCTGACTCCGTGATCTCTAATCAGACCTGGCCGGACCAGGCTTCGTGCATGGCGGCCGGACCCCAGATGGAAACCGTGGAGAGTTCGGAACATTTGCCTTACTTTTACTGCCAGCCGTGCAGCAGTACCCCCAGTCATTTTGCATGTGGCTGACCGCGAATCCGCAGTGATAACGACCGGCGCTGGCCACTAGAGACGTTACTTCCAGTGCCCTTCCAATAGTTTGCCCCACGCCCGCATGAGTTTGTTGTACTCGTCCTGACATCCGTCGGCCCGCCCCTGAGGCAGCGTTCCGTCGGCGACGAGGTCGGCGCTGCCAGCGGGATTGGAACCGTAAATCCAGCACGCCATGTTGATACTGCGGGCTTGATCGGGAGTATGCACATCAGCCAGCACGTCCTTCGACGCGGCGTCCTGCGTCTTCGAATCGATCGCGAATGCCGTGGCGTAATCCTTGGCGGCCGCAACGTCATCGGGACTGACTTTGCCCTGGCCGTCAGGCTGCAACAGGTTGTAGGCCGCCATCTGATCGGCGACGTCCTCCTCGCGACCGGTCGCAGGGAGTTCAAACAGGTCGATCGCCATGTGGCCCAGTTCGTGGTAAAAACTCCCGATCACGATTCGGCGGGCGGTCTCGCTGGGATTGGGCGCATGGGCATCGCCGAAGATCTGCAGGGAATGATCGACATCCTCGTAGCAGAGGATCATCTGTTTCGCGCTGGTGGTCCAGAAGTCGTTGGCTTCTCCGCACTGGGTGCCGACCAACGGGATGTCGAACGGCAGGATCAGCGTCTCGTTGACATCCTTGGCCAGCCCTTCCATCACATGCGTGTTCTCCATGAGGGTGCGGCCCCGGACGGCCTCGGGAGTGGTGGCGTCCGCATAGTGCACGACCATCCGCCCCGATGAGGGCTGCTGCGGTGTCGTTGCCGACGTGCGGTCAGCAGCGTTCGGGGACGCACTCGACGGCGTGGCGGACGGCGGTGAACTCGTCCCGCACGCGGCGACGATCAGGGCAGCCGCGATAACCACCGCGCCCGGTTTCGATCCGGCCATCAACGATCCCCTTCCGATCGTGTCAACGACGCCGGACGGTATCACAATGCTGGTGTCGGCGCCGCTGGTCGCCTGGTGCTTGCGGCTTGTCATCACACTGGTCTAGCGTTCCTCTGATCGGCCGCGGGTGGCCCGGCCTGAACCGCGTCGAGGAGATGCCCATGAGCAGCGAAGTACCCCCGCCCCCGTATCCGCCGATTCCTCCGCCTGCGGGCGTGCCGGCGCCCCCGTACCCGGTCGCCGGCCGTGCGCCGGACAACGGTATGGGCACCGCCGGACTGGTGATGGGCATCCTGCAGTTCGTGATTCTCGGGCCGATCGGATCGGTGCTGGCGATCATCTTCGGCCGGATCGGCATGAACCGGGCCAAGCGCGGAGAGGCCACGAACGGGGGAGTCGCCAAGGCCGCGTTCTGGCTCGGCATCGTGGGCCTCGTCCTGTCCGTGGTCACCGCGATCCTCGTGGTGTTCTTCGGTGTCTGGGCCGTCAAGGAAGTCAAGAAGGACATGCGGGAAGACACCGATCCGGCCAAGAACTCCCACACCGGACTGGCTGACGGCGATTACCAAATGAACCCCAGCACCGAATCCGACTGGGACGGCAAATGCGGCTTCGAGGGTCCGGCGATGGCCGTCGGTACCGAGGCATCCACCGGCACCCCGGTCTCCGTCGTGGGCCAGGGCGCGCAGTGCGGGTCGCCAACGGTGCGGAAAACCAAGGTGCTGTTCACGGTCACCGATGGGGTCGCCAAGATCACCGAGGTCAGCCCCGCCGCCTGAGCCGACAGACACGTGATCGGACGGGTTGGACTGATGAAGCTCCGCATGACGTCGATCCCTGCGGCGGGAGTCGCTGCGCTGGCGATAGCCCTCCTCATCTGCGTTGGTAGGGCAACCCCGGCCTCCGCGGACAACCCGATCTGCGGGTATTACGGGCCCGACACCTGTGCCTTCTCAGCCCCGTGGAGAACCAGCAGCTGTCAAATTTCCCCTGGCGGCCCAGGGCCGCACATCTACTGCCAGACGTTACCGGCGGTGCTCGGCCAGGGGCCGCCACCGCAGTCTGTGTCGATGGACGCCGACGGGATGCTCACACCCTGCACAGGCGTCGCCTGTGTCGGTAATGCAGCCACCGGAACTCCGACCCTTGCCCTGGGCCGCAACCTCAGCGTTGGCCCGTTCACCTGCCTGTCGACGGCCACTGAAATCAGTTGCACCGTGGCCTCAGGCCGCGGATTCGTCGTTTCCGATACAGCGATCACGCCCGTCGGCTGAGATTGGCCGTGATTCAACCGCACGACCCCGTCACCCCTACCCGGTGGGGCAGGGCGACTCAGTGCAGGTCGAACCTGTCGTTGTTCATCACCTTGACCCACGCCGCGGCGAAGTCCGCAACGAACTTGCCCGCGTTGTCGTCCTGGGCGTAGACCTCGGCGAGTGCACGCAGCACCGAATTCGAGCCGAAGACGAGGTCGTTGGCGGTCGCGGTCCACTTCTTCCTACCGGTGGCCCGGTCATGTCCCTCGTAGACGTTCTCCGCGGTCTTCGACGTCTTCCACTCCGTGCCCATGTCGAGCAGGTTGACGAAGAAATCGTTGGTCAGCACGCCGGGCCGGTCGGTGAACACGCCATGCTTGGTGCCGCCGTGGTTGGCGTCCAGGGCGCGCAGCCCGCCGACGAGGACCGTCAACTCCGGAGCGGTCACCCCGAGTAGGGACGCCCGTTCGACGAGCAGGTGCTCTAGTGGCGCCTTCTCCCCGGATCGGGCGTAGTTGCGGAAGCCGTCGGCGCGCGGTTCGAGCACCGCGAACGACTCCACATCGGTGTTCTCCTGGGAGGCGTCGGTGCGTCCGGGCGCAAACGGCACCGAGATCGGGTGCCCCGCGTCCTTGGCCGCCTTCTCGACGGCCGCGGTCCCCGCCAGCACGATCACGTCGGCCAGCGAGATCTTGGTGCCGCCGGACGCCGAGGCGTTGAAGTCCTGTTGGATCTTCTCCAGCACGGGCAGCACCTTGCCCAGCTCGGACGACTCATTAACCTCCCAGCTGCGCTGCGGCTGCAGGCGCAGCCGTCCGCCGTTGGCGCCGCCGCGCTTGTCGGTCCTGCGATAGCTGGCGGCCGCCGACCATGCCGTCTTCACCAGCTGCGCAACGGAGAGACCGGACGCGAGCACCGTGCTCTTCAGGGCCGCAATATCCTTGGCGCCGACCAGTTTGTGGTCGACCGCGGGAACCGGGTCCTGCCACAGCTGCGGCTCGGCGATCCACGGCCCGAGGTAGCGGCTGATCGGTCCCATGTCGCGATGCAGCAATTTGTACCACGCCTTGGCGAACGCCGTGGCCAGCTCTTCGGGGTGGTCGAGCCAGCGGCGGGTGATCTTGTGGTAGATCGGGTCTTCCCGCATCGACAGGTCGGTGACCAGCATGGTCGGGGCGCGACTGGGCCCGCCGAACGGATCGGGGATGGTCCCGGCGCCGGCACCGTCCTTGGTGGCGTACTGCCAGGCCCCGCCGGGGCTCTTAGTCAGCTCCCATTCGTAGCCGTACAGGTTCTCCAGGTAGCCGTTGCTCCACCTGGTCGGGGTCGCGGTCCATACCACCTCGAGGCCGCTGGTGATCGCGTCCTTGCCGACTCCGGTGCCGTGGGAGTTCTTCCAGCCCAGCGCCTGTTGCTCGATCGGGGCGGCCTCCGGCGGCGGGCCCACTAGGTCGCCGTTGCCGGCGCCGTGAGTCTTACCGAAACTGTGCCCGCCGACGATCAGGGCGGCGGTCTCCTCGTCGTTCATCGCCATCCGGCCGAACGTCTCGCGGATGTCCATCGCCGCGGCCACCGGATCCGGCTTGCCCTCGGGACCCTCCGGGTTGACGTAGATCAAGCCCATGGTGGTCGCACCGTAGGGCTGGGCAAGGTCACGCTTACCCGAGTAGCGACGGTCGGTGCCCAGCCAGACGTCCTCCTCACCCCAGAAGACCTCCTCTGGTTCCCACACGTCGGCGCGCCCGAAGGCGAAGCCGAAGGTCGCAAACCCCATCGAATCCAGGGCGCAGTTACCGGCGAAGGCCAACAGGTCCGCCCAGGAGATCTTGTTGCCGTATTTCTTCTTCACCGGCCACAGCAGCCGGCGCGCCTTGTCGAGGCTCGCGTTGTCCGGCCAGCTGTTGATCGGGGCGAAGCGCTGCATGCCCTGCCCGGCGCCGCCGCGGCCGTCGTAGATGCGGTAGGTGCCGGCGTCATGCCAGCTGAGCCGCAGGAAAAATCCGCCGTAGTGGCCGTAGTCGGCGGGCCACCAGTCCTGCGAGGTCGTCATCACCGCGAACATGTCCGCCTTGAGGGCCTCGGCGTCGAGCTTGGCGAACTCGGTGGCGTAGTCGAAGTCCTCGCCGAGCGGGTTCCCCTGGGGGGAATGCGGGTGGAGCTTCGCCACGTCGATCTGCTGGGGAAACCAGTCCCGATTCGTCGGCCCGCCGTAATACTCGGATGCTGAGCCTTGCCCCTTCAGGCGTTCACGGATGTGTTCCGTCCGGCCTTGCTCTTCGGATGCAGGGGTGGCGGTTGTCGGGTTGTGGCCCTCGCTGGCGCTCACGGCGTTCCCTCCGGATCGTGGGGTGGATCAGGTTCTGGTCTAAAACTTACCCTGCAACACACGGGGCAGCAGCCCCAGTCGATGACCTCGGCCTCGTCGAGTCCGCACGCGCGGCACATCTCCGCCCGGGCCACCAGCCGCGGCTGGCCGTGGGTGGGCATGCGCTGGTGCTCACTGGGCTCCCTTCGGGCCGTCCGGGGATCGGGATCAGCCTCATTCTACTTTGCGGTAGACGAGCCACCGCAATTCGATCGGGGAATCACCGGGCTCCACGTCGAACACGTCGAGCCCGCTCGCCCAGCCGTCGAACCAGCCGGTGGGCGGCCACGCGCCCTCGGGCAGGTGCGTCTTTTCGTAGTCATGGGCAGAGTCGTCGCCGGTCAGCTCAAGCGGTAGCCCGGCGGCAGCCGCATCCACCTCGCCGCGGGTGAAAATCATTGCGTTGCACTGCTGTCCGAATTCCCGTGCCGCGGCGTCCGGGCTGTATCCCGGGCGTTCCAGGAACGTGTTGACCACCAGGCGCCCGCCAGGCGCCAGGCAATCTGCGGCGAGTTCGAACACTCCGCGCAACTCGTGGGGCGTCCGGAAGTCCGGCACCACCTCGGACACCACGATGAGCTGATACTGCGCGTGGACACCCTCCATCGCCGTGAACACGTCGCTCTCGATGACGCGCACCCCGAGTGATTCTCGTTCGGCTTCCGCGCGCATCGCCTCGGCGAACTTCGGCGTCAACTCGACGGCGTCCACGGGGTGGCCGCGGCGGGCCAGCGCCAGCGCGTTGCGCCCGGTCCCGGCGCCGACGTCGAGGACTCGGCAGGCCGCCGGGTCGGCTGCCTCGCCGGCCAGGTCCAGCACGCGGGCGTCCGGTTCGGTGCCAAACAGCGGCGGCTCGCGGATGGCGAACCACTGCTCGTAGTCGGCGTCGATCGTCCGCCACTGGGCGTCGACCCGGAACTTGACGCCCTGCCCGAAGGGCGCATCGAACGTGATGACGATCTCCGACCGGGGCGAGGCCTTGAACGCCTTCGCCAACTCCGCTTCCAGAGTCTTGCGCAGCTGAGCCGATTGTTCGTCGGTGGACCACACCCCGAGAGTGGCGCAGATGTTGGTGCACATGTGCACGTACTCGTCGATCAGGGCGGGAACGGCCGGCACGGTGATGCGGCCCTCGGCGAGCGATCGGCGGTACAACCGCCTGATGATCGCCTCGCGCAGCATCGACGGGTCGAACGACTCGGGGGGAGGGACCGCCACGAGACTCTTCTACAGGACGCCGGCCGTGGCCGCACAACAGGGCGTCCCCCCGACGGTCGCGAGGGGGCGGGTATTCCTCCGGGTATGGCGCCCTTCGTGGACCCCACGTGAACTAAGGTGGCGCCCAACCGAAAGGGCGCCATGAGCGACGCGATCACCCAGAGACTGGGCGACGAGGAGTTCGTGTCGCTGATAACCTACAAGCGCAGCGGGGATGCCGTCGCCACGGCGATGTGGGTCGTCCGCGACGGTGACCGATTACTGATGTGGACACCTGCGGCGGCCCGGAAGGTCAAACGGGTGCGACATAACCCGCGGGTGACGCTCACGCGCTGCAGTCGCTCGGGCAAGGTGAAGCCAGGTGAGCAGACGTACACCGGCACCGCCGAGGTCATCACCGACCCCGCGGTGGTCGATCACGCCCACGCGCTGGTCAAGCAGAAGTATGGCCTGCAGTACTGGGTGATCATGACCATCGAGACGATCGTGGCCCGCGGGCGCACACCCCGGACCGCTCTCGGCATCAGCCTGCAGCCCAGCGCCCAGCCGTCGGGTGACCAGTCACGCGACACGTAAACGACGCACACGACACGCCGTGGCGGTTCGCCCTGGCTTACGTCTCGGGGTTTCGGGGCAACGCAACCAACCGGTAACCCGGCCGAGCCCGTATCGCGTCACTGCCTGGCTAGTCTCGGCGCATGCAGTTTTCCGCCGGCCGGTTGCGCCGCGTCGTGCCGGCGGTGGCGGCAGCCACCTGGATGGCTCTGATCCCGGCGGCCCCCGGCTGGGCCGAACCACTCCCCGGCGCCGTGGCCGTCGCCCCACCGACCGGACCCGCGCCGGCCTGGCTGGTCGCCGACCTGGGCACCGGCCGCATCCTGGGCAGCCGCGACCCGAACGGCACCCACGCCCCAGCCAGTACCATCAAGCCGCTACTGGCGATGGTCGTCATGGACCAGGTGACCCCGGACGCCACCATGACCGCGACCGCGGCTGACACAAACGTCGAGTGCACCTGTGTCGGCGTGGCGCCGGGAACGGTGTACACCGCGCGCCAACTGCTCGACGGGCTGCTGATGGTGTCCGGTAACGACGCCGCCAACGCGCTGGCCGACATGGTGGGCGGCTACCAGGTAGCGGTGCAGAAAATGAACGCCAAAGCCGCTCAGATCGGCGCCCGCAACACCCGGGCCGGATCACCGTCCGGCCTCGACGGACCGGGCTGGGAGTCGGTGACCACACCCGTCGACCTGGCGGCGATCTACCGGGCCGCCATGGCCTACCCGTTGTTCGGTCAGATCATCCACCAGCGCACCGCGACGTTCCCGGACGGCAAGGGCGGGGTGAAGCAGATCGCCAGTCACGACCACCTGTTACCCCACTACCCGGGATTCATCGGCGGAAAGACCGGCTACACGAACCTCGCCAAGGAGACCTATGTCGCCATGGCGCAGCGGGGTGATACCCGCTTGGTCGCGGTGATGATGTACGGCAGCGACGACTTATGGGACCAGGGCCGCGCCCTGCTGGACTGGGGCTTCGCCCAGCATTAACACCGTGGCTTCGCCCAGCGTTAGCACGGTGGCTACGAAATCCCGGCGACGTCCACCCAGAGGTGGCGCGGGCCCCGGAACACCTGGTTGTGCCGATAGGGCGGCGGGTCAACGACCAGCCTGGGGGACTCGACGCGGCGCAGGAAGACCTCCAGCGCCAGGTTGACCTCGAGGCGCGCCAGCGGCCCCCCCAGGCAGGTGTGGATGCCGCTGCCCCACCCGAGATGCTCGTTGTCCTCGCGCAGCGGGTCGAACCGGTCCGGATGCTCGAAGCGGCGCGGATCACGGTTGGCCGCGGCGTAGATCAGATGCACCGCGGCTCCGGCCGGGATCACCGTCCCGGCGATCTCGATGTCGGCGGTGGCGCTGAAGGTCGGGAAGAACTGCACCGCCGACTGCAGCCGCTGCACCTCCTCGATCACCCGGGGGATCAGTTCGGTGTTGTGCCGCACCAAATCCCACGATCCGGGGTTGCGCAGCAGGGTCATCACGCAGTTGGTGATGGTGTTGACCGTGGAGTCGTGGCCCGCGACCAGCAGCAGCATCGCGTTGGACGTCGTCTCCTCGATCGACATCGGGCCGTCGGGCCCGTCGTCGTGCAGCAGCTTCGACAACAGGCCGTCGCCGGGGGTCTGCGCATACCGCCGCACCAACGCGCCCAGATAGTCCAGCAGCGCGGCGGTGCTGGCGCTGCCCTTCTCGGCCAGGGCGCGGCCTGTGTCAGTGTCGCGTTCGGGGCCGAGGTCGTTGCCCATCATGAAGTCGAAGATCCACGCGTGGAACGTCTGCTCGTCCTCGACCGGCACGCCGAGGATCTTGCAGATGACGGCCACGGGGATCGGGTAGGCGAAGTCCTCCACGACGTCCAGCCGCGGGACGTCCCCTTGGGTGCCGCCGCGGTCCTTGACCTTGTCCAGGATCTCGTTGGCAAGCCGCACCACGAACGGCTCCATGCTGGGGATCAGGTCGGGGGAGTGGGGTGGCCCGAAGTGGCGCATCACCTGCCGGCGGGCCCGGTCGTGGG
>CAIYOH010000019.1 GCA_903927745.1 uncultured Mycobacteriaceae bacterium
CACGACGCCAGCCAATACGTGAGAAACGACGCGAGTAGCAGCAGCACGAGGTAGCTGAGCAACCGGCGCGCCAGGAATCGCGTCATGCGCGATCACGCCGCCCGCGCCGCCCGTGCTGCATCCAGACAGGTTAGCGAGCGGCCCATACTTATTTTAGGATCCGGCTGATTTTAGAGCGTGAGTCGCCGGCCGCCGACTGTTATGGTCGGCCGCGGCACCGTGCTGTCTATCGAACGCAGCTGACGTCGGGCCGTCTTTGCCGCCGAGGAGGCATGCGTGACCGTCACCGAGACCTATCTGGGCAACAACGCCAACTACGCGGGGTCATTCAAGGGCCCGCTGCCATTGCCGCCCAGCAAGCACGTCGCTGTGGTCGCGTGCATGGACGCCCGACTCGACGTCTACCGGGTGCTCGGTATCAACGAGGGCGAGTCGCACGTGATTCGCAACGCCGGCGGGGTGGTCACCGATGACGTGATCCGGTCGCTGGCGATCAGCCAGCGGCTGCTGGGAACGCAGGAGATCATCCTGATCCATCACACCGACTGCGGGATGCTGACCTTCCACGACGACGACTTCAAGCGGGCCATCCAGGAAGAAACCGGCGTCAAGCCGCCGTGGTCGGCCGAGGCCTTCCCCGACGTCGCGGAGGACGTCCGGCAGTCGCTTCGTCGGATCGAGAACAGCCCGTTCGTCACCAAGCACGTGTCGCTTCGTGGGTTCGTCTTCAACGTCGCCACCGGCAAGCTCGAGGAAGTCACCCTCTAGCGGCATCGACACCACGCCACCGCGACACCGCATTGACACCGCCGGGACACCCCTGGTTAAATTGGGCATAGCCAGTAAATATGGTCAACTAGACCATATTTGTGAGGAAAGCCAGGGGTGCCCGTGACCGCCACAGTGACGACTGGCCCGGCCGTCGGCCAGTACGAAGTGAGCCAGCTGCGCTCGCTGGAGGCGGAGGCCATCCACATCATCCGGGAGGTGGCTGCGGAATTCGAGCGGCCCGTGCTGCTCTTTTCGGGCGGCAAGGACTCGATCGTGATGCTGCACCTGGCGATCAAGGCGTTTCGCCCCGGTCGGCTGCCCTTCCCGGTGATGCACGTCGACACCGGACACAATTTCGACGAGGTGATCGCGACCCGCGACCAGTTGGTCGCCGAGCACGGATTGCGTCTGGTGGTCGCCTCGGTGCAGGAGGATATCGACGCGGGACGCGTTGTGGAGACGATCCCGTCGCGCAATCCCATCCAGACCGTGACGCTGCTGCGCGCCATCCGGGAGAACAGGTTCGACGCCGCGTTCGGCGGGGCGCGCCGCGACGAGGAGAAGGCCCGCGCCAAGGAGCGGGTGTTCAGCTTCCGCGACGAGTTCGGCCAGTGGGACCCCAAGGCCCAGCGGCCGGAGCTGTGGAACCTCTACAACGGCCGGCACCACAAGGGTGAGCACATCCGCGTCTTCCCGTTGTCCAACTGGACCGAGTTCGATATCTGGGCCTACATCGGAGCCGAGAAGATCACGCTGCCGTCGATTTATTTCGCGCACCGCCGCGACGTGTTTCGCCGCGACGGCATGCTGGTGGCGGTCGACCGTCACATGCGCCCACGCCCCGACGAGCCGGTGTTCGAGGCCACTGTGCGGTTCCGCACCGTCGGGGACGTCACCTGTACCGGATGCGTCGAGTCGCGCGCCGCCACCGTGTCGGAGGTCATCGCCGAGACCGCGGTGTCCCGCCTGACCGAGCGGGGCGCCACCCGGGCCGACGACCGGATCTCCGAGGCCGGAATGGAAGACCGCAAACGAGAGGGCTACTTCTGATGGCCGGGTCGTCCACGCTGTTGCGCCTCGCCACCGCGGGGTCCGTCGACGACGGCAAGTCGACCCTGATCGGCCGCCTGCTCTACGACTCCAAAGCCGTGATGGAGGATCAGTGGGCGGCGGTGGAGAAGTCGTCGAAGGACCGCGGCCACGATTACACCGACCTCGCGCTGGTCACCGACGGCCTGCGGGCCGAACGTGAACAAGGCATCACCATCGATGTCGCCTACCGTTACTTCGCCACGCCGAAGCGCAAGTTCATCATCGCCGACACCCCGGGCCACATCCAGTACACCCGCAACATGGTGACCGGCGCCTCGACCGCCCAGCTGGTGATCGTGCTCGTCGACGCCCGTCACGGCCTG
This sequence comes from uncultured Mycobacteriaceae bacterium, assembly GCA_903927745.1. Lineage (GTDB taxonomy): Bacteria > Actinomycetota > Actinomycetes > Mycobacteriales > Mycobacteriaceae > Mycobacterium. The sequence continues at coordinate 2,187 of CAIYOH010000019.1, forward strand.
CTCGAGCAGTCGCGCCGGCACGCGTTTCTGGCGTCGCTGCTGGGCATCCGCCACGTCGTGCTCGCGGTCAACAAGATGGACCTCATCGGCTGGGACAAGGCCACGTTCGAGGCCATCCGCGACGAGTTCCACGCCTTCGCCGCGCGGCTGGACGTCCACGACGTCGCCACCATCCCGCTCTCGGCACTGCATGGCGACAACGTGGTGACCAAGTCCGATGCCGCGCCCTGGTACGAGGGTCCGTCGCTGCTGTCGCACCTCGAGGGGGTGTACATCGCCGGCGACCGCAACATGGTCGACGTGCGGTTCCCGGTCCAGTACGTCATCCGGCCCCACACCCTCGACCACCAGGATCACCGCAGCTACGCCGGCACGGTGGCCAGCGGGGTGATGCGCCCGGGAGACGAGGTGGTGGTGCTGCCGGTCGGCAAGACCACCCGGATCACCGCGATCGACGGCCCGAACGGTCCGGTCGAGGAGGCGTTCCCGCCGATGGCCGTATCGGTGAGTCTGGCCGACGAGATCGACATCTCGCGCGGTGACATGATCGCCCGCACTAACAACCAGCCCAGGATCGCCCAGGACTTCGATGCGACCGTGTGCTGGATGGCCGATGGCGCGGTGCTCGAGCCTGGCCGCGACTACGTCATCAAGCACACCACCCGCACCACCGGAGCCCGGGTGACCGCGCTGGACTACCGGCTCGACGTCAACACCCTGCACCGCGACAAGACCGTCAAGGCATTGCAGCTCAACGAACTTGGCCGCATCTCGCTACGTACCCGGGTTCCCCTGCTGCTCGACGAGTACACCCGCAACGCCAGCACCGGTTCGTTCATCCTCATCGACCCCAACACCAACGGCACGGTGGCGGCGGGAATGGTGCTGCGCGACGCCTCGGCGCAGGCGGCCAGCCCGAACACCGTGCGGCACCAGTCGTCGGCCGTTGCCGACACCCGGACGCGGGGCACGACGGTCTGGTTCACCGGCTTGTCCGGCTCCGGGAAGTCGTCGGTGGCCATGATGGTGGAGCAGATGCTTCTCGAAGCCGGCACCCCCGCCTATGTTCTCGACGGCGACAACTTGCGGCACGGCTTGAACTCCGACTTGGGCTTTTCCATGCCCGACCGCGCCGAGAACCTGCGCAGGCTCGCGCACGTCGCCGCACTGCTCGCCGACTCCGGCCAGATCGTGTTGGTGCCCGCCATCAGCCCGCTGGCCGAACAGCGCGAACTGGCGCGCACTGTGCACGACGACGCCGGTTTGGCCTTTGTCGAGGTGTACTGCGACACCCCGATGGACGAGTGCGAGCGCCGCGACCCCAAGGGTCTGTATGCCAGGGCGCGGGCGGGGGAGATCGCGCAGTTCACCGGTATCGACAGTCCGTATCAGCCGCCGGCGAACCCCGAACTGCGGCTCACCCCGGATCAGACCGTGGAGGAGCAGGCGCAACGCATCCTCGACATGCTGGGAGCGCGGGGCTAGCTGTCGTGCGTATGTCAGCCAAGGCGGAGTACGCGGTGCGGGCCATGATCCAGCTCGCCACGGCCGAGAGCGGTGTCCTGGTCAAGACCGACGATCTGGCCCAGTCCCAGGGGATACCGCCGCAATTTCTCGTCGACATCCTCACCAACCTGCGCAACGACCGCCTGGTGCGCAGCCACCGCGGGCGCGAGGGCGGGTACGAATTGGCCCGGCCCGCGGACGACATCAGCCTTGCCGACGTGCTGCGCTGCATCGACGGGCCGCTGGCCAGCGTGCGCGACATGGGTCTGGGCGACTTACCCTACGTCGGCCCCACCCAGCCGCTGGCCGACGTGTGGCGGGCCCTACGGGCCAGCATGCGGTTGGTGTTGGAAGACACCACCATCGCCGATGTCGCGAGCGGCACTCTGCCCGAGCACGTCGCCCGGCTGGCGAGCGATTATCGGGGCCAAGAGAAGAAGCGGCACGGACCGACCCGCGGCGGCGCGTAGCTGTCGTCGCGAGCGTGCCCACGCCCTGCGCGAGCGTGCCCACGCCCTGCGCGAGCGTGCCCACGCCGTGCGCGAGCGTGCGTGTCTGCTCAGCGACACGCCGCCAAGGCCGTAATTCTGGGCACCCTCGCGGGGCGACGCGCCTGGCGCCGGAGCGAGCCGATATCGGCCGGCATGCCAGAATCTCGGTCGTGCGCATAGCGATGACGATGCCGGTGATGGAGCCCGACCTGGATGCGACGGTCCTGCAGACGTGGGCGCACGCGATCGACGAGGGCCCCTTCTCGTCGCTGTGCTGGGGCGAGCGGATCGCGTTCGACAATCCCGACAACCTGACGCTGCTGGGTGCGCTGGCCGCCTGGACGAGCCGGGTGCGGCTGGTGACCACTGTGATCGTGCCGCAGTTGCATCACCCGGTGATGCTGGCCAAGGCCCTGGCCACCGGCGACGTGCTGTGCGGCGGGCGCCTGTCGGTGGGCATCGGGGTGGGCGGCAGGCGGGAGGACTACCAGGCCGTGGATGCCGACCCCGCGACGCAGACCATCCGCGGTATGGCCGACCGGGTGGCCGTGATGAAACGGGTGTGGGCCGGCGAGAAGGTCAGCGACTCGGTGCTGCCCGTCGGACCGCCGCCGGTCCAGCCCGGTGGACCGCCGTTGTTGATCGGCACCATCGGGCCCAAGACCGTGCGTCGCGCCGCGGAGTGGGCCGACGGGGTGGCCGGCATCACCCTGGACCTCAACGCCGCCACACAGAACGATCTCTTCGAGGTCGCGCGCGACGCGTGGGCGCAGGCCGGCAAGCCCAAACCCCACCTGGCGACGTCGTTTTGGTTCGCGTTCGGTACCCCCGAGCAGTCGCGGGCCCAGATGCACCGTCACCTGCGGCACTACATGAACTGGATTCCGGCCGAGTACATCGACGCGATGGCGCCGACGACGGGTTGGGCCGGCACCGAGGACGAGCTGCTGGCTGTGTTGCGAAGATTCGAGGCCATCGGCACCGACGAGGTTCAGCTCATCCCGACGAGTTCGGACATCGATCAGCTGCGGCGCGCGGCCGACGTCGCGGCGCGGCTGTAGTCCGCGCGGGGGCTGGCCGCGCGGTCGCACCGTCGAGATACTGACGGGGTGCCTTTCATCGAATGCGTGGCGTCCCGCGAGATCTACCGGAATCCGTGGCTGGTGCTCCGGGAGGACGACATCCGCCGCCCGGACGGCAGCGCAGGCATCTACAGCGTGGTCGACAAGGGGACATACGCGCTGGTGTTGCCCTACGACGGTGGCCGTTTCCGGTTGGTCGAGCAATTCCGGTATCCGCTCGGCGCGCGGCGGTGGGAGTTTCCGCAGGGCAGCGCCCCTGATCGTGCCGAGGTCGAGCCGGCCGAGCTGGCTGCGCGCGAGCTGCGGGAGGAGACCGGATTGCGCGCGACGTCCTGGGAGGCGCTCGGCCTGCTCGACGCCGCCGCGGGCATGACCAGTCAGCGTGGCTGGGTCTACCTGGCGACCGGGATCGTCGAGGGGGAGGCGGATCGCGAACACGAGGAACAGGACATGCGCAGCGCGTGGTTCACCCGCGATGAGGTCGAGGAGATGATCCGCTCGGGAGTCATCACCGACGCGCAGTCGATCGCCGCCTACGGCCTGTTCCTGCTGAGCGGGCAGTGACGCTGTCTACCTGCCCCTCGCAGTGCGCCACGTCCCGGTCACGGGGTCGTATTCCGGGTGCAGGTATCCCATGGACGTCAGATGCCCCTGCGCCGCCGTCACGGCCTCGTCGACAGCGGTCAGGTCGACGATCCCGGTGACGTACTCCTGCGGGTTGCTGCCGGGCACGCCGGGCGGCTCGCCCACCTCCCGGACGTCGTCGCACCAGGACGCCTCGTAGTGCAATACCCACCCGTCGGGAAGGTCATCAGCGTGGGGCTTTTGGGCGCGCAGCCGTTCCAGGTTGGATAGCTGATGCTCAGTCGGGTTGCGGTAGAACAGTACCGGCTCGAAAACGGCTAACGGCTCGCCGGCCATCTCATCCTCGGGCCGGTAGTCGACGTGGATGGTCGGTAAGGCCGGATGCATACCCTATTATCGCACGCCCGTGTTCCCGTATGGCAGTGCGCGAATTGACGGTTGTTCGATTTGGTCATCGATCGGATCGTGTTGAAAAAATCACCAACTCAGAATTTTTCGCCAGTCTGCGCTACCGTCAGGATTCCGGCGGCGACGCCGCCGCGGTTATGGCGGTTTAGCCGAATGTCTGCGATGTCATTCCTGTCCACCGCGTGGCAGATCAGCGCCGCCATTGGCACCGACGAGTCGTTCGTCCTCAACATGCCTACTTCTCTCGACAACTACGACCGAAGTAAGCCCATCGGTCCTCCTGGTCCACCCTGACCGAGCAGGGCGCCGGTGAGGTCGCCGAGCACCTGGCCGGGCGCCGTGACGAGTAGGCCAAGCGTGTCGAACTGCTGATCTTGCGTGTGCTCATGCGCTGGTAGCGGTTGCCAAGGCTTCGAGCCACTCGTCAACCATGGGAAGTTCTTGCGGAGGAAGGATGTGCCTTGCTACCAGCCGCTCGTAGGCTTCTGTCAGGAGTGCGGGCATGGTGGACGCCGAGAGAGACCTCAGGCAGTCCCATGCCGCGGCGACGTTCTGATACATCGGAAGTTCGTCGATGAAGTCGCGAAAAAGGTCGTGCTCGTTCCTGCGCTGGTAACCAGCAGGATCCCCGAATGCGACGCGCAGATCCAGGGCGTCAAGGACACGCTTGGCGATCACGCTGCGCAGGATGTCTGTGAACCTGAAGCTCACGTGCGTGGGCAGGTACAGCAGCGGGAAAGCGACGGCGCTCACCAGGGTCAACTGGGTGTTGAAAGGGCAGAAGGCGCCGGCGGGCAGCACCTGGAGCCTCCCAACGCGAATGAAGTTGACGTCTCTCGCCCCAAAGACGAGCCGATGGATGGCATCCACGTCGGTGTCTCCGTCGATGAGGAACTGCACCACGGCTACTGGGCCTGCCACGAGTTCGCGCTCCGGCTTCTCGATCTCTGCGGCGACACGTTCCAACTCGCCGAGCGGAAACCCGCGCGGCCAGATCCGACTCCCGGGCAGACGCAGTGCGAAGACGTTGACGTACTCGGAGTCAGGGCAGTGGACGAGGCTTCGGTGAGCCTGCTCAATCTCCAGGAACGACGGGCTGAGGGTGGGCCATGTGTCGTCATCGGTGTCGATGATGGCATTGTGTCCCGCCTCAATGGCCTGCAGATACCCGAGGTTCTTGCGCGAGTAGTGGTTGTGCGGACTTGAGGCGAGCCGGTGCGTGCCCTCGAAGCCCAGGAGGTGGAAGCGGGTGCCCTCGTAGTCCACCTCCGGGGTCTTGCGATCCGCCACGACGATCACCGGGAAGTGAGCGGCCCACTGTTGCAGCGCGTCACTGGGCGCGTGGATGCTCGTGATCACCACAGCAGGATTGATCACCGCAGGATTGGACACGGCCGACACGTCATACCAGTTTCGACCACTTGACCGGGTGGATGCCGATGCAATACGGGTTCTCGTTGAAATACCTGAGTAACGCGTCGACTCCGGAAAAGTCGAACTCGTTTCGCGATTCGAGCCACCTGATGTCGAGCCGTCCGTGCAGGAGCGTCGTCGGAAGTCCTGACCACGTCAGCATGGTGGGTATTGCCACCTCGACAAACAGTTTCGCGCGCACCGTCCTGGCGAGGAAGTCGGCGATCATCCCCGCGTGGGCGTTGGGGAAGACAAGGAAGTCGGAATAGCCGAAGAAGAGGGGGATCTCGATCGACACGTGCCCGGATTCGTCAACCAACTGCGCCACATGGAGTTGCACCCATTCCGAGCTGCGCCCAGCCAGGGGCGCCCAGCGGGTATCAGGCATTGCGTCAAGCCGCGCACTATTCGCGCGCCAGATCCCACTCGTCCGCAGGATGGCGGTCGGGTCCATCTCGCCACTTCCCGCCTCGAGACCAATCGGATCCAACATCGCGATCGCCACATTGTTGGTCCACGCCCACGCCGGGGCTTCATCTAAGCGCCGCGGGGACGAGGGATCAGTCCTCGCAGTGCAGAATCTCTCGACGGGCAAGACTCCGTCGCCGGCGAATAAAAACTGATCCGCGTCAGGAACCCGCTTCAGAGCCTCGAGGTCGAAGGTGGGATTCAACACCAGATCGTCGCTGACAACGATCGTGTAGCCCTCAACTGGTCTGGCAGCCTTCAGGAACTCGACTACGGCTGCCTGGAAGAGATACGGGCCGGTGTAGTACTCGACGTCTCCGCCACCGCCTGGGGGGGCCACGATGGTCACGTCGCCGAACTGGCTGTTCCAATCGCGGACAGCATCAACCGTCTCCGGAAATGGGTGGTTGTAGACGACACAAACCAGAGGTCGATTCAACGTGCTCCCGCGGTCCGTGGCCAGTGGCAGTGAAACCGTACCCCACCCTCACCCGACTTACCCGCGTCGCCGGTGTCACAGCGACGCGAATCGCACCATGGATGTCTGAGCTTTGTGGGTTGTTGAGGTGCGGGCCGGCGACCGCGCTCCGGATGGAGTTGGGGTCTTTTTTTATACGTCCGATCAGCCCAAATGAGGAAAGCCGCACTACCCCAAGGCGCTTTGCTGCCTAGGCCATGATGCGGCTGATATGTCTGTTGCACCCCAGCAACGGGTCCGGTCAACACCCCACGGCTTAGATCATGTGCCCGCTGCGGGTCGCGGCCAGGGGAGCCAATACGGGACCCGGCGCGAGTAAGCCTCGAATTCCGGTCCATGTCTGCGGCGGTAGCGCGCCTCCTTGAACCGCGGCGCCACCACGCAGTACGCCGTCAGCGCGATCGCGACCACGAGCTGGTCGGGCGTCCAGGTGGGCGCCGTCCACAGCGTCAACGTGAATGCGACGTAGATCGGTTGGCGAGTGAGTCGAAACAGGCCCTTCACAGGCAAGCCGGGGTAGGTGGGAGTCCGGTCGCACCACAGCGCGAACCACCCCAGTGTCCCCGTCTGCAGCGCCAAGCCGGCATCAACCATCGCCTTGAACAACAGCAGCCATGCCGAGGCGTACAGAACCGTCATCGCGAGCAGTGCGGTCCCGCCGGCCTGCCACCAGATCGTCCCGCTGGGCGTCCAGAGCGTGAAGAGGACAAGCAGTTGCACCGCCGCGACCATCACATAGGTGGTGGCCGCCAGCGTCCGCCCGTGGCCGCCTGGCGCTAAACGCGTCAACCGCGCTCCGCCTCGGGCGGTGAGTAGCGACGAATGTCCCAGCGTGAACTGCGCCAGCAGTCCCGCATTGACGACCCAGTTCCACGGTTGCGGAACACACCCCCAAGAGCTGCTCATGCCGACAAACATCGCGGCTGTCATTGCGGCGATCCCGAGGACGAAAACGCTGAGGGATATCGTGCCGTAGCTGATCGCGAGGACCCGCCTCGACGTCGACGTCACCGTGCGGGCACCTCGGCGTCTGGCGAAACCCTGGCGGCAGGCCCCCCGGGCTTACTGTCTCGTTCTCTCCCCACGACTCTTAGCCCCACGACTCGTTGACGACACGCACGGGTTCTTGGTTCATTGCCGCCTCTGCCCGTAGAGCGGACGCGCGTCAATGCCCCCTGCAGGCGTGCGATATCGCGGGGGATATGGACTGGCTAGGCGGCCCGGGTGGGCTTGTCGTCGATAGCTGCGCCGGATTTCTGCCCGCTGTAGCGGATCAGGAAGATGGCTGCGGCGATGGACAGAACGAGCAGAGCCAATGCGCCGAGTTCGAGCAGCAGACGGGTGAGGGCGGCGTCCGTCTGCGGTTCCTCGAAGGCGGCGGTGACGATGAGGATGCGGCGGACCCCGGCGATCAACCCGACGAAGAGAAACGGTTCCGCGGCGATTTGGTGGCTTTCGGTCACGGTCCGAAGGGTGTAGGCCAGTTCGGCGATGATGAGGGCAAGCAGGACTCGATCGAGGACGAGGACGGCGCCTTGCACCACATCCTGCTTCCCGGCCGCCACGTCAACGACGGCTTCCACACTGCCGATGACCACCAATACGGCCGCGGCGCCGAGCAAGAGAAACGCGAAGAGGTAGATCGCGGTTTCGCAGAACGTCGCCAGCCGACGGATGAGTGTGGACAGACCGTCACCTGGGATGTCGCTCTGTCCGTCATCCGTTTCAGTCAGCTCAGGCATGGCGTTCCTCTCATCTGCGATTCGCGCGTCACACCGGCACACCCGCATCCGCGGCCATGCCGCGGTGCATGATGCGATCGCCGACGACGTCGGCATGGTCTGCGCGATGCAATACGCAACGGTTGTCCCACATCACCACGTCTCCGGGTGACCATACGTGGCGGTAAATGTTGTCCGCTCGCGTGCAGTGGTCGAAGAGGTATGCGATGACGGATGCCGCCTGCGATGGCTCCATTTCGCTCACGTCGACGCATCGCTGCGGTGTAGAGAGATACAGCGCCGTCCGATCCGATGTCGGGTGGCGCAGGAAAATCGGATGGATCGCCGCTGTCTCCGCATCTTCGGGTGAGTCCAGGTGTGCCCGGAGCGGCGTCGCCCGCTCGCGCCCGCGCGGGACAGACGATCAAATCCACGTGGGTTGTGTCGACCTCGTGACCGCGAGGGCAGCCCGACCGCCGGCTGAGCAGGCGCGGTGAGGCGGATGCGTTGAAAACTACGCGGCGAGACCGAAATCGTCTTGGTGTCCAAGCGGTTCTGCGCCCTTGGGGTCAGCCGGGCCGGGTCCGTCGGGGCCTCCGCGGCCACCGCCGGGTCCACCGGGGTCCTCCCCCTTTCGGCTCGACCGATTGGCGATGGCGACGATCAGGGCGTGCGCGCCGAGTCCAAGAGTGACGAGCCAGAAGACGATCACGACAGCCAAATGCAGCGACGCAATCCAGTCCTGTAGCGCCAGATTCAACAGGACTGCTAACCCCGCCATCGACCCCAAGGCCCACCATTTGACCCAGGCATGGGGATTTTTGGGCTTGTTGCTCTTGGGCCTGTTGTTCTTGAGCATGGGGCCGCCTTGCTGCTGTCTGGTCCGGAGTGTCTCCTGACCACAATGGTAGCAACGGGGTCCCGCCGCAACCGGAGAAGCCCGGTGGCCCCACTCACGAGGGGAGGTCAATGTCGCCCAACCAGCGTCGCGGTGCGGCCACTCGCACTCAGAAGGGGTGGTTGTTGTCGTGCCATTCGGCGGATTGCGGGCGCTCCCCGAGGCGCTGGAGGTACGTCTCGTTTGGCCAGCATGATCGGCAAGCGTCCAGATAAAAATGGGTGCCGTCATCTCGATGTGTACGGCCAACGACCCCGGCAGCAGCCAGAACGGAGCGATCACGACTAGCGGGGGGATGGCGAACGCAACCACGGCGCGCTTGATGGCGCCGAGACCGGTCAGGCGCCAGCCCCGGGCAGCTGAACACGTACGTGAACTGCCGTGATAGCGGTGCCCCCGGCAGGATTCGAACCTGCGGCCTTCTGCTCCGGAGGCAGACGCTCTATCCCCTGAGCTACGGGGGCGCTGGGACTCGTCGCTAGATGACTAGCTGCTGCGCCGTCGGGCTGTTCAACGAGCTACTTGAGACTAGCGCATCGACGTGGCTGGGCGGCCACCGCGATGGATTCGGGGCAGACGTGCCTCAACTAATAGGATGATCGCTCGTGACACCCGCTGACCTGGCTGAGTTGCTCAGGACCACCGCTGCCGCGGTGGTGGCCGAGCACGGGCTCGACGCCGCGGCGCTGCCATCGCCGGTGACGGTGGAGCGGCCGCGTAGTCCCGAGCACGGCGATTACGCCAGCAACCTGGCGTTGCAGCTGGGTAAGAAGGTCGGGGTGAACCCGCGAGAACTGGCCGGCTGGCTCGCCGAGGCCCTGGCGCAGGCTGACGGTGTCGCTTCGGCGGAGGTGGCCGGGCCGGGCTTCATCAACCTCAGACTCGAGGCGTCGGCGCAGGCCGTGATCGTCGACAGCGTGCTGGGTGCCGGCGACGCGTTCGGCTGCTCCGATGCGCTGGCCGGTGAGAGGGTCAACCTCGAGTTCGTGTCAGCGAACCCGACCGGGCCCATCCACATCGGCGGCACCCGCTGGGCGGCCGTCGGTGATGCGCTGGGACGGTTGCTGTCCACCCAGGGCGCCGACGTGGTGCGCGAATACTATTTCAACGACCACGGCGCCCAGATCGACCGGTTCGCAGACTCGCTGGTCGCCGCCGCCATGGGTGAACCCACCCCCGATGCGGGCTACGCGGGCGCCTACATCAGCGACATCGCGGCGCTGGTCCTGCAGAAGGCTCCCGACGCCCTGAGCCTGCCCGATGCCCAGATGCACGAGACCTTCCGCGACATCGGCGTCGACATGATGTTCACCCACATCAAACAGTCCCTGCACGAGTTCGGCACCGACTTCGACATCTACACCCACGAAGACTCGATGCACACCAGCGGCCGCGTCGGGCAGGCCATCGACCGGCTGCGCGCAACGGGCAATGTCTACGAAAAGGACGGCGCCACATGGTTGCGCACCAGCGCGTTCGGTGACGACAAAGACCGCGTCGTGATCAAGAGCGACGGCAATCCGGCCTACATCGCCGGGGACATCGCCTACTACCTCGACAAAAGGCAGCGCGGCTTCGACCTGTGCATCTACATGCTCGGTGCCGACCACCACGGATACATTGCCCGTCTCAAGGCAGTCGCCGCCGCCTTCGGCGAAGACCCGGCCACCGTCGAGGTGCTGATCGGGCAGATGGTCAACCTGGTCCGCGACGGCCAGCCCGTGCGGATGAGTAAGCGCGCCGGAACGGTGATCACGCTCGACGACCTGGTCGAGGCGATCGGCGTCGACGCCGCCCGCTACAGCCTGTTGCGCTCGTCGGTCGATACCCCGATCGACATCGATCTCGCACTGTGGTCGTCGGCGTCCAACGAAAACCCTGTCTATTACGTGCAATACGCGCACGCCCGGCTCTCGGCGCTCGCTCGCAACGCCGCCGAACTCGGCCTGATCCCCGACACCGGGCACCTCGAACTGCTTAGCCACGACAAAGAGGGTGCGCTGCTGCGCACCATCGGCCAATTTCCGCAGGTGTTGAAAACTGCTGCGGAGCTGCGGGAACCTCACCGGGTCTGCCGCTATCTGGAAGACCTGGCCGCCGACTACCACCGGTTCTACGACTCCTGCCGGGTGTTGCCCCAGGGAGACGAGCCGCCCACCGACCTGCATACCGCGCGGCTGGCGCTCTGCCAGGCCGTCCGGCAGGTGATCGCCAACGGGCTGTCCATTCTCGGCGTCAGCGCCCCGGAGCGGATGTGAACGTCCACCCCGCCGGCCCCCGGCACGCCGCGGAGACCCGACCCGCCGCCAGCCCCCCGCAGCCGCAAATGGCCGGGGAGGTGTTGCGGCTGGCTCCTAACGTGTGGCCGCGCAACGTGGTTCGCGACGACGACGGTGTAGTCACCGTCGCCGGGGTCGCGGTGACGCGCCTGGCCCACGACTACGGCACTCCGCTGTTCGTCATCGACGAGGACGACTTCCGGTCGCGGTGCCGGGATATGGCGTCGGCGTTCGGCGGCGGAGGAAACGTGTACTACGCCGCCAAAGCCTTCCTGTGCGGCGAGATTGCGCGATGGGTCGGCGAGGAGGGCCTATCGCTCGACGTGTCCACCGGCGGGGAACTGGCCGTCGCGCTGCATGTCGGCTTCCCACCGGAGCGCATCCTCTTCCACGGCAACAACAAGTCCGTCGCGGAGCTCACCGACGCGGTCACAGCAGGTGTGCGCTACCTGGTGGTGGACTCGATCACCGAGATCGAGCGCTTGGATGCGATCGCGGCCGCCACGGGTGTGGTGCAGGACGTTTTCGTGCGTCTCACCGTGGGCGTCGAGGCGCACACACATGAGTTTATCTCGACCGCCCATGAGGATCAGAAGTTCGGGTTGTCCATCGCCAGCGGCGCAGCGATGGCGGCGGTGTGCCGGGTCTTCGCCTCCGATCACCTGAGACTGGTCGGCTTGCACAGCCACATCGGTTCGCAGATCTTCGACGTCGACGGATTCGAAGTGGCCGCGCATCGCGTCATCGGCTTCCTGCGCGACATTTGCGGCGAGTTCGGTCCCGAGAAGACAGCCCAGCTGTCGACCGTCAACCTCGGTGGTGGCCTGGGTATCTCGTATCTGGCGACCGACGGACCGCCGCCGGTGAGGGAGTTGGCGGCGACGCTGAGCGCGATCGTGCGCAGGGAATCCACAGCTGTTGGGCTGCCCACCCCCACGCTGGTGGTCGAGCCAGGCCGCGCCATCGCGGGGCCGGGCACCATCACGCTCTACGAGGTCGGCACCGTCAAGGACGTCGACGTCAGCGCCACCGCGCAGCGCCGCTATGTCAGCGTTGACGGCGGCATGAGCGACAACATCCGCACCGCCCTCTACGACGCCCAGTACGACGCCCGGCTCGTTTCCAGAAACAGCGACGCGCCCGCGGCGCTCGCCCGCATCGTCGGAAAGCATTGCGAGACTGGTGACATTGTCGTACGCGACACCTGGGTGCCGGGCGACCTGCGGCCCGGCGACCTGCTCGGGGTGGCCGCCACCGGCGCCTACTGCTATTCGATGTCGAGCCGGTACAACATGGTCGGACGGCCCGCCGTGGTGGCAGTACGCGATGGTCGTGCTCGGGTCATCCTGCGCCGCGAAACCGTCGACGATCTGCTCGGTCTGGAAGTGAGGTGAGCTGTGCCCAGTGACGAGAAGATGAGAGACGAAAAGCCGGTCGGCGTGGCGGTGCTGGGATTAGGCAACGTCGGGCGCGAAGTTGTGGGCATCATCAATAACAGCGCCGATGACCTCGCGGCCCGCGTCGGTGCGCCCCTGGTGTTGCGCGGCGTCGGGGTTCGCCGCGTTGCCCCCGACCGGGGCGTGCCTATCGGTCTGCTCACCGCCAACATCGAAGAACTGGTCTCACGCGAGGACGTCGACATCGTGGTCGAGGTGATGGGGCCGGTCGAGCCGGCACGCAAGGCGATCATGTGCGCGCTCGAGCACGGCAAGTCCGTCGTGACCGCGAACAAGGCCCTGCTGTCCACGTCCACCGGGGAACTGGCGCAGGCGGCCGAAAACGCCCATGTCGATTTGTATTTCGAGGCGGCGGTCGCCGGGGCCATCCCGGTGATTCGTCCGCTCACCCAGTCGCTGGCCGGCGATACGGTGCTGCGGGTGGCCGGGATCGTCAACGGCACCACCAACTACATCCTGTCCGCAATGGACAGCACGGGGGTCGATTACGCCACCGCGCTGGCCGAGGCCAGCGCCCTCGGTTACGCCGAGGCCGACCCGACTGCCGACGTCGAGGGCTATGACGCCGCCGCGAAAGCCGCGATCCTGGCTTCCATCGCCTTCCACACCAGGGTCACCGCCGACGATGTCCACCGCGAGGGAATCACCACGATCACCCCCGCCGATATCACCTCGGCGCGGGCCCTTGGCTGCACGATCAAACTACTGGCAATCTGCGAGCGCATCGCGGGAAGCGATGGCCAGGAACGGGTGTCGGCTCGCGTCTATCCGGCGCTGGTACCGCTATCCCATCCGCTGGCCACCGTCAGCGGGGCGTTCAATGCGGTCGTGGTCGAGGCCGCGGCCGCGGGGCGGTTGATGTTCTACGGCCAGGGCGCCGGCGGGGCGCCCACCGCGTCGGCGGTGACCGGCGATCTGGTGATGGCTGCCCGCAACCGGGTCCTTGGCAGCCGTGGGCCCAAGGAGTCCAGGTACGCCCAACTGCCCGTGGCCCCCATGGGGATGATCTCCACCCGCTACTACGTCAGTATGAACGTGGCCGACACGCCGGGTGTATTGGCCACGGTGGCAGCCGAATTCGCCCGGCACGACGTCAGCATCGCCGAGGTCCGCCAGGAAGGCGTGGTGGACGGGGCGGGGCGGCACGTCGGAGCTCGTATCGTGGTGGTGACCCATAGCGCGACCGATGCCGCGCTGTCCGAAACTGTGGACGCACTCGCCGATCTGGACGTGGTGCGTAGCGTCGCCAGCGTGCTGCGAATGGAGGGAACCAGCCTGTGAGCGTTCCGCGGACGACCACCTACCAACCGTGGCCCGGGGTAATCGAGGCTTACCGCGACCGGCTGCCGGTCGCGGCCGGCTGGGCTCCGGTGACCCTCCTCGAGGGCGGCACCCCACTGGTGCCGGCGCCCCGGCTGTCGGAGCGGACCGGCTGCGTGGTTCACCTCAAGGTCGAGGGGCTCAATCCCACCGGATCCTTCAAGGACCGGGGGATGACGATGGCGGTCAGCCAGGCAGTGGCCCGGGGCCAGCAGGCGGTGTTGTGCGCGTCGACCGGTAACACGTCGGCGTCGGCCGCCGCGTACGCCGCCCGTGCCGGGATTACCTGCGCGGTGCTGATCCCGCAGGGCAAGATCGCCATGGGCAAGTTGGCGCAGGCGGTCATGCACGGCGCCAAGATCATCCAGATCGACGGGAACTTCGACGACTGCCTGGAGCTGGCCCGCAAGATGACCGCCGACTTCCCGGCCATCTCGCTGGTCAACTCGGTCAACCCGGTGCGTATCGAAGGGCAGAAGACGGCGGCGTTCGAGGTCGTCGACGCACTGGGCGCCGCACCGGATGTGCATTCCCTCCCCGTCGGCAACGCCGGCAACATCACCGCGTATTGGAAGGGCTACGGCGAATACCACCGCGACGGCGTCATCACCTCGCTGCCCCGCATGCTGGGCACGCAGGCGGCCGGCGCGGCGCCCCTGGTTCTCGGAACACCGGTAAGTCACCCGGAGACGATCGCCACCGCGATCCGCATCGGAGCGCCGGCGTCATGGACGGGTGCGGTCGAGGCGCAGCAGCAGTCCGACGGACGCTTCCTGGCCGCCACGGACGACGAGATCCTGGCCGCCTACCACCTCCTCGCCCGAGCCGAGGGCGTGTTCGTGGAGCCTGCGTCCGCGGCTAGCATCGCCGGATTGCTCAAAGCCGCCGACGACGGCTGGGTGGCCCGCGGCTCGACGGTGGTGTGCACGGTCACCGGCCACGGCCTCAAGGACCCCGACACGGCGCTCAAAGACATGCCCAGCGTGTCGCCGATCCCGGTCGATCCTGCACTCGTGGCAGAGAAGCTGGGGCTTGCCTAGTGGCGGTGCTGCCCGCCGGGCTGAGCGCGGCTGCCGTGGTGTCGGCGTCGAGCGCGAACCTAGGTCCGGGATTCGACAGCCTCGGACTCGCTTTGAGTCTGTACGACGAAATCGTCGTCGAGACTCGAGAATCCGGCCTCGAGGTGCTCGTCGAGGGAGAGGGCGCCAATCAGCTGCCGCTCGGTCCGGAGCATCTGGTGGTGCGCGCCGTGGAACGTGGATTGGCGGCCGCGGGGGTGAGCGCGGCCGGTCTGGTGGTGCGCTGCCGCAACGCGATCCCGCATTCCCGCGGTCTGGGTTCCTCCGCAGCGGGCGTGGTCGGTGGCCTTGGCGCGGTCAATGGTCTTGTCGCCCAGACGGAGTCGTCTCCGCTGACCCAGGACCAGCTGATCCAACTGGCCTCAGAGTTCGAGGGCCATCCCGACAACGCCGCGGCCGCGGTGCTCGGCGGCGCGGTGGTGTCCTGGGCTGACCGCACCGGTGAACGGCCGCACTACTCGGCGGTGCCGCTGCGGCTGCACCCCGATATCCGGTTGTTCTGTGCGATTCCCGAGGAACGCTCGTCGACCGCCGAGACCCGGGTGTTGCTGCCCGGCACGGTCAGCCACGGGGATGCGAGCTTCAACGTCAGCCGGGCGGCTTTGCTCGTGGTGGCGCTCACTGAACGCCCGGACCTTCTCATGGCGGCCACCGAAGATGCGCTTCATCAACGTCAACGAGCCCCGGCGATGCCCGCGTCGGCGGAATATTTACACGTATTGCGGCGTCATAACGTGGCAGCGGCGCTGTCGGGGGCCGGCCCGTCCTTGATCGCGCTCACCACGGAGTCGGAGTTGCCCGCCGCCGTGGCGGAGTACGGCGCCCGCGAGGGGTTCACCATCACTGCGATGACGGTTGGCGATGGGGTTCGCTGGAGCCCGGGAGTCACGGCGCGCGGTTGATGCACCTCCAGCACGGAGCGGGCCAGGAGCGTGGCCAGGAGCGGGCCAGGAGCGTGGCCGGAGCCGTTGCTTGCTTCCTCCAGTGATGCAGGCTATTCTCGGAGCGGCTGAGCAAACGCAGCATCTGCACATTGCACTGCGGCTCGGACAACACCAGCTTCCTCTCATGGTCGAGGTTTGCCATAATCCCCGCCCGGTCGAGGCGATCACCCTTTGCAGAGTCGGTTACCGGGGGCACACAGCCACTCTGCTGGACGCAAGAAACCTCCCCGTATGAACTGATCAGCGGGGTAAGAAAGGAAATCCGTGACTGATACGGACCTGTTCACCGTGCCTGTCGGCAAAGCCGCAGACGACGTCGCAGAAACCCCGGACACGAAAGCGAAGGCTTCCCTGTCCGCCATGGTCCTGCCCGATTTGCGCGCTCTGGCCAATCAGGCTGGCGTCAAGGGGACGTCGGGCATGCGCAAGAACGAATTGATCGCCGCCATCCACGAGGTCAGGGGAAACGGGAACGGCACGTCAGCACCCGCGGCGGCTACCGCTGCCCCGGCGGCTGCCGCCGCCCCGGAGGCCCCCGCCGAGCCGGCGGCAGCCGCCGCCCCGGAGGCGGAGGGCGAGCCGAATCACTCAGCCGGCCGCGAACGGCGCGGCGAGTCCCGCGGAGCCGGATCGGCCCGTGCGGCCGAACGGCCCGACCACGAGCGCGCGCACGATTCCGGCGGCGACCGGAGCGGCGATCAGCAGAGGTCGGGCGGGCAGCAGCCCCGGGGCGACGACGACGGCGATGGTCGTCAGGGCCGGCGGGGACGACGGTTCCGCGACCGTAAACGCCGCGGGGAGCGCCCGGGCGACGGCGCCGACACCGAGCTGCGCGAGGACGACGTCGTCCAGCCGGTCGCCGGCATCCTCGACGTCCTCGACAACTACGCATTCGTCCGCACCTCCGGCTACCTTGCCGGCCCGAACGACGTCTACGTCTCGATGAACATGGTGCGCAAGAACGGCCTGCGCCGCGGCGACGCCGTGACCGGAGCGGTGCGGGTATCCCGCGAGGGCGATCAGCCCAACCAGCGGCAGAAGTTCAACCCGCTGGTTCGCCTCGACAGCGTCAACGGCGGCCCTGTCGAGGAAGCCCGTAATCGGCCGGAGTTCAACAAGCTGACGCCGCTATACCCCAATCAGCGGTTGCGGCTGGAGACTACGTCCGAACAACTGACCACCCGCGTGATCGACCTGATCATGCCGATCGGCAAGGGCCAGCGCGCGCTCATCGTCTCCCCGCCCAAGGCGGGCAAGACGACCATCCTGCAGAGCATCGCCAACGCGATCACCAAGAACAACCCGGAATGCCACCTCATGGTCGTGCTCGTCGACGAGCGCCCCGAGGAGGTCACCGACATGACGCGCTCGGTCAAGGGCGAAGTCATCGCCTCGACGTTCGACCGGCCGCCGTCGGACCACACCTCGGTCGCCGAACTGGCGATCGAGCGGGCGAAGCGGCTGGTCGAGCAGGGCAGGGATGTCGTGGTGCTGCTGGACTCGATCACCCGCCTCGGGCGTGCCTACAACAACGCCTCGCCCGCCTCGGGCCGGATCCTGTCCGGCGGTGTCGACTCCACCGCGCTGTACCCGCCCAAGCGATTCCTGGGCGCCGCCCGCAACATCGAGGGCGGCGGTTCGCTGACCATCATCGCCACCGCGATGGTCGAAACGGGTTCCACCGGTGACACGGTGATCTTCGAAGAGTTCAAGGGCACGGGTAACGCCGAGCTGAAGCTGGATCGCAAGATCTCCGAACGACGGGTGTTCCCGGCCGTCGACGTCAACCCCTCAGGCACCCGCAAGGACGAGCTGCTGCTGTCTCCCGACGAGTTCGCGATCATGCACAAGCTGCGGCGGGTGTTGTCGGGCCTGGATTCGCACCAGGCCATCGACCTACTGATGTCGCAGCTGCGCAAGACGAAGAACAACTACGAGTTCCTGGTGCAGGTGTCCAAGACCACGCCGGGGTCGATGGACAACGACTAGACAGCAACGTGGTGTGGGCGAGCTTCGCGCGAACTGGCATAATCGGAGCTCGTCGAGGGCGATAAACGACATACGAGGACAGCATGAGAACTGACATTCATCCTGAATACGCGGAGACCACGATCGTCTGCGGTTGCGGTACCACGTTCCAGACGCGCAGCACCAAGCCCGGCGGCCGGATCACAGTCGAGGTCTGCTCGCAGTGCCACCCGTTCTACACCGGCAAGCAGAAGATCCTCGACAGCGGTGGCCGGGTGGCCCGATTCGAAAAGCGGTACGGAAAGCGCAAGGCCGACGCGGCCTCGGAGAACGCGGACAACACCGACGCGTAGCTGGCTTGCCGACGCCCGAACTGTGCGCCACACGCACGGGCCGGGCGTCGGTTCGCGTGTGCGGTAGGAGCTCAGATATGACGCAGCCGGTGCAGGCAATCGACGTGCTGCTTGCCGAACACGCCGATCTCGAGCGTGCCCTGGCGGACCCCGGCCTGCACAGTAACCCCGACGAGGCACGCAAGGTCGGCCGCCGGTTCGCGCGGCTGGGGCCGATCGTCGCCGTCTACCGCAAGCTGGTGTCGGCCCGGGGCGATCTGGAGGCGGCGCGCGAGCTGGCCACCGATGACGCGTCGTTCGCCGACGAGGTGGTGCAGCTGGAATCGCAAGTGGCCCATCTTGACACCCAGCTGACCGACATGCTCGCGCCGCGCGACCCGCACGACTCCGACGACATCGTCCTCGAGGTGAAATCGGGCGAGGGCGGCGAGGAGTCGGCGTTGTTCGCGGCCGACCTGGCCAGAATGTACATCCGCTACGCCGAACGGCATGGCTGGACGGTGACGGTCCTGGACGAGACGACGTCGGATCTCGGCGGCTACAAGGACGCGACGCTGAGCATTGCGAGCAAGGGTGACACGACCCACGGGGTGTGGTCGCGAATGAAGTTCGAGGGCGGGGTGCACCGCGTGCAGCGGGTCCCCGTCACGGAATCCCAGGGTCGCGTTCATACCTCGGCGGCAGGCGTGTTGGTGTACCCGGAGCCTGAGGAAGTCGCCGAGGTGCAGATCGACGAGTCCGATCTGCGCATCGACGTCTACCGGTCGTCGGGGAAGGGCGGCCAGGGTGTCAACACCACCGACTCGGCCGTTCGGATCACGCACCTGCCCACCGGCATCGTCGTCACCTGTCAGAACGAACGCTCCCAGCTGCAGAACAAGGCCCGCGCGTTGCAGGTGCTCGCCGCCCGACTGCAGGCGCTGGCCGAGGAACACGCGTCGGCCGATGCGTCGGCCGACCGGGCCAGCCAGATCCGCACCGTGGACCGCAGCGAGCGGATCCGCACCTACAACTTCCCCGAGAACCGGATCACCGACCACCGGATCGGTTTCAAGGCGCACAATCTCGATCAGGTACTCGACGGCGATCTGGACGCGCTCTTCGACGCGTTGGGCGCCGCCGACAAGCAGGCCCGGCTGCAACGCACATGACTGCGCTGCGCCATGAGATCGACCGGGCGGCGGCGCGACTCGCCGCGGCCGGAATCGACTCCGCGCGTTCCGACGCCGAGCAACTCGCCGCTCACCTCACGGGGACCGAGCGCGGTCGGCTCGCCCTGTTCGACTCACCCGACGGCGAGTTCTTCGGCCGTTACCGCGCGGCGGTGGCCGAGAGGTCGCGGCGAGTGCCGCTGCAGCACCTCACCGGGACCGCGGCGTTCGGGCCGCTGACGCTGGAAGTCGGTCCCGGCGTGTTCATTCCGCGGCCGGAGACCGAGGCCATGCTGGCCTGGGCGACCCAGCAGCAGCTCCCGGCGCGGCCCCTGATCATCGACCTGTGCACCGGCAGCGGCGCGTTGGCGCTCGCGTTGGCCCGCCACGCGGCCGAGATTGGGTTGCAGGCGCGGGTCATCGGCGTCGATAACTCGGAGGCAGCCCTGGAATACGCCCGCCGCAACGCCGCTGGAACATCCGTGGAATTCCTGTGCGCCGATGTCCGCGAGCCGGACCTGCTGCCCGAGCTGCAGGGACTGGTGGATCTGCTCGTGGCTAACCCGCCATACGTTCCCGACGACACGGTCGTCGAACCCGAAGTGGCCGAACATGATCCGCACCACGCGGTGTTCGGGGGCCCGGATGGTATGGCGGTGATCGAACCCGCCGTCCGCCTCGCTCAGCGGTGGCTGCGTCCTGACGGTCTGTTCGCCGTTGAACACGACGACACGACGTCGACGCGCACAGCCCAGATGATCTATCGCACAGGGAGTTTTGTTGATATCGAGGCTCGGCTGGATCTGACCGGTCGGCTGCGTTTTGTGACGGCCCGCCGGTGCGCAGCTCCGTCGGAGCTGCGACATGACTGAGGTGTTCGACTGCACCGACCCGCAGCGGCGCTCCCGCGGAATCGCCTCGGCGGTGACGGCGCTCAAGGACGGTCGGCTCGTCGTACTGCCCACCGACACCGTCTACGGCATCGGTGCCGACGCCTTCAATAGCGCTGCGGTGTCCGCCCTGCTGTCGGCGAAGGGCCGGGGCCGGGATATGCCGGTGGGCGTGTTGGTCGGCTCATGGCACACCATCGAGGGGCTTGTCTACACCATGCCCGACGGGGCCCGCGACCTGATCCGAGCCTTTTGGCCCGGCGCGCTGAGCCTGGTGGTGCCGCAGGCGCCGTCCCTTCAGTGGGATCTGGGCGACGCGCACGGCACGGTGATGCTGCGCATGCCGCTGCACCCGGTGGCCATTGAACTGCTGCGTGAGACGGGGCCGATGGCGGTGTCCAGCGCCAACGTGTCCGGCCGACCACCGGCGGTGAACGCCACCGAGGCGCGCGACCAACTCGGCGATCTCGTGGACGTCTATCTCGACGCGGGTGTGGCCCCGCAGCAGGCCGCGTCAACGATTGTCGACCTGACGGGAACCGGTCCGCGCATCCTGCGGGAGGGCCCGGTCAGGGCCGATCGGATCGCGGACGTGCTGGGCGTCGACCCGGCGCAGTTGCAGTAGGGTCTGTCGAGATGCATAGCGATCTGGTCGGCCTTGCCGGTGGGTTGCTCGCCTTCTCTGATCGCGGCACCGGGGTCCCGCTGCGCGAGCTGGCGCTCGTGGGGCTGACCGCGGCGATCGTCACCTACTTCGCAACCGGGCCGGTGCGGCTGCTCGCCACCCGTGTTGGGGCGGTCGCCTATCCGCGGGAACGCGATGTACACGTGAACCCCACCCCGCGAATGGGCGGGCTCGCGATGTTCCTCGGTGTGGTGTCGGCCGTGTTCCTGGCGGCTCAACTGCCCGCGCTCACCCGCGGCTTCGTCTACTCCACCGGCATGCCTGCGGTGCTGGTGGCCGGCACGGTGATCTTGGGTATCGGCCTGCTCGACGACCGCTGGGGTCTCGATGCGCTGACGAAGTTCGCTGGTCAGATCACCGCGGCCAGCGTGCTGGTCACCATGGGTGTCGCCTGGAGCGTGCTCTACGTCCCGTTCGGAGGCGTCGGCACGATCGTGCTCGACCAGGCCTCGTCGATCCTGCTCACCCTGGCGCTGACGGTGGCGGTGGTCAACGCGATGAACTTCGTCGACGGTCTCGACGGGCTGGCCGCCGGTCTTGGCCTCATCACTGCTCTGGCGATCTGCATGTTCTCGGTCGGCCTGCTTCGCGATCATGGCGGCGACGTCCTGTTCTATCCGCCCGCCGTGATTTCGGTGGTTCTGGCGGGAGCCTGCCTGGGCTTTTTGCCGCACAACTTTCACCCGGCCAAGATCTTCATGGGCGATTCCGGCTCCATGCTGATCGGTTTGATGCTCGCCACGGCTGCGACCACGGCGGCGGGTCCGGTCTCGCAGACCGCGTACGGCACGCGGGACGTGTTCGCCCTGCTGTCGCCGTTCCTGCTGGTGCTCGCCGTCATCTTCGTGCCGATGCTCGACCTGCTGCTGGCGATCGTCCGCCGCACCAGGGCCGGGCGCAGCGCCTTCAGCCCCGACAAGATGCACCTGCACCACCGCTTGCTGCAGATCGGCCATTCGCACCGCCGGGTGGTGCTGCTGATCTATGTCTGGGTCGGCATCGTCGCGTTCGGCGCCGCCGGCACCATCTTTTTCAGCCCCCGCGCCACGGCAATGGTGATGCTGGCCGCGATGGTGGTAGCCGGAGTTGCGACGGTGATCCCGCTGTTGCGCCGTGATGAAGCCGCCCACGAAGCCGCCCACGAAGCCGCCCGCGACGACAACCACAGCGACGACCATCACGGCGCCCGCGGCGGTGAACCGGACGACCGCCTGTAGCCCGGAGACCTCCCAGGGCATGGCACTTTGATGTGCGATACGCTCCCCCTGCCACCGATCGTTTGGCAGCGGTGTTCCGGGTCCACCAGGGATTGAGGTGCTGCAGTGACGACACCAGCGCACGATGCGCCGTTGGTGTTCCCCTCCGTTGCTTTCCGACCCGTTCGGCTTCTGGTGATCAGCGTCGTCATCACAGCGCTGGCCATGCTGGCCGGCGGTTTTTCCGGTCGACTCCAGCTCGGGATGTTCTTCGGTGTCGGGTTGCTCCTAGGCCTGCTCAACGCGCTCCTGGTGCGCCGATCCGTCGAGTCGATCACCGCCGGGGATCACCCGCTGAAACGAAACATGGCGGTCAACTCGGCGTCCCGCCTGGCGATCATCACCATCCTCGCGCTGATCCTCGCGTTCGTCTTCCGGCCCGACGGCCTGGGCGTCGTCTTTGGGTTGGCGCTGTTCCAAGTGCTGCTGGTGGTAACAACCACGCTGCCGATCCTGCAGAAGATCCGCTCTTCGGAGGCGCCCGTGTCGGTGCTGCCCTCCTCCGCGGAACAGCCGCTTGACTCGCACGGCGAAAGGAGCCCGGGGGATGCCTGACATGGTTCTGGCCGACGCAAAAATCGAAGTTGGCGAGCACACCACGGCCACCTGGCTCGGCATGACCGTCAACACCGACACGATCCTGTCGACCGCGATCGCCGCGGTGATCGTGATCGGGCTGGCCTTCTTCCTGAGGGCGAAGATCACCTCGACCGGCGTGCCCAGCGGGGTCCAGTTGTTCTGGGAGGCGATCACCGTTCAGATGCGCGACCAGATCGAGAGCGCGATCGGCATGCGGATCGCCCCCTTCGTGCTGCCGCTCGCGGTCACCATCTTCGTGTTCATCCTGATCTCCAACTGGCTGTCGGTGCTACCGCTGCAATACACCGATGCGTCCGGGCACACCACCGAGGTCCTCAAGTCCGCGGCCGGGGACATCAATTACGTGCTGGCGCTGGCCCTGTTCGTCTTTGTCTGCTACCACGTGGCGGGCGTCTGGCGCCGCGGCATCGTCGGGCACCCGATCGCCGTATTGAAGGGGCACGTGGCGTTCCTGGCGCCGATCAACCTCGTTGAGGAGCTCGCCAAGCCGATCTCGTTGTCGCTCCGGCTTTTCGGCAACATCTTTGCCGGCGGCATCCTGGTCTCCCTGATCGCTCTCTTCCCGCCCTACGTGATGTGGTTGCCGAACGCGATCTGGAAGTCCTTCGACATGTTCGTCGGCGCGATCCAGGCGTTCATTTTCTCGATTCTGACGATCCTGTACTTCAGCCAGGCCATGGAGATCGAGGATCACCATGACTGACGGCATCATCCACGTGGTCTGATCCCCAGACCATTGCAGAAGCCTGGTAGACCCCTACCGGACAAAGGAGGAAAAGAATGGCCCTGGACCCCCAAGTCGCTGCCGCTGCTCTCATCGGCGGTGGCCTCATCATGGGCGGCGGCGCTATCGGCGCCGGCATCGGTGACGGTATCGCGGGTAACGCGTTGGTCTCCGGTATCGCTCGGCAGCCCGAGGCGCAAGGCCGGCTGTTCACACCGTTCTTCATCACCGTGGGTCTGGTCGAGGCGGCCTACTTCATCAACCTGGCGTTCATGGCGCTGTTCGTGTTCGCCACGCCGGTCAGCTAACTCGTGGTGATGGGCGACGCAAGCGTCATGGTCCTAGCCGCCGGCCAAGGCGGCGAAGGAGGAAAAGGCACCAGCAACTTCCTCGTGCCCAACGGCACGTTCTTTTTCGTGCTGGCCATCTTCCTGATCGTGCTTGCGATCATCGGCACGTTCGTCGTCCCGCCGGTGCTGAAGGTGATGCGCGAACGGGATGCCATGGTCGCCAAGACCGCCGCCGACAGCAAGAAAGCGGCCGAGCAGTTTGCGGCCGCCCAAGCCGACTACGACGAGGCCCTCAAAGAGGCCCGCGGGCGCGCGTCGGCACTTCGTGACGACGCCCGTGCAGAGGGACGCAAGGTGGTCGACGATGCACGCGCCCAGGCCGAGCAGGACGTGGATGTTGTCCTGCAAGCCGCCGCCGAGCGATTGAAGCTGGAGAGGGATGCCGTGGAATTGGATTTGCGCGGCAACGTGCCCGCCATGGCGGCGACCCTGGCCAGTCGAATCCTCGGCGTCGAGGTCGCCCCCGCCGCGGCAACCGGAACGGCGGGACGGTAACCGCGCATGTCGACTTTCCTAGGACAGCTGGTGGGTTTCGCGCTCATCGTGTACCTGGTGGCGCGTTACGCCGCGCCGCCGGTGCGTCGGCTCATGGTTGCCCGGCAGGACACGGTCCGCCACCAGTTGGACGACTCGGTTGCGGCGGCCGGCCGGTTGACCGAGTCCACCACCGCCCACACCAAGGCCGTCGGGGACGCCGCGTCGGAGGCCGAGAGACTGGTCGACGAGGCACGGATCGACGCGAGCCGCATCACCGAGCAACTCCAGGCCCAGGCCGGGGTCGAAGCGCAACGCATCAAGGCGCAGGCCGACCGCCAGGTGGAGCTGCTGCGCAGCCAGCTGACGCGCCAGCTCCGCCTGGAGCTGGGCCACGAATCCGTGGGCCAGGCCAGGGAACTGGTGCGCGACCACGTGTCCGATGCGGCCCAGCGCGCCGCCACCGTCGACCGATTCCTGGGTGAGCTCGACGCCATGGCGCCGGGCTCCGCCGACGTCCAGAACCCCCTGGCGGCATCACTGCACTCGGCCAGTCGGCAGGCCCTGCGCACTGTGTCGGACCGCTTCGACGCCCTCGCGGCGAACCTGGACAGCGCTGGGCTTTCCACGCTGTCCGCCGAGTTGGCGTCGGTGGCCAAGATCCTTGTCTCCGAACCCGTCCTAGCCCGGCACCTCACCGCGCCCTCCGAGGATGCGGGCCCCCGGGTCCGGCTGGTCGAGAGCTTGCTGACCGGCAAGGTCGGCGACGCGACGCTGGACGTCCTGCGATCGGCCGTCTCGCAGCGGTGGTCGGCCCACTCCGACGTGATCGACGCCGTTGAGTACGTCTCGCAGCAAGCCCTCCTCGAGGTCGCCGAACGGGAGAACACCGTCGACGAGGTCGAAGACCAATTGTTCCGATTTTCCCGCCTCCTGGATGCGCAGCCGCGGCTCGCCAGCCTGCTGGGTGACGAGTCCACCGGTGCCGAACGGCGGGTGGGGTTGCTGCGCGCCGTGCTGAAGAACGCCGGCGGGCAGGTCAACCCGATCGCGGCCACACTGCTGTCCCAGACAGTGGAGCTACTCCGGGGTGCGCCCGCCGAGACGTCGATGAAGAACCTGGCCGAAGCCGCTGTGGCGCGGCGCGGCGAAATCGTCGCGCAGGTCAGCGCCGCGGCCGACCTCACCGATGCCCAGCGCGCCCGGCTCGTCGGGGTGCTTGGCCGCATCTACGGTCATCCCGTGTCGCTGCAGCAACAGGTCGATCCCGATGTGCTGGGCGGGCTGCTGATCTCCGTCGGCGACGAAGTCATCGACGGGACGCTCTCGTCGCGTCTGGCCGCGGCTGAGGCGCAGTTGCCGGACTGACCACCAACCTTTCACCGAAAACCCGATGCGACAAGATCGAAGAGGAAGACGATAAGCCATGGCCGAGTTGACAATCTCCGCTGACGCCATTCAGGGCGCCATCGAGGAGTACGTGGGGTCCTTCACCTCCGACACCTCTCGCGAGGAGGTCGGCACCGTCGTCGACGCCGGCGACGGCATCGCGCATGTCGAAGGCCTGCCGTCCGTGATGACCCAGGAGCTGCTTGAGTTTCCCGGCGGAGTGCTCGGCGTCGCGCTCAACCTCGACGAGCACAATGTGGGCACGGTGATCCTGGGCGACTTCGAGCACATTCAAGAGGGCCAGCAGGTCAAGCGCACCGGTGAAGTGCTGTCGGTGCCCGTCGGCGACGCGTTCCTGGGCAGGGTGGTCAACCCTCTGGGCGTGCCGATCGACGGCCAAGGGGACATCGTGCCCGACGGCCGGCGCGCATTGGAGATCCAGGCGCCTTCCGTTGTGCAGCGCCAGGGCGTGAGAGAGCCTCTGCAGACCGGGATCAAGGCGATCGACGCGATGACCCCGATCGGCCGTGGGCAGCGCCAGTTGATCATCGGCGACCGCAAGACCGGCAAGACCGCCGTGTGCGTGGACACGATCCTCAATCAGCGGCAGAACTGGGAGAGCGGCGACCCGAGCAAGCAGGTGCGCTGCGTGTACGTGGCCATCGGGCAGAAGGGCACGACCGTGGCCTCCGTCCGGCGCGTGCTCGAGGAGGGAGGCGCGATGGCCTACACATCCATTGTCGCGTCCCCCGCCTCGGACTCCGCGGGCTTCAAATGGCTAGCCCCGTACACCGGTTCGGCGATTGCGCAGCACTGGATGTACGACGGCAAGCATGTCCTGATCGTGTTCGACGACCTGAGCAAGCAGGCTGAGGCCTACCGTGCGATCTCGCTGTTGCTGCGCCGCCCGCCCGGCCGCGAGGCTTACCCGGGTGATGTGTTCTACCTGCACTCGCGGCTGTTGGAGCGGTGCGGCAAGCTCTCCGACGAGCTCGGCGCCGGCTCGCTGACGGGCCTGCCGATCATCGAGACCAAAGCCAATGACATCTCGGCCTACATCCCGACCAACGTCATCTCGATCACCGATGGGCAGTGCTTCCTGGAAGCCGACTTGTTCAACCAGGGCGTCCGGCCGGCGATCAACGTCGGCGTCTCGGTCTCCCGCGTCGGTGGGGCCGCGCAGACCAAGGCGATGAAGGAAGTGGCCGGCTCGTTGCGTCTGGACCTGTCGCAGTACCGCGAGCTGGAAGCCTTCGCCGCGTTCGCCTCCGACCTGGACGCGACATCCAAGGCGCAACTGGCGCGCGGTGCGCGGCTGGTCGAACTGCTCAAACAGCCTCAGTACCAGCCTATGCCGGTCGAGGAGCAAGTGGTCTCGATCTTCCTGGGTACCGCCGGGCACTTGGACTCGGTGCCGGTCGAAGACGTCCGACGTTTCGAGACCGAGCTGCTGGACCACCTCCGCGGCTCCGGTGCAACGATCCTGGCGACCATCCGGGACAGCCAGAAGCTCACCGACGAAACCGCCGATGCGCTCACCGAGGTGATCAACAACTTCAAGAGGGGCTTCGCCGCAACAGGTGGCGTCTCGGTGGTACCCGACGAGCACGTCGGGGCTCTCGACGAGGAGAAGCTGGGCAAGGAATCAGTGGAAGTCCACCGGCCAGCGCCGCCGAAGAAGAAGTAGGACAGCATGGCTGCCACACTTCGCGAATTACGCGGCCGGATCCGCTCCGCCGGCTCGATCAAGAAGATCACCAAGGCCCAGGAGCTGATCGCGACGTCCCGTATCGGCCGGGCCCAGGTGCGGCTCCATGCCGCGCGACCGTACGCGAGCCAGATCACCCGGATGCTCACCACTTTGGCCGATGAGGCGGCGTTGGATCATCCCCTGCTGGTGGAGCGTCCGCAGCCGAAGCGGGCCGGCGTCTTGGTGGTGTCCTCCGACCGCGGTCTATGCGGCGCCTACAACGCCAATGTCTTCCGGCGTTCCGAGGAGCTGTTCTCCCTGCTGCGCGCGGATGGGAAGGCTCCGGTCCTCTACGTCGTGGGCCGTAAAGCCCTGAAGTACTACACCTTCCGCAACTGGAACGTCGCCGGGTCCTGGGGCGGGTTCTCCGAACAGCCCACCTACGACAGCGCGGCCGAGATCGCCTCGACGCTGGTCGACGCGTTCCTGCTCGGCAGTGACGGCGAGGCCGACGGCGGGCAGGGCCAGGGCGTCGACGAACTGCATATCGTCTACACCGAGTTCAGGTCCATGCTGTCGCAGTCGACGCAGGCACTACGGATGGCCCCGATGGTCGTCGAGTACGTCGGGGAGGAAACCACGGTGCGCACCCTGTACTCCTTCGAACCGGATGCGACGACGTTGTTCGAGTCGCTGCTGCCGCGTTACCTGACCACCCGCGTGTACGCGGCCATGCTCGAGTCCGCAGCATCGGAACTGGCGTCGCGCCAGCGGGCGATGAAGTCGGCCACCGACAACGCCGACGACCTCATCAAGGCCCTGACGCTTGAGGCCAACCGCGAGCGCCAGGCCCAGATCACCCAGGAAATCAGCGAAATCGTCGGGGGCGCGAACGCCCTCGCCGGCGCCGCTAAGTAGCCCTACCAAGGAAGCGAAGAGGATATGAGTGCCACTGCCGAAACGACAGCAAGGCGCAGGGGCGCCGACACCAGCGGCCGCGTGGTGCGGATCACCGGACCCGTCGTCGACGTGGAGTTCCCCCGGGGTTCGGTGCCGGAGCTGTTCAACGCGCTGCACGCCGAGATCACCTTCACCGAGCTCGCGAAGACGCTTACGCTGGAGGTTGCGCAGCACCTGGGTGACAGCCTGGTGCGCACCATCTCTCTGCAGCCCACCGACGGCCTGGTGCGCGGGGTGGAGGTAATCGACACCGGCAAGCCGATCTCGGTACCGGTCGGCCAGGCAGTCAAGGGTCACGTCTTCGATGCGTTGGGCAGGTGCCTGGACGAACCGGGATACGGAGAGGACTTCGAGCACTGGTCGATTCACCGCAAGCCGCCTCCCTTCGAGGAGCTTGAGCCCCGCACCGAGATGCTGGAGACCGGCTTGAAGGTCGTCGACCTGCTGACCCCGTACGTGCGGGGTGGCAAGATCGCCCTGTTCGGCGGCGCCGGGGTGGGCAAAACGGTGCTCATCCAGGAGATGATCAACCGCATTGCCCGCAACTTCGGTGGCACGTCGGTGTTCGCCGGCGTCGGCGAGCGCACCCGCGAGGGCAACGACCTGTGGGTCGAGCTCAAAGAGGCGGACGTGCTCAAGGACACCGCGTTGGTGTTTGGTCAGATGGACGAACCCCCCGGCACCCGCATGCGGGTGGCGCTGTCGGCGCTGACGATGGCGGAATGGTTCCGCGACGAGGCAGGCCAGGACGTGCTGCTGTTCATCGACAACATCTTCCGGTTCACGCAGGCCGGTTCAGAGGTATCGACCCTGCTCGGTCGCATGCCGTCTGCTGTGGGTTACCAGCCCACCCTGGCCGACGAGATGGGCGAACTGCAGGAACGCATCACCTCCACGCGTGGACGATCGATCACGTCCATGCAGGCGGTCTACGTGCCCGCCGATGACTACACCGACCCGGCGCCGGCGACGACGTTCGCGCACCTCGACGCCACCACCGAACTCTCGCGTTCGGTGTTCTCCAAGGGCATCTTCCCCGCGGTGGATCCGCTGGCGTCGAGCTCGACCATCCTCGACCCCGGCGTCGTCGGTGAGGAGCACTACCGGGTAGCCCAGGAGGTCATTCGAATCCTGCAGCGCTACAAGGACCTTCAGGACATCATCGCGATCCTCGGTATCGACGAGCTCTCCGAAGAGGACAAGCAGTTGGTCAACCGGGCCCGGCGCATCGAGCGGTTCCTGTCGCAGAACATGATGGCGGCCGAGCAGTTCACCGGCCAGCCCGGCTCGACGGTCCCGCTGAAAGAGACCATTGAAGCGTTCGACCGCGTGGCGAAGGGCGAGTTCGATCATGTGCCCGAGCAGGCCTTCTTCTTGATCGGCGGTCTCGACGACTTGGCCAAGAAGGCGGAGAGCCTGGGTGCGAAGCTGTAGGTCGGGGTTGGATGTTCTGGATCGTCGGGATTGGGCGGTGTCGAAAGGTTCTGTGGTATGGCTGAGTTGAACGTCGAGATCGTTGCCGTCGACCGGAACATCTGGTCGGGTGAGGCGACGTTCCTGTTCACCCGCACCACTGTCGGCGAGATCGGCATCCTGCCCCGCCACATCCCGCTGGTCGCGCAGTTGGTTGACGACGCCATGGTCCGCGTCGAGCGGGAAGGCCAGGATGACCTGCGGATCGCGGTCGACGGCGGGTTTTTGTCGGTGACCGAGGATTCGGTCACCATCCTCGCTGAATCGGCCGAACTCGCTTCGGAGATCGACCACGATGCGGCCCGGGAGGATTCGGAGTCCGACGACCCCCGGATCGCGGCACGCGGACGCGCACGGTTGCGTGCCGTCGGCGCGATCGACTGATCGCCGGTAAGCGCGCCCATGAATGGCATGGTCGTGCTCGTCGTGCTCACCGTGGCGCTGGGGACGGCCGTCGCCGGACTGAGTTTCCGGTTGTGGAAGCTTCGCCAGGGCGGTACGGCAGGAATCATGCGGGATGTTCCCGCGGTCGGCGGTCACGGCTGGCGTCACGGTGTGATCCGCTATCACGGCGGCGAGGCCGCCTTCTACCGGCTGTCCAGTGTGCGATTGTGGCCCGACCGTCGGCTGAGCCGCGGGGGCGTGGAGATCGTGGGCCGGCGCGCCCCACGCGGCGACGAGGTCGACCTCATGACCCACGAGATCGTCGTACTGGAATTGCGCGACACGAGGCAGGACCGCAGAGCCGGCTACGAGATCGCCCTTGACCGCGGTGCGTTGACGGCGTTCCTGTCCTGGTTCGAGTCGCGTCCGTCTCCGCGCGCCCGCCGCCGCAGCGTCTAGGTGGTGGCGCTGGGGCCGCCGCTGCCCTGCGTTCCTCCCGGCTGCCAGAGCACGTCGCCCTCGGGGTTGGCCGTGCGGGCCAGGATGAACAACAGGTCCGAAAGCCGGTTGAGGTATTTCGCCGGTAGCGAGCCCACCGTGTCGGGCGCGGCCTTGACGGCGGCCCATGCCGAGCGCTCGGCCCGGCGAACCACGGTGCGCGCGACGTGCAGCAGCGCAGATAGCGGTGAACCACCGGGCAGCACAAAGGAATTGAGTGGCGCCAACGATTCGTTGTAGAGGTCGCACCAGCGTTCGAGCCGGTCGATGTAGGGCTGGGTGATTCGCAGCGGGGGGCGTTTCGGGTTGTCCACCACCGGAGTGGACAGGTCCGCACCGGCGTCGAACAGGTCGTTCTGGATCTGGCGCAACACTTCGGCGACGTCCTCGTCGGGCCGGCCCAGGGCGATCGCGACCCCGATCGCGGAGTTGGCCTCGTCGCAATCGGCGTACGCCACCAGACGGGGGTCGTTCTTGGAGATCTGCGAGAAGTCGCTCAAACTGGTCGTTCCGTCATCGCCGGTGCGCGTGTAGATGCGGGTCAGGTGTATCGCCATACGCAGAACCGTACTCGTCTGTCTGCCATGCCCGACTGACAAGCGCCTGCCCGTTCACTAAACTATCGAGGTGGCCCAGCGATTCGTGGTGACTGGCGGTCACCGATTGTCCGGCGAGGTCGCGGTGGGCGGCGCCAAGAACAGCGTGCTCAAGCTCATGGCCGCGACGCTGTTGGCAGAGGGAACCAGCACCATCACCAACTGCCCCGACATCCTCGATGTGCCGCTGATGGCGGAGGTGTTGCGGGGCCTGGGCGCCACGGTCGAACTCGACGGCGACGTCGCCCGGATCACCTCGCCCGACGAGCCGAAGTATGACGCCGACTTCGCGGCAGTGCGGCAGTTCCGCGCCTCGGTGTGCGTGCTGGGTCCTCTGGTCGGCCGCTGCAAGCGGGCCAGGGTTGCGCTCCCCGGCGGCGACGCAATCGGGTCGCGGCCCCTGGATATGCACCAGGCGGGGCTGCGGCAACTCGGCGCGCAGTGCACCATCGAGCACGGGTGTGTGGTCGCCCGGGCCGACACGTTGCGCGGGGCGGAAATCCAGCTGGAATTCCCTTCGGTCGGGGCGACCGAGAACATCCTGATGGCCGCGGTCTTGGCCGAGGGAGTCACCACCATCCGCAATGCGGCGCGCGAACCCGACGTCGTCGACCTGTGCACGATGCTCAATCAGATGGGGGCCCAGGTCGAGGGGGCCGGTTCGCCCACCATGACCATCACCGGCGTTCGGCGGCTGCACCCGACCGAACACCGGGTGATCGGCGACCGCATCGTCGCCGCCACCTGGGGGATTGCCGCGGCGATGACGCGCGGGGATATCTCCGTTACCGGCGTAGACCCGGCGCACCTTCAGGTGGTCCTGCACAAGTTGCACGCCGCCGGCGCCACCGTGACTCAGACCGACGGCAGCTTCCGGGTGACCCAATACGAGCGGCCCAAGGCCGTCAACGTCGCCACCCTGCCGTTCCCCGGGTTTCCGACCGACCTGCAGCCGATGGCAATCGCCCTGGCGGCCATCGCCGACGGCACGTCGATGATCACCGAGAACGTGTTCGAGGCCCGGTTCCGTTTCGTCGAGGAGATGATCCGCCTGGGCGCCGACGCCCGCACCGACGGGCATCACGCAGTGGTGCGGGGTCTGCCGCAACTGTCCAGCGCGCCGGTCTGGTGCTCCGACATCCGCGCCGGCGCGGGCCTGGTGTTGGCTGGGCTGGTCGCCGACGGCGACACCGAGGTCCACGACGTGTTCCACATCGACCGCGGTTACCCGTTGTTCGTGGAGAACCTGGCGATTTTGGGAGCTGAGATTGAGCGAGTACAGTAGGCGAAGTCAGCGCCCCGCAAGCGCGGCCGCCTCACGAGAAGAGGCCACGACCGGGGCATTCGCCTCATAGCGTCCACTTTTCTCAGGTGGCCGAAACTGGGGCTTGACATCCTGACCAGAGAAGTATTAAGCTGGCAGGGTTGCCCCAAAATGGGTCGAGCGAGTGTTGTTTGAGAACTCAATAGTGTGTTTGGTCTTTTTATTTTATTGTTGTTTTTTTGGCCACATTCAAGCACCCCGTGTGAGGATGTGGCTCTTTTTGATGCCAGATTTATGGCGTCTTGTCAGGTATCTCTAATTTGATTTCACCTCGGTTTCGAGGAGATTTTGTTTGGAGAGTTTGATCCTGGCTCAGGACGAACGCTGGCGGCGTGCTTAACACATGCAAGTCGAACGGAAAGGTCTCTTCGGAGATACTCGAGTGGCGAACGGGTGAGTAACACGTGGGTAATCTGCCCTGCACTTCGGGATAAGCCTGGGAAACTGGGTCTAATACCGAATATGACCTCGAGGCGCATGTCTTGAGGTGGAAAGCTTTTGCGGTGTGGGATGGGCCCGCGGCCTATCAGCTTGTTGGCGGGGTTACGGCCCACCAAGGCGACGACGGGTAGCCGGCCTGAGAGGGTGTCCGGCCACACTGGGACTGAGATACGGCCCAGACTCCTACGGGAGGCAGCAGTGGGGAATATTGCACAATGGGCGCAAGCCTGATGCAGCGACGCCGCGTGGGGGATGACGGCCTTCGGGTTGTAAACCTCTTTCAGCTCTGACGAAGCGCAAGTGACGGTACCTACAGAAGAAGCACCGGCCAACTACGTGCCAGCAGCCGCGGTAATACGTAGGGTGCGAGCGTTGTCCGGAATTACTGGGCGTAAAGAGCTCGTAGGTGGTTTGTCGCGTTGTTCGTGAAAACTCACAGCTTAACTGTGGGCGTGCGGGCGATACGGGCAGACTGGAGTACTGCAGGGGAGACTGGAATTCCTGGTGTAGCGGTGGAATGCGCAGATATCAGGAGGAACACC
>CAIYOH010000020.1 GCA_903927745.1 uncultured Mycobacteriaceae bacterium
GCACCGGGTCGACCGGCTCGCCGGATTCGGTCGCGACGGCACCTTCGGTGATGATCCACAGCCCGCCGGGAAGAGTGACCGGCCCATCGCCCTGCACGGTGTGCACCGCGCTGAGCAGGTGGGCTATCTCGGTCTCCAACCGCGCGGCAGATTCGGCGGCCGACTCGTCGGGACCCCGTCCGGCACTGCGCCAGACGACACCGGAGAACGGCACCGCGCTCTCGCGGGCGTGGGCCAGCAGCTGCCCCAAGGGCACCGGATCAGGGGAATTCGGGGCCCTGTCGACAGTGATGCAACCTGGCATACCGGCCGCCAGTTCGTCGAACCCCGCGATCAGCCAGGTGTCGGTCACACTCCCAGCGCCCCCAACGTCACCACTGTCACGCCTGTCGCCGCCGGATGCCGACAGCGGTACCTCGTGCCAGCCCAGGGCGTACAGCAGCCGGGTGGCATCGCCGCGGAGCCCGCGCAACAACGCCTCTCGGGGCGCGCGTTTTACCGTGAACTCGCGAATCCCGCCCAGGCGGCGGCCGTCCCGGTCGACGAAGTCGAGGTCGAACACTTGGGTTTCGCTGTCCAGACCGCCGGTGTGCCACCTGGCACGGCAGTAGAACCGCCGAGGCATTTTCTCCAGCAACTCCACCTGCCCGTATCGCAACGGCAGAAACAGATCGGCTACGCCGTGTTGGGCCGCCCGAAGCGCCGGGAAAGCCGGGAAGGCTACGCCGGTGCACAGATCGAGCAGCACCGGATGGATCGGCTCGGTTCCCAGATGCTCAGCGAGTTCTTCGCCGACGCTGACATCGCCGATCGCCTCGCCGTCGCCGACCCACAGCGATTTCAGCGACGTGGACCAGGCGGGCCCCCACGCCAACTCCATGTCGGCGAAGGTCTCGAACAGCTGCTGCGGACGGGTGCGCTCCAGGCGCTCGACTGCTGAGTCGATGGGGTCCGCCGGCACCGGTGACAGCTCGGCCCGATCGCCGTCGACACCAACGCCGATACGGCCGTCGGCGTTGCGCGACCACTCGGCGTCCCGGTCGCCGAAGGGGCGGCTGTGCACCTGGAAGGACCAACCGCCATCGACGGGATGCAAACTCAACTGCACCTCACGAGAATCCTTCTCGGCCAAAACGATCGGCTCGTAGAAAAAGACATCATGCACCCGCGCCGGCGTCCCGACGGCAGCCAACGCCATCGCCGCGTATGTCGCCCCGGGAACGATAACGGTCCCATAGATGACGTGATCGGACAGCCACGGCTGGGACTTGACCGAGAGCCGACTGGTGTAGACGGAGTCGCCGGAGGCCAGATCTTTTGCACTACCCAGTATTCCGGATACGGCAGCGCCCTCGGCTCCAGTGCCTGCGAAGCCGGACGTCTTCGGCCAGTAACGGCGGCGCTGGAACGGATAGGTGGGCAGTTCGAGTCTGCGGCGAGGTTGACCATGCCGTGCAGTGAATGTAGGCCGATGGCCGCTGACGTAGGCGGCGGTCAGCGCCTCGGCGATCTGGCGCCGGTCGCCGGTGCCTTTGCGCAGGGAAACGATCGCACGCGGCGCGGCCCGGTGTTCCGGCCAGATCTGCACCGCGGCCCCGGTGAGAACCGGTTGCGGACCGATCTCCATCAACACCGAACATCCCATCGCCGCCACAGTGCGTACGCTTTCGGCGAACTGCACCGGCTGGCGGGAATGCCTGCGCCAATAATGCGCATCCAGCGGCGTTTCCGGTGTGAGCACGTCACCGGTGCGGTTGCACACCAGCGGCACTCTCGGCGCGGCGAACGCGAACCGCGCGGCGTAGGCCTCGAATTCATCGAGCACCGGCTCCAGCAAATCCGAATGGAAGGCGTGGCTGGTTTCCAGCCGGTTGCAGCGGATCCCGTCGTTGCCGCATCTGGCGAAGATCTCGTCCAGTTCCGCCTGGGGACCCGACAGCACCGTATTCGGGCCGTTGTAGGCGGCGACGGACACCAACGGGAACCCGCCGGCGATCTCCTCGGCGTACGTGGCGTCGGCGATCACCGCGATCATTCCCCCGCCGTCGGGCAGGCTGCCGAACAGCCGGCCGCGCTCGGCGATCAGCCGTGCCCCGTCCTCGAGGCTGAACACCCCGGCTACGCTCGCCGCCGCATACTGGCCCACGCTGTGCCCCAGCACGACGTCAGGCTCGATCCCCCACGACTGCCACAACCGAGCCAGCCCCATCTCCAAGGCGAATAGTGCAGGCTGCGCAAACGCTGTGTGTCGCAGTGCGTTCCCGGATTTACCGCCGGTTTCCCTGTCGGTTGCGAACAGTACCTCCAGCAACGGCCGCGCCAACATCTGATCCACCGCGTCCGCGCACCGTGTCACGGTGTCGGCGAACACCGGCTCGGCGTCGAACAGCTCGCGCGCCATCCCCGGGTATTGGCTGCCCTGCCCGGTGAACAACCACGCCGTCATCGGCGGTTCGGTGCACTCACCGCGCACCACCCCCGGTCGCATCCGGTTATCGGCCAACTCGGCCAACGCATCCCGAGCGCTCTGAACCGAATCCACGACTAGCGCCGCCCGGTACTCAAAATGCGAACGCCCTACCCCTGCCGTGAAGCAGACATCGGCGATGTCGACCTTGGGGTGCGCGTCCAGCCAGGTGCCGTAGCGCTGCACCAAGGCCATCAGCGCCTGCGGTGACCGCGCGGACAGGGGCAACACGTCGACCCGCTTGTCGTCACCGTCCGCCTCCGCTGTCACGGCGGCGTCACCTACGTCGCCGGTCGAATATTCGTCGGCGGTCTCCGCGGGTGGCGGCGCCTCCTCGATCAGGACGTGCGCGTTGGTACCGGTGAATCCAAAGGAACTCACTCCGGCGCGGCGCAGGTGGCCGTTGGCCGGCCACGGAATAGCCGTGTCCACGATCCGCACCGGCAGCGACTCCCACGGGATATGCGGCGAGGGATTCTGGATGTGCAGACTTTGCGGCAGCGTCTCGTGCTGCAGCGACAGCACGACCTTGATCAGACCGGCCACTCCCGATGCCGACTCGAGGTGGCCGATGTTGGTCTTCACCGATCCGATCAGCAACGGTCGGTCGGGGTCTCGGTCGACGCCGTAGACGGCCCCGGCGGCCCGCACCTCGATCGGGTCACCCAGCGCGGTGCCCGTCCCGTGCGCCTCCAGGTAGTCCACATCCCCACTGGCGAGACCAGCGCGAGCCAGGGCCGCGGCAATCAGCCGTTGCTGTGCGCCCCCGTTGGGCACCGTCAGCCCGCTGGACGCGCCGTCCTGGTTGACCGCGCTGCCCCGGATGACCGCGCAGATCCGGTCGCCGGCGCGCTCGGCATCGCTGAGCCTCTTGAGCACCAGAATCCCGCATCCCTCGCTGCGCACGTAGCCGTCCGCGGAGGCGTCGAAGGTCTTGCATCGCCCGACGGGCGAGAGCATCCTGGCGCGCGACGCGGCGACGATGGATACCGGACTCAACAGGACGTTCACCCCGCCGGCCAACGCCACATCGCAGTCGCCGGAGCGCAAGGCCTGGCAGGCCTGATGCACGGCCACCAACGACGAGCTACACGCGGTGTCCACCGCAATCGCCGGGCCTTCGAGGCCGAGCGCGAATGCGACCCGGCCCGAAATTGCGTTGATCGCATTGCCGGTGATGAAGTGGGGCTCGATCTTGTCGATCGAGTCGGCGGACAGCAGATGGGAGTACTCGTTGGCACCCACCCCGACGAAGATTCCGGTTCGGCTGCCGCGCAACGCCGCCGGGGAATACCCGGCACGTTCCAGGCCTTCCCACGCGATCTCCAGCATCAGCCGCTGCTGGGGGTCGATCCACACAGCTTCGCGCGGGGAGATGCCGAAGAACTCCGGGTCGAATCCGTCGATTCCATCGAGGTATCCACCGAATCGGCTGTAGATCTTGCCGGGCATATCCGGATCCGGGTCGTAGTACTCGTCGATGTCGAATCGGTCCTCCGGGACTTCTCGGATCGCGTCCACACCGCCGGACAACACCTCCCAAAAGGCCTCGGGATCGCGGGCACCGGGAAAACGGCAGGCCACCGAGACGATCGCGATCGGCTCATCCATGTGGCCCGATGTCGGCACAGCCATCATCGAATCCGCAGTGACGAGCGCCTGGTCGGCGAGCCCGAGCACGTCGCCGAGCAGATAGTCCGCCACGTCGGACAGGCGCGGGTAGTCCATCGCGAGCGTGGCCGGCAGTTCCTCGCCGACTGCTTGTTCGATGCGGTGCCGCAATTCGATGGCCATCAGCGAATCCATACCGAGGTCGAAGAATCCAGCATCCTCTCGTATCTCCGCGGCATCGACTCGCGTCACGTGCGCCACCGCCTCGCGCAGATAATCCGCGACAATTTTCCTGCGCCGCTGCACCGGAGCCCGGGTGAGTTCCTCGACCAGTCGGGTGTTCCCGGACTGCGCCTGCGCCGCCTGCGCCTCGGGCACCTCGGCCTCCAGCTGGGACAGGAACGCCCGCTTGCCCGCCATCTGGTAGAGCGGGAGGAAGCTGGCCCAGTCGATGGTGGCCACCACACCCTGCGCTGGACCCTGCGCTGCCGAGCCCGTCAGTAGCTCTGCCATGCCCGCGAGCGCGTCGGCGGGCGACAACGTCCGCACACCGCGCTTGTCCAGGTGCGCCCGGGCCTCCGCGTCGGCCATGCCCGCCGCCCACGGGCCGAAGTTGACGGCGATCCCCGGCACGCCCTGCGCGCGCTGCCGCCAGGCCAGCCCGTCGAGGAAGGCATTCGCCGCGCTGTAGGCGGCTTGGCCGAAGCTGCCCCACACCGAGGAGATCGACGAGGTGCTGCAGAAGAAGTCCAGCGTCATGTCGGCGGTGGCTTCACTCAAATGCCAGGCACCCCAAACTTTCCCGGCGAACACCCGGTCGATTTCGGCAGCATCAAGGTCCTGCAGCGGGGTCGCGCTGATCTCACCGGCGGCGTGGACGATGCCCGCCAACAGTGGCAGTTCGGCCTGCAGGGCGGTCATCAGGCGGGCGACGCCGTGCGCATCGGCAACGTCGGCCGTCATCACCCGCACCTCGCAGCCATGCTGCGCACTCAGCGCGTCGATGCGCCGCTGGGCGGCCTCACCCGGTGCTCGACGGCTGGTGAGCACCAGGTGCCCGGCGCCGTGCGCGGCCAGATACCCGGCCACCTCCAGCCCGATCGCGCCCAGGCCGCCGGTCACCAGATAGGTGGCGTCGGCGCGCAGCGCCACCGGTGTCCCCGCCGGCTGCCCGGCGCGCCGGGTCAACCGCGGGACATAGACCGCCGCGTCGCGCAGCGCGATCTGGTCCTCGCTGCGCGCCGCGGTCTGCAGGTGGGTGATCAGGCGGGACCACTCGTCGGCGCCACCCTCGGACAGGTCGGCCAGCCCGCCCCACAACCGCGGATATTCCAGGGCGGCGGTGCGGCCAAAGCCCCACAGGCAAGACTGCACCGGCGACACCGTGTCCGCGCCGGCGACATGCTGCGCTCCACGGGTCACCACCCAGATGGGTGCGGTCAGGTCGGCAGCAGCCGCGGCCCGGAACAGGCGCCGGGTGCCACCCAAGATCCGGTGCTGCAGACGCAACAGGGACCGCATCGACGGTGTGGTGTCGGACTCCAGTGCCGCAACGTGCAGCACACGCAGCGCCGGTGTATCCGCCGCCGCGGCACGCAACGCGGCCTCGAGGCGTTCCCCGTCCGCGTCGGACGCCGGCAACTCGATGATCCGGTGCTGACTCCCCTGCGCCGTGAGTACGTCAGTCACCGGCTGGATCGCCTCGGCGTCATCGCCGATGAGGATCCACAACGATCCCTCGCCGGTGTCGCCACCGACCACCCCCGGGACGGCAGCAGCGGACTTCTCCCAGCGGATCTCGTAGCGGGAGTCCGCGATGGACTGGGCTTGGCGCTGTTGATTGTGTCGTGCAGCGAACTTCGTCAGCACATCGACGGTCTGCTGGTTGCCGCCGGCGCCGTCGAGCAGCGCGGCGAGTTCGGCGATCTGGCCGTCTTCGAGCAGCCGGACGGAGTCGGTACCCGCGGCGGGGGCCCGGTTCGAGGCCCTCAGCGTCGGCAGGATCCGCTTCTCGCCGAACCAGTACTGGCGATGCTGGAACGGGTAGGTGGGCAGGTCGAGTTTGCACACCGGCCCGTGCTGCAGAGCGGCGAAGTCGGGCAGGTGGCCGACGGTGTAGGCGTTGGCCAGGGCTTCGTGGATCTGGCGCTGGTCGGCGCCATTCTTGCGCAGCGACGCGATCGCCCGCGGCGCGGTGGCCGGGTCGGGCCAGGCCCGCATGGCCTGCGCGGTGAGCACCGGTTGCGGGCCGACCTCCAGTAATACCCTGCAGTACAGGTCGGCCA
>CAIYOH010000021.1 GCA_903927745.1 uncultured Mycobacteriaceae bacterium
CCGCCATGCACTCGGAGAACTCGCGCGATCAGGAATTCTGCCTCGAAAAATGCGTCGCGGCGGGCGATTCCGAAGGCGCGGAATTCGCGCGCGTCCACCGCGACATCATCGCGCGCTTCGGACGTTTTCCCCATCGCAACGCCTTGCTCGGCCGCGTCACGACGCCGGAGGAACAGGCCTTTCTCGACGCCGGAGGATTCGCGGGATGAACGGGTTCGAACGCCCCTCCGCCGCGGCCGTCGCCGCCGTGACGCGCGAACTGGCGGACGCCCTGGGCGACCGCTGCTCCGCCAACGAAACCGTGCGCCGCCAGCACGCGCACACGCTGACCTGGGGCGAGAACCAGCCGCCCGATTGCGTCGTTGTCCCGCGCGACGCGCGAGAGGTCGTCCGGGTCGTGCAACTCTGCGCGGCGCGGCGCGTGCCGGTCATTCCCTACGGGACGGGCACCTCGCTCGAGGGCCATGTCAACGCGCCCTTCGGCGGCGTCTGCGTCGATACATCGCTGATGAACCGCCTCGTCGCCGTTCACGCCGAAGACCTCGATTGCGTCGTCGAACCCGGCGTCACGCGCAAGGCGCTCAACGAGCAATTGCGCGACACCGGCCTGTTCTTCCCCATCGACCCGGGGGCCGACGCATCCCTCGGCGGCATGGTCTCGACCCGCGCGTCGGGCACCAACGCGGTGCGGTATGGCACCATGAAGGACAATGTGCTGGCGCTCACGGTGGTGACCGCCGACGGCGAGGTCGTCGTCACCTCGCGCCGGGCGCGCAAGTCGTCGGCCGGCTACGATCTCACGCGGCTGTTCGTCGGTGCCGAGGGCACGCTCGGCATCGTCACGCAGATCACGCTGAAGCTGCACGGCATTCCGGAGGCGATCGCCGGCGGCCTGTGCCCGTTCCCGTCGATTCGCGCCGCCTGCGATGCCGCGATCGCCACGATCCAGGCCGGCATCCCGGTGGCCCGCGTCGAGCTCGCCGATGCCGAGCAGATCCGTGCCATCAACCTGTACTCGAAGATGACCCTGCCGGAGGTGCCGACCCTGTTCGTCGAGTTCCACGGCACCGACGCATCGGTCCGCGAACAGTCCGAGTGCTTCGGCGAGATCGCTGCCGAGTTCGGCGGCGGACGGTTCGAGTGGGCGACGAAGGCCGAGGAGCGGACCCGGCTGTGGCAGGCGCGGCACGATGCCTACTGGGCCTCGATGGCGCTGCGGCCCGGCGCCCGCAGCATCGCCACCGATGTCTGCGTGCCGATCTCGCGGCTGGCCGAATGCGTCGAGGAGACGCAGCGCGACCTGGCCGAGACCGGGCTGCTGGCGACCATCGTCGGGCATGTTGGCGACGGCAACTTCCACGTCCTGCCGCTGATCGACCCCGAGGACGCCGGCGAGGTGGCGCGGGCGCATGCCTTTGTCGAACGCCTGATTGACCGGGCCCTGGCGATGGAGGGCACCTGCACGGGGGAGCATGGCGTCGGGCAGAAGAAGATGAAGCATCTGGTCGACGAGCATCCCGCCGCGACCCTGGCGATGATGCGCTCGATCAAGCGCACGCTCGACCCGGCCAACATCATGAATCCGGGCAAGATCGTCACGCTTTGAGGCGGGTCACCGTCACCCTGCCGCCATGAAGTGCGATAGAGTGTGACGCCGTTTCCTCCCACCGGGTTGAGATCTGTTGCGCGATATCCTGACCGGTCTTGCGATCCTGCTGATCCTTGCGCTGACGGCGGCGCTTGCAGGACCGTATTTCGTCGACTGGGGCGCGCAGCGGGGTCGCATCGCCG
>CAIYOH010000022.1 GCA_903927745.1 uncultured Mycobacteriaceae bacterium
CGTCGGCGGTGCTGGCGCTGGAGACGCTGCCGCTGACGGTCAACGGCAAACTCGACACCCGCGCCCTGCCCGCACCGGATTACCAAGACACGGGCCGCTACCGCGCCCCGAGCACCCTCACCGAGGAGATCCTGGTCGGCATCTACGCCCAGGTGCTGGGAGCCGAGCGCGTCGGGGTCGATGACTCGTTCTTCGACCTCGGTGGCGACTCGTTGTCGGCGATGCGCCTGGTGGCCGCGGTCAATACCGCCCTCGACGCCGGCCTGGCCGTGCGGGTCGTGTTCGAGGCGCCCACCGTCGCGCAGTTGGCGCCCCGCATCGGCGGCGACGAGGACCGCCTAGCGCCGCTGACGGCCGCCGAGCGGCCCGAGGTCATCCCGCTGTCGTTCGCCCAGTCCCGGCTGTGGGTCATCGACCAGATCCAGGGCCCGTCGGCGATCTACAACCTCGCCGTGGCCCTGAGGCTGAGCGGACCGTTGGACGCCGACGCCCTCGGCGTGGCGCTGGCCGACGTGGTGGCCCGCCAGGAAAGCCTGCGCACGCTCTTCCCCGCGGAGCAGGGCACGCCCCGGCAGCTGGTGGTGCCCGCCGAGCGCGCCGACTTCGGCTGGCACATCGTTGACGCCGCCGGCTGGATGGAACACCAACTGGGTGCGGCGATTGACGCCGAGGTGGGCCGACCGTTCGACCTTGCGTGCGAAATACCCATGCGGGCAACGCTGTTCCGTGTCGCCGACGACGAACACGTCCTGGTCGCCGTGGTGCATCACATCGCCTCCGACGGCTGGTCGGTCACCCCGCTGGTGGCCGATATGGGGACCGCCTACGCCAGCCGGTGCGCGGGCCGCGCCCCTCAGTGGGCCGACCTGGCCGTGCAGTACGTCGACTTCACGCTGTGGCAGCGCGCGCAGCTGGGCGACCTCGCCGACAGCGACAGCCGGATCGCCGCGCAGGTCGCCTACTGGGAAGACGCCCTCGCCGGCATGCCCGAGCAGCTCGCGCTGCCCACCGACCGGCCCT
The DNA here is from genome assembly GCA_903927745.1 of uncultured Mycobacteriaceae bacterium. Lineage (GTDB taxonomy): Bacteria > Actinomycetota > Actinomycetes > Mycobacteriales > Mycobacteriaceae > Mycobacterium. The sequence continues at coordinate 1,021 of CAIYOH010000022.1, forward strand.
ACCCCCCGACCGCCGACTACCGCGGGGCCACCATCGCGGTGGAGTGGCCCGCCGAGTTGCAGCAGCGGGTCGCCCAACTCGCCCGCGACCACAACGCCACCGCCTTCATGGTGATGCAAACCGCGCTGGCGGTGCTGCTGTCGGAGCTGACCGGTAGCCGCGACGTGGGCGTCGGATTCCCGATCGCCGGGCGCCGCGACCCCGCGCTGGACGAATTGGTGGGCTTCTTCGTCAACACCCTGGTGCTGCGCGTCGACCTCACCGGCAACCCCACCGTCGCCGACCTGCTCGCCCAGGTGCGCCGACGCGCCCTGGCCGCCTACGAGCACCAGGACGTGCCGTTCGAGGTGCTGGTCGACCGGCTCAAACCGACCCGCAGCCTCACCCACCACCCCCTGGTCCAGGTGGTGCTTGCCTGGCAGAACTTCGACTGGCAGGACGGCGACGCCGGCGGACTGGCCCTGGGCGACGTTCGCGTCACGCCGCTGCCCGTGGAGACCCACACCGCCCGCATGGACCTCACCATCACCCTGGCCGACCGGTTCAGCGCGTCCGGCGAGCCCGCCGGAATCGCCGGCCTGGTCGAGTTCCGCACCGACGTGTTCGACCCCGCCACCGTCGAGGGGCTCGTGGAGCGCTTCGAGCGGGTGTTGGAGGCGATGACGGGTGATTCTGGTCGGCGGTTGTCGTCGATTGAGGTGGTGGATGCGGGGGAGCTTGCGCGTTTGGAGGGGTGGGGTAATCGGGCGGCGTTGGTGGCTCCGGGGTCTGCGCGGGGGTCTGTGCCGGTGTCGTTGTCGGCGGTGTTTGCGGCGCAGGTGGGTCGGACGCCGGGTGCGGTGGCGGTGAGTTGTGGGGGC
>CAIYOH010000023.1 GCA_903927745.1 uncultured Mycobacteriaceae bacterium
CGCCACCACCCCGACGCCCACGCCGACCCCCGCCGTGGCCCCGGCGGCCGCCGCGGCCCCGGCCGCCGCGCCCTCGCCCGCGCTGAGTCACCTGCGTGGCACCACGGCGAAGGCCAGCCGGATCCGCCAGATCACCGCCGCCAAGACCCGCGAATCCCTGCAGGCGACCGCGCAGCTCACCCAGACCCACGAGGTCGACATGACCAGGATCGTCGGGTTGCGGGCGCGGGCCAAGACGGCGTTCGCCGAGCGCGAGGGCGTGAACCTGACGTACCTGCCGTTCATCGCCCGCGCGGTGATCGACGCCCTGAAGGTGCACCCCAACATCAACGCCAGCTACAACGAGGACAGCAAGGAGATCACCTACTACGACGCCGAGCACCTCGGCTTCGCGGTGGACACCGAGCAGGGCCTGCTCTCCCCCGTCGTCCACAACGCCGGTGACCTGTCGCTGGCCGGGCTGGCCAGGGCTATCGCCGACATCGCCGAGCGCGCACGGTCGGGCAACCTCAAACCCGACGAGTTGTCCGGTGGTACGTTCACCATCACCAACATCGGCAGCCAGGGCGCCCTGTTCGACACCCCGATCCTGGTGCCGCCGCAGGCCGCCATGCTGGGCACCGGCGCGATCGTCAAACGACCGCGGGTGGTCGCCGACGAGACGGGCAACGAATCGATCGGGGTCCGCTCGGTGTGCTACCTCCCGCTGACCTACGACCATCGCCTGATCGACGGCGCCGACGCCGGACGCTTCCTCACCACCATCAAACACCGCCTCGAAGAGGCGGCGTTCGAGGCCGACCTGGGGCTGTAGGCACGTGGCGTCGGCTGGTGGCAATCCCGTGGTCGCGATCGCGGGTTCCTCGGGCCTGATCGGCTCGGCCCTCACCACCGCACTGCGGGCCGCCGATCACCCGGTGTTACGGATCGTGCGCCGCGCCCCGGCGAATGCCGGTGAACTGCACTGGAATCCCGACAGCGGGGAATTCGACGTCGACGCGCTGAGCGAGGTCGATGCCGTCGTCAACCTCTGCGGCGTCAGCGTGGCCGGGCGCCGGTGGTCGGGCGCGTTCAAGCAGAGCCTGCGGGACAGCCGCATCACACCGACCGAGGTCCTGGCCAACGCCGTCGCCGACGCAGGCGTGGACACGTTGATCAACGCCAGCGCGGTGGGTTACTACGGCGACACCCGGGATCGGGTCGTCGACGAAACCGACGCGGCGGGCAGCGGTTTCCTGGCCCAGCTGTGCCAGGACTGGGAAGCCGCAACCCTCACCGCCCGCGACGCCGGCGCCCGGGTCGTGCTGGCCCGCATAGGGATCGTGTTCTCCCCCGCGGGCGGCGCGCTCGGCTCGATGCGGCCACTGTTCGCAGCCGGGCTCGGCGCGAGGCTGGGCAGCGGCCGCCAGTACATGCCGTGGATCAGCCTCGACGACGTCGTGCGGGCGCTCATATTCGCGATAGCCAACCCGTCGCTGTCCGGTCCGGTCAATATGACCGGACCGGCGCCCGTCACCAACGCCGAGTTCACCACCGCGTTCGGACGCGCGCTCAATCGCCCGATCCCCCCGCTGGCGGCGCCCGGATTCGTGATCCGGTCCGCCCTGGGGGAGTTCGCCGAGGAGGGCCTGCTCGTCGGTCAGCGCGCCATCCCGTCTGCGCTTGAGCGAGCCGGTTTTGGGTTCCACCACAACACTGTCGGCGAGGCTCTCGGCTACGCGCTGGCCCGCCGCGACCGCGACTGACCGCACTCCCGGCTGATGTCACCCCGCCTGATCCCAGTCCCGAGCGTCACGCCAGAGTGGCCGTCACCACCCACCGCCACTCTGGCGTGACGATCGCGTCGCAGGGCCGTCGCAGGGCCACCGCCTTGCGGGTAGCGTCGGTGAGGTGAACGGTTCCATCCGCTCGGCATCTACTCCGGTCGGCGTCCAACAGCTCGGCGTCGTCGACTACCGCACGGCCTGGCAGATGCAGCGCGACCTGGCCGACGCCAGGGCCAGTGGCGCCGGCGACACGCTGCTGCTGCTGCAGCACCCCCCGGTCTTCACCGCGGGACGGCGCACCGAACCCCACGAACGGCCGGTCGGCGACACCCCCGGCGCGCCGTCCCCGGAGGTCATCGACACCGATCGCGGCGGCAAGATCACCTGGCACGGCCCGGGCCAACTGGTCGGCTACCCGATCATCGGCCTGTCCGAGCCGCTCGATGTCGTGAACTTCGTTCGCCGCGTCGAGGAAGCACTGATCACGGTATGCGGCGATCTCGGCCTGGAAACGATGCGGATCGACGGCCGCTCCGGGGTGTGGGTGCCGGCGGGCGGTGGCCGGCCCGCGCGCAAGGTCGCCGCCATCGGGGTTCGGGTGTCGCGGGCGACCACGCTGCACGGGTTCGCTCTGAACTGTGACTGCGACCTCGACGCGTTCGGGGCCATCGTCCCGTGCGGCATCAGCGACGCCGGTGTCACGTCGTTGACGGCCGAACTGCACCACACCGTGACCGTCGACGACGTCCGGGTGGCGGTTGCGGCCGCCGTCTGTGACGCACTCGACGGGGTGCTGCCGGTCCGCGAACACTCCGCCACGGGCGTAACATCGACCGCGTGACTGTCGCACCCGAAGGCCGCCGCTTGCTGCGGCTGGAGGTGCGCAACGCCCAGACCCCCATCGAGCGCAAGCCGTCGTGGATCCGGGTGAAGGCCCGGATGGGACCGGAGTACACCGCGCTGAAGGCCCTGGTCGGACGCGAAGGTCTGCACACAGTCTGCGAAGAGGCCGGCTGCCCCAACATCTTCGAATGCTGGGAGGACCGGGAGGCCACCTTCCTGATCGGCGGCGACCAGTGCACCCGCCGCTGCGACTTCTGCCAGATCGACACCGGTAAACCCGCCGCGCTGGATCGCGACGAGCCCCGCCGGGTCGCCGAGAGCGTCGCCACGATGGGGCTCCGTTACGCCACCATCACCGGCGTCGCCCGCGACGACCTGCCCGACGGCGGCGCCTGGCTGTACGCGGAGACGGTGCGCGCCATCAAGGAGCTCAACCCGTCGACCGGTGTCGAACTGCTCATCCCCGACTTCAACGGCGACCCCGCCCAGCTGTCCGAGGTGTTCGAGTCGCGCCCGGAAGTGCTGGCGCACAACGTCGAGACTGTGCCGCGCATCTTCACACGGATCCGGCCCGCCTTCACCTACCGGCGTAGTCTCGGAGTCCTCACGGCGGCGCGCGACGCCGGCCTGGTCACCAAGAGCAACCTGATCCTCGGCCTAGGCGAGAGCCCCGACGAAGTGCGCACCGCCCTGGCCGACCTGCGTGACGCCGGGTGCGACATCGTCACCATCACTCAGTACCTGCGCCCGTCGGTGCGTCACCACCCGGTCCAGCGGTGGGTCACGCCCGAGGAGTTCGAGGAGTTCGCGCGGCACGCCGAGGGGCTGGGCTTCGCCGGCGTGCTGGCCGGGCCGCTCGTGCGGTCGTCCTACCGGGCGGGACGGTTGTACCAGCAGGCCGCCGACAGCCGGGTCCGGAACGCGGCAACGCCGTAGGCGTCGGGCCCACACGGCCGGCCCGGGGGCGCACGTATTCTTTGACCATGGCAAAAACCCGCAACGCCGCCGAGAACCGGGCCGCCAAGGCGCAGGCCACGGCCGCCCGCAAGGCCGCCTCCAAGGAGCGCCGTACACAGTTGTGGCAGGCGTTCACCATTCAGCGCAGCGAGGACGCGCGCCTGCTGCCGTACATGATCGCCACCTTCGTGCTGATCGTGGCGGCGTCGGTGGCGTTCGGGGTGTGGGCCGGTGGGATCGCCATGATCTCCTCGCCCGTTTTCGGTGTGGTGTTGGGGGCCTTGGCGGCCTTCATCGTCTTCAGCCGACGGGCCCAGAAATCCATCTACGCGAAGGCCGAGGGGCAGACCGGCGCCGCGGCGTGGGTGTTGGACAACATGCGTGGCAAGTGGCGGGTGACCCCCGGGGTGGCCGCGACGGGCCACCTGGACGCGGTGCACCGCGTGCTCGGGCGGCCCGGCGTCATCCTGATCGGCGAGGGGACGGCGACACGCGTCAAACCGCTTCTGGCCCAAGAGAAGAAGCGCACGGCCCGCCTGGTCGGCGACGTGCCGATCTACGACATCGTCATCGGCAACGGCGACGACGAAGTTCCACTGTCCAAACTGGAGCGCCACCTCACCCGCCTACCGGCCAACATCACCGTCAAACAGATGGACTCGCTCGAGTCGCGGATGGCCGCTCTGGGATCGCGGACAGGTGCCGCCGTCCTGCCCAAGGGGCCGGTGCCCGGCGCCGGCAAAATGCGAGGGGTGCAGCGGGCGGTGCGCCGCAGGTAGCGCGGGCTTATCGCGCCAACCGCCGCACCACCGCCGTGCGGCTGAGCTGATCGTGCAGGCCGCGCCCATCGAAGTCGGTGAACAGCGCCGGGATCACCATCGCGAGGAGTAGGCCCCGCACCGCAAGGCGGCCGATCCCGACCGGGACACGTCCGTCCACTGCCACCACTTGCAGCCGAAGGGCGAGCTGCCCCGGAGTGAAGCTGAACAGCCGCACCGACAGCAGGCCGAGCACCAACCACACGGCAAGCACCGCCGTCGACAGCATCTGCGGGGACACGACCCCGAACCGCTGGGCCAATGCCGCGAGACCGTAGGCGATCAACCAGTCGATCAGCAGGGCGGCCAGCCGGCGTCCCGTCGGCGCCAGCGAGCCCGGCCCGCTGCGCGGCAAGCCGAGTCTCTCACCGGCGTAGGGTCCCTGGGTCATCACTCGACATCCACGGCCCTACACTAAGGCTCGCCGGAGGGCCGCACGGGCCGACCGGACTTCACCCGGGGCTGCGGGGTGACGTAACCTCCATGCAATACCGCCTTGACGGGCGGGCAATATCCGCTGCTTAGCGTCAGGCGGCGGGCCTCACCGAGTAAAGGAGCATTTTGTGGCGGAAAAGACTCCCGACGACGTCTTCAAGCTCGTCAAGGACGAGAAGGTCGAGTTCGTCGACGTCCGGTTCTGCGACTTGCCCGGCGTTATGCAGCACTTCACGATCCCGACGTCGTTCTTCGACAAGAGCGTGTTCGAGGAAGGCCTGGCGTTCGACGGCTCGTCCATCCGCGGCTTCCAGTCGATCCACGAGTCCGACATGCTGCTGCTGCCCGACCCCGGGACGGCGCAGATCGACCTGTTCACCGAAGCCAAGACCCTGAACCTGAACTTCTTCGTCCACGACCCATTCACCCTCGAGCCGTACTCCCGCGACCCGCGCAACGTCGCCCGCAAGGCCGAGAACTATCTCATCAGCACCGGCGTCGCCGACACCGCGTACTTCGGTGCCGAGGCCGAGTTCTACATCTTCGACTCGATCAGCTTCGACTCGCGCATCAACGGGTCGTTCTACGAGATCGACGCGATCTCAGGCTGGTGGAACACCGGCTCGCCGACCGAACTCGACGGCAGCCCCAACCGCGGCTACAAGGTCCGGCCCAAGGGCGGGTACTTCCCCGTCGCACCGGTCGACCACTACGTCGACCTGCGCAACAAGATGCTGAGCAACCTGATCACGGCCGGCTTCAGCCTGGAGAAGGGCCACCACGAGGTGGGCACGGGCGGCCAAGCCGAGATCAACTACAAGTTCAACACGCTGCTAGCTGCGGCCGACGACTTGCAGCTCTACAAATACATCGTCAAAAACACCGCGTGGGCCAACGGCAAGACCGTCACGTTCATGCCCAAGCCGCTGTTCGGTGACAACGGCTCGGGGATGCACACCCACCAGTCGCTGTGGAAGGGCGGCAACCCGTTGATGCACGACGAGACGGGCTACGCCGGTCTGTCGGATATTGCCCGCCACTACATCGGCGGCCTGCTGCACCACGCTCCGTCGCTGCTGGCATTCACCAACCCGACGGTGAACTCCTACAAGCGGCTGGTTCCCGGCTACGAGGCTCCCATCAACCTCGTCTACAGCCAGCGCAACCGCTCGGCCTGCGTACGCATCCCGATCACCGGCAGCAACCCGAAGGCCAAGCGGCTGGAGTTTCGCTGCCCCGACTCCTCAGGCAATCCGTACCTGGCGTTCGCCGCCATGCTCATGGCGGGCCTGGACGGCATCAAGAACAAGATCGAGCCTCAGGCGCCGGTCGACAAGGACCTCTACGAGCTACCGCCGGAGGAGGCCGCCAACATCCCGCAGGCGCCCACCCAGCTGGCCGCGGTGATCGACCGGTTGGAAGCCGACCACGAATACCTCACCGAGGGTGGAGTTTTCACACCCGACCTGATCGAGACGTGGATCAACTTCAAGCGAGAGAACGAGATTCTGCCGGTCCAGATCCGGCCGCACCCGTACGAGTTCGCCCTCTACTACGACGTGTAGGCCGGCTGACTCTCTGAGCTGCGTTCGGCCAGGACACGGTCCACGATCTCGGCCACTTCCTTGATGTGCGCATCAGTGAAGATGTCCCTGTGGGGACACGGCAGAAGATGCACGCGCACCTGACCCCGCACGAGCGACCGCCAAAACAGTGTCTGGGCTATCTGGATAGGCCGTGGAACCAAGGGTTCACGCGCGAGGAATAACTCGACTCGTCCATCGATCACGCCGACGCAGTGACGCTCCGCAACCGCGGAGTAATAATCCATTTCAGGAGCTTCCACCGCCATCGCAACCACTGACAAAACGTTCTCTGGAATCGGTAAAGGCCCGGCGGGCGGCCTGAATAAACCTCGCATAAACCACATGACCCGTTTCGCTACGTAAACCAGCCGGCCACGAAAACCAAGGGCGGACAGATTCGAAAGATGTTCTCCTGACATACCGATGGCTGCGACGACCTTCGTCAGCGCGTAGGCGCCACGCGCCGACCACGGGACAACACAGAACGGATGAGTGTCCAAAATGAACAACGTCACCTCCTGACCGGCCGCGCGGAGTTGGCTGGCCACCTCGTAGGCGATCCAGCCCCCGAGGGAGTAGCCACCCAGCTGGTAGGGCCCCACCGGCTGGGAACTACGGATCTCCCGAAGGTAATGCGCCGCCATATCTGCAAGCGTCCGGTGACGTGGCGCGCTGCCGTCGCTCCCGACCCCCTGCAGGCCGTAGACAGGCTGATCGGGTGACAGCAGACGGGCAAACTGCCAGTAGTGGAGAGTTAAGCCTGTCATTCCGTGCATCAGGAACAGCGGGCGGCGTGTTCCTACGGGTTGCAGCGGCACGAGTGAGGTCCACTCCGGCAGCCAGCTTTCGCTGGACAGCGCACGAACCAGCGAGTCGACGGTCGGCGTCTGAAACAGCATGGTGATCGGAAGGCGGTGGCCGAGCAGGTGCTCGAGTTGGTCCACGAACTGCACCGCCAGCAACGAATGCCCACCCATCTCGAAGAAGTCATCGTCGGGGCCAATATCCTGGCGCCCGAACAAACTCCGCCAGATCCGCAGGATCTCCATCTCAAGCAGCGTTCGCGGTCCGTCAACGTCGCTGTCATCGCGGCTCGCCAGGATCCCCTGCGCGAGCACGCGCCGATCGACTTTGCCGTTGGCCGACAGCGGGAGTTCGGCGAGGATCAACCACTCAGCAGGCACCATCCACGGCGGCAGCCGGGAGACGAGATTCTGACGCAACTCACGTCGATCGACGTCACCGGCCGAACGCGGCACGATGCAGGCGCGCAGGATGTCCCGACGGC
>CAIYOH010000024.1 GCA_903927745.1 uncultured Mycobacteriaceae bacterium
CGTCTTGACCTGCGGCCTGTTCGGCAACGTCGTCCGGCTGCTGCCGCCGCTCGCCATCAGCGACGAGCTGCTGGCCGAGGGACTCGACATCCTCGGCGGACTCCTGCGCGAGGTGTAAACCGGGGTCGGAGCACCCTCATCCGTCGCGGGCGTGCGCAGATTCGCGCCCCTGACGGCGTGTCTGCGCGCAGACGCGCACGTTCGCGAAAGGCGCTGCGCCGTCGGCGCGGGCTTCCTACTCGAACAGCCCTGGCTGGCCGAGGCCCGCCGCCCCGGCGGGCGGGGTCAGCCCGAGGTGCGTCCAGGCCTGCGCAGTGGCCACCCGACCGCGCGGGGTGCGCGCGACCATGCCGGCGCGCACCAGGAACGGCTCGCACACCTCCTCGACGGTGGCGGCTTCCTCGCCGACCGCCACGGCCAGCGTCGACACCCCGACGGGACCGCCGCCGAAGCCGCGGGTCAGCGCCGTCAACACCGCCCGGTCCAGCCGGTCCAGACCAAGTTCGTCGACGTCGTACACCGCCAGCGCGGACTTGGCGACATCGCGGGTGATCACGCCGTCGGCGCGCACCTCGGCGTAGTCGCGCACCCGGCGCAGCAGCCGGTTGGCGATGCGCGGCGTTCCCCGCGAACGCCGCGCGATCTCGGTGCCGGCCTCGGCGTCGAACTCGATTCCGAGGATCCCGGCCGAGCGGGCCAGGACCCGTTCCAGTTCGCTGGGCTCGTAGAAATCCATGTGCGCGGTGAAACCGAACCGGTCGCGCAGCGGGCCGGTCAACGCGCCGGACCGGGTGGTAGCGCCCACCAGGGTGAAGGGCGCCACCTCCAGCGGGATCGAGGTCGCGCCGGGCCCCTTGCCGACAACGACGTCCACCCGGAAGTCCTCCATCGCGAGATAGAGCATCTCCTCGGCCGGCCGGGCGATGCGGTGGATCTCGTCGATGAAAAGTACGTCGTGCTCGACCAGGTTGGACAGCATTGCGGCCAGGTCGCCCGCGCGCTCGAGCGCCGGGCCGGACGTCACCCGCAGAGAGGTGCCCAGTTCGGCGGCGATAATCATCGCCAGCGACGTCTTGCCCAGCCCCGGCGGACCGGACAGCAGGATGTGGTCGGGCGTGCCGCCGCGGTTCTTGGCGCCCTCGATGACCAATTGCAGTTGTTCGCGCACCCGCGGCTGGCCGATGAACTCCGCCAGCGAGCGGGGCCGCAGGCTGACGTCGATGTCCCCCTCGCCCACGGTCAGCGCCGCGGAGACCTCACGTTCGTCGGGTTCGGCAGACTCCTCCGAGTAGTCCCCGATCATCGGGAACCACCCAGCAGCGACAGCGCGGCCCGCAGGGCACCGGACGTCGTCGCGCCCTGGTCGGCGGCCAGCACCGTGTCGGTGGCGTCTTCGGCTTGCTTCGCCGGGAACCCCAGCCCAATCAGGGCCTCCACCACCGGACCCCGCACCGCGTGGCCGCTCGCCACCGGGGCGCCGCCCGGCCCGCCGCCGGCGCCCACCGCACCCACCTTGTCGCGCAACTCCAGCACCATCCGCTCGGCCCCCCGCTTGCCGATACCCGGGACCCGGATCAGCGCGGCAACGTCCCCGTCGTGCAACGCCTGGCGCAGCGCGCCGGCGTCGTGCACAGCGAGCGTCGACATGGCCAGCCGTGGCCCCACCCCCGAGACCGACAGCAGCGTGAGGAACAGGTCGCGGGTCTCAGAGTCGACAAACCCATACAACGTCTGCGAGTCCTCCCGCACGATCATGGCCGTGACCAGGCGGGCCTCGCTCCCCTGCCGCAGCGTGGCCAGCGTGGACGGTGTCGCGTTCACGTGGTAGCCGACGCCGGCGGCCTCGATCACGGCGTGGTCGAGCGCCACCTCAAGCACCTCGCCCCGCACCGACGCGATCATCGGGCAACCCTGAGCTTGGCCTGGTAGACACGGCGCTGCTCGGCGGCCAGCGCCTCGGCTTTGGCCATCCTGGCCATCATCGGCGCGCGCCAGCAGTGGCAGATCGCCAACGCCAGCGCGTCGGCGGCATCGGCCGGCGTCGGCTTCGTTTGCAGCCCAAGGATTCTGGTGACCATCGCGGTCACCTGCGCCTTGTCGGCGGCGCCGTTGCCGGTCACCGCCGCCTTGACCTCGGTGGGAGTGTGGAAGTGCACGTCGATCTCGCGCTTGGCCGCCGCCAACGCGATCACCCCGCCGGCCTGCGCGGTACCCATCACCGTCGTCATGTTCAGTTGAGAGAACACCCGCTCGATGGCGACCACATCCGGATGATGGGTGTCCATCCAGTGCTCGACGACGTCGCTGATAGCCAGGAGGCGATGGGCGATCGGCGCGTCTGACGGCGTGCGCACCACGTCCACGTCCCGTGCCACCACCTGCCGGCCACCCGGGCTCTCGACGAGCGACAGCCCGCACCGGGTCAACCCCGGGTCGATTCCCATCACCAGCACCGTATCGCCCCTTCACCGAACGCTTGTTCGATAGGTTAGCGGGTCGGTCCGGCGCGGGCACGCAGGACACGCCCGCCGGGGGGATTCCCGCCGGCCGGGCCTGCGTCAGGCGTCCAGCTGCGCCAGAACATCGTCGGAGATGTCGGCGTTGGTGTAGACGTCCTGCACGTCGTCGCTCTCTTCCAGGGCGTCGATGAGCTTCATCACCTTCTGCGCGCCGTCGGCGTCGAGGGGCACCGTCACCGAGGGCTGGAACCCCGCCTCGGCGGAGTCGTAGTCGATGCCCGCCTCCTGCAACGCGGTGCGCACCGCCACCAGATCGGTCGGCTCGGAGATGATCTCGAAGCTCTCACCCAGGTCGGTGACGTCCTCGGCGCCGGCGTCGAGCACCGCCGTCAACACGTCGTCCTCGGTCAGGCCGTTCTTCTCGAGGTTGATCACGCCCTTGCGGGAGAACAGGTAGGCGACGGACCCGGGATCGGCCATGGCACCGCCGTTGCGCGTCATGGCCAGGCGGACCTCGCTCGCCGCCCGGTTGCGGTTGTCGGTGAGGCACTCGATCAGCACGGCCACGCCGTTGGGTCCGTAGCCCTCGTAGGTGATGGTCTGGTAGTCCGCGCCGCCGGCCTCCTCGCCGGCACCCCTCTTGCGGGCCCGCTCGATGTTCTCGTTGGGCACCGAGCTCTTCTTCGCCTTCTGGATCGCGTCGTACAGCGTCGGGTTGCCCGCCGGATCACCACCGCCGGTACGCGCGGCGACCTCGATGTTCTTGACCAGCCGGGCGAACTCCTTGCCGCGGCGCGCGTCTTTGACGGCCTTCTGGTGTTTGGTGGTGGCCCACTTGGAATGGCCGCTCATCGCTGTCCTACCTCATTCTTTTGCTCGCGGTTCGCCTGTCGAGTCTACGTGCCAGCCTGGCCCCGCCGATTGTGAAGCCAGCTTCACGGCCGGTGACGAGCGTGAAGCTGGCTTCACGCTCGGCGGCGGCGCTCAGCGACGGCCGGTCACCATGTCGACGAACAACTGGTGGACGCGACGGTCCCCGGTCACCTCCGGGTGAAACGCCGTGGCGAGCATCGAGCCCTGCCGGACCGCGACAGCGTGGCCCGCGGCGCGCGCCAACACCTGCACGCCCGCGCCGGACCGCTCGACCCAGGGCGCCCGGATGAACACCGCGCGCACCGGCTCGTCGAACCCCGCGAAGGCGACATCCCCTTCGAAGGAGTCGACCTGTCGCCCGAAGGCGTTGCGGCGCACGGTCATGTCGATCGCGCGCAGCGGCAGCGCCTGCCTGCCCCGCATACCGGCGTCCAGGATCTCCGAGGCCAGCAGGATCATGCCCGCACACGCCCCGTAGGCCGGGAGACCCTCTGCCAGCCGTCCCCGCAGCGGTTCGAGTAGGTCGAACTCGACCAGCAGGTGGCTCATCGCGGTGGATTCGCCGCCGGGAATGACCAGCCCGTCGACCGCGTCAAGCTCGCCGCGGCGGCGCACCGTGATCGGCGCGGCGCCGGCCTCGGCCAGCGCCGCCAGATGTTCCCGGGTGTCGCCCTGCAGCGCGAGCACGCCGATCCGCGGGGAATTCACCGCGAGCTCACGGCCGGGTCGAGGGGTATCCGCGCGGGAAGCGGGTCAGACCCTCCTGCATGACTGCGGCGACCATCTCACCTGCATGGCTGAAGATCTTGCCCTGGCACAGCGCCCGGCCGCCGCAGGCCGACGGGGACGACTGGTCGTAGAGCAGCCACTCGTCGGCCCGGAAATCCCGCATGAACCACATCGCGTGGTCCAGCGACGCGACCTGCAGGTGTTCGCGCTCATCGAGGTGGGTGACCTGAGCCGAACCCAACAGCGTGAGGTCGCTCATGTAGGCCAGCGCGCAGATGTGCAGCACCGGATCGTCGGGCAGCGGGTCGCGGTGCCGGAACCACACCTGCTGCTGGGAGGCCTTGCCGGGCAGGTACTCGAGGCGCTCCTGCGGCACGATCCGGATGTCCCACTCCTCGAACTGGCGGAAGCCGGCGTCGTCGAACACCCTCATCGAGCTCAACCCGGGCAGATCGTCCGGCGGCGCCGCAGCAGGCATCGAGTCCTGATGATTGATTCCGTTCTGATGGGGCTGGAACGACGCCGACATCGAGAAGATGGTCTCGCCGTGTTGCACGGCGTTGACTCGCCGGGTGCAGAACGAGCCGCCGTCGCGCAGGCGCTCGACGAGGAAGAGGGTGGGCGCGATGGCGTCGCCGGGCCGCAGGAAGTAGCCGTGCAGAGAGTGCACCCGGTGCTCAGGCGTGACCGTGCGCACCGCGGACACCAGCGCCTGGCCCGCCACGTGACCCCCGAACGTGCGCTGCAAAAAACCTGAGTCAGGGCTGAAGACGCGTCCCCGGAAGATGTTGACGTCGAGCTGTTCGAGGTCGAGGATCTGCTCGATCGACAAGCTCTTACCAGCCGCGCTCGGCCAGGCGATGCGGCGCCGGGATGTCGTCGACGTTAATGCCCACCATCGCCTCACCCAGTCCGCGCGACACCTTGGCGAGCATGTCGGGGTCGTCGTAGAAGGTGGTGGCCTTGACTATCGCCGCGCCGCGGTGCTCGGGGGCGCCGGACTTGAAGACGCCGGATCCGACGAAGACGCCATCGGCGCCCAGTTGCATCATCATCGCAGCGTCGGCCGGCGTCGCGATACCTCCCGCGGTGAACAGCGTGACGGGCAGCCTGCCCGATCGGGCGACCTCGACGACAAGGTCGTAGGGGGCTTGCAGTTCCTTGGCGGCAACGTACAACTCGTCGGGCGACAACGACGTCAGCCGACGAATCTCGCCGCCGATCGCCCGCATGTGGGAGGTGGCGTTGGAGACGTCACCGGTGCCCGCTTCGCCCTTGGACCGGATCATCGCCGCGCCCTCGCTGATGCGGCGCAGCGCCTCGCCGAGATTGGTGGCCCCGCACACGAAGGGCACGGTGAATGCCCACTTGTCGATGTGGTGGGTGTAGTCGGCGGGAGTGAGCACCTCGGATTCGTCGATGTAGTCGACGCCAAGACTCTGCAGGATCTGCGCCTCCGCGAAGTGACCGATGCGGGCTTTGGCCATCACCGGGATGGTGACCGCGGCGATGATGCCTTCGATCAAGTCGGGGTCGCTCATCCGCGCCACGCCACCCTGTGCGCGGATGTCGGCGGGCACCCGCTCGAGCGCCATCACCGCGACCGCACCGGCTCCTTCAGCGATGCGGGCCTGCTCCGGGGTGACGACGTCCATGATGACGCCGCCCTTGAGCATCTCGGCCATGCCACGTTTGACGCGCGCTGTTCCGGTTTGCCCGCTGCTGCGTTCTGCGGCGGTGTCCACTGGCGATCTCCTTCGACTTCGGTCTGCCCAGTCTAGAGGCCCTGCATGCTCGCGATGACCGGCGCAGTCAGCGAATGGACTGAAGCTGGCCGGGCGTGCGGCCCCCGGCCAGTTCGGCGGCGTCGCTGAGCAGTTCGGACAGCTGCATGGGATACACGGCCTGGCCGTCAGCGACGAGCCCGGCGATGTCGTCAACATCACACCAGCGGTGGCCGTGGATGTAGCGACGCTCGAGCTCGGTCCGGCCGCGGGCGGACGGCTCGAAACGTCGGGTGCGGCAGACGAAGAAGAACTCCTCGCTGTCGATCAGCGAGCCGTTGAACTCGAAAACCTGGTCGCGGCGCCAGACGGGTCCCACCATGTCGGCCGCCGTGACCCGCAGCCCGGTTTCCTCGTCCAGCTCCCGCACGGCGGCCTCGGCAAGGCGCTCCCCGTCGCGCACCTCGCCGCCCACCGTGAACCACCACCTCGGCGCCCGTCCGGCCGGGGACGCGTCGGTGATCGCCGGATCCGAGCCGCACAACAGCAGCACCGCGCCGTTCTCGTCGAGTAGCACCACGCGCGCCGACGTGCGGTGGTTGAGCACACCCGGCGCACCGTGGGCGAACGCGTGGGAGCGTTCGACGATCTCGAAATAGCTTGGTAACGAGGCGGTTCCGCCCAGTCTGAAGAACCGCACCCAACGACGTTCGGCCAACGCGAGGGTGTCGCGGACAGCGTCGTTGTGAAACCGGCGGGCCAGCAGGACCCTGGCTTCGGCGTCGGCCAACTCGGCGATCAGACCTGCCGGCAGCGACGCCGGCTCGACCACCGCCAGCGCGGCCGAGAGGGCGTTCTCGCGCACCTCGCGCCGGGGCCGCGCCGCGTTCTCCGCCGCGTCGGCCAGCGCCGCCAGCCGCCGCCCCTCGGGTGCGCCGCCGTACGCGTCGATCGCCACCGCCCGAGCCACCACCGCGCGCCGCGCCAGGGCGGCGTCCAGCGCCTGCCACGACAGGTCGTAGCGGACGTGCAGCCGGTTCAGCCGGTTAGCGGTCCGATACGCCCAGGAGCCCCACGCGGCCAGCACCACAACCGCCAGCACGGCGCCCGCGATCAGCCACGACATCAGCTGGCCACCTCGACCTTGGCGCCCGCGCCGGCGACCGTCTCGTAGACGCGCATGATCTCGCCGGCCACCACCGACCAGTCGTAGCGCGCCACCGCCTGATCGCCCGCCGTCGCCAACCGGTGCCGCAGCGTGTCGTTCTGCAGTACGTCGATCAGCGCGTCGGCCAGTGCGTCGCCGTCGCCGACGGGCACCAGGCGCCCGGCCTCTCCGTCGAGCAGCACCCGCCGGAAGGCGTCCAGGTCGCTTGCCACCACCGCGGTCCCGGCGGCCAGCGCCTCCACCAACACGATGCCGAAGCTCTCGCCGCCGGTGTTCGGCGCGCAGTAGACGTCGGCGCTGCGCATCGCCGACGCCTTCCCCGCGTCGTCGACCTGCCCCAGGAAGCACAGGTGCCCCGCCAGGGCACCCGCCCGTTCCCGCAGATCGTCCTCGTCGCCGGGGCCGACGATGAGCACCTCAACGTCGGCGAGGTGCTCGACCAGCCGGGGCAGCGCCTCGAGCAAGACCGCCATGCCCTTGCGAGGCTCGTCGTAGCGCCCGAGGAACAGCACCGTCCGCCCCGGCCGCGGGTAGCCGTCCAGCCGCGGGGCCGTGGCGAACGACGCGACGTCGACGCCGTTGGGGATCTCCACCGCGTCGGTCCCCAGGGCCTCCATCTGCCAGCGCCGGGCCAGGTCCGACACCGCGATCCGGCCGACGATCTTCTCGTGCATCGGCCGCAGTATCCCCTGAAAGACGGCCAGCGTCAGCGACTTGCTGGTCGACGCGTGGAAGGTCGCCACGATCGGGCCCTCGGCGATGTTGAGGGCCAGCATCGACACACTCGGCGCGTTGGGCTCATGCAGGTGCAGCACATCGAAATCGCCTTCGGCGAGCCATTTTTTGACCTTGCGGTGAGTGGCCGGACCGAACCGCAGCCGCGCGACCGACCCGTTGTAGGGAATAGGAACCGCCCTGCCCGCGGAGACGACGTAGTCGGGCAGCACGGTGTGCGGCGATGCCGGCGCGAGCACGCTGACCTCGTGTCCGCGGGCCCGCAGCACCGCAGCGAGTTGCAGGACGTGCGCCTGCACCCCGCCCGGCACGTCGAACGAGTACGGGCACACCATCCCGATTCGCATCAGGTGTCCCTGCGCGGGTCTGGGGCCCGGTCCGGGGCCCGGTCCAGGGCAGCTCGCCTGTCGGCGGGGAGGTCGGCCAGCCACTGCGGCTGCAGCATGTGCCAGTCCTGCGGCCAGCCGGCGATGTTCTCGGTGAACCGGTCGGCCAGAGCCTGGGTGATGGCCACGACGTCGCCGCTCGCGCAGTCCAGCCCGGGTTGCAGGTGCACGGCCCAGCCGTCGCCGTCGAACCAGCAGTGCGACGGCAGCAGCGCCGCCCCGGTCTCGATCGCGAGCTTCGCCGGCCCGGCCGGCATCCGGGTCGGTTCTCCGAAGAAGTCCACCTGCACGCCGCTGCGGGTGAGGTCGCGCTCGGCCATGAGGCAGACCACCCGGTTGTCGCGCAGCCGGTCGCACAGGACCTCGAACGGCGGGCGGTCGCCGCCGGACAGCGGCAGCACCTCGAAGCCGAGGCTTTCGCGGTAGGAGATGAATCGCTCGTATAGCGACTCGGGTTTGAGGCGTTCGGCGACCGTGGTGAAGGTGCCGCGCGTCTGTGCCAGCCACACCCCGGCCATGTCCCAGTTACCGCTGTGCGGCAGCGCGCACACCACCCCGCGGCCCTTGGCCAACGCGGCGTCGAGGTTGTCGGCGCCCAGCACCGACGAGTCGAGCTCGCGGGCCAGCGCGGGGAGGTCCATCGCCGGCAGGCGGAACGCCTCCCGCCAATAGCGGGCGTAGGAGGCCACTGAGGCCCGCATCAGCGCGTCAGGCACCTCGGCCGGCGACACCCCGATGACGCGGGCAAGGTTGCGACGCAGTTGCTCCGGCCCGCCGTCGCGGGCCGCGTAGCGCGCCCCGGTGGCGAAGGCGGAGCGCGCGGCGAACTCGGGCATCGCACGCACGGCCATCCAGCCGGCCGCGTACGTCCAGTCGGTGGCCGTCTGCGTGAGCAGTGCCCTGCGGTTCACGGCATGCGCCCCGTCGCGCCGGGTGAGCTGCGCACCGTACGCAGCCGTTGCCCGCAGGTGATGACGCTGGCCGCCGCCAGCAGCCACATGGCCACCGGCAGCGCGGGCGGCCAGGCGACGAACGGAAAGTCCGACACCGCCGCACCGAGCAGCACGATGATCAACCGTTCCGGACGTTCGATCATCCCGCCATCGCCGCGCAGCCCGCTGGCCTCGGCCCGTGCCTTGATGTAGGAGATCACCTGCGAGGTGACCAGACAGATCAAGGTCGCCACCACCAGGGGCTTGTCCTGGCGCCCGAACGCGATCCACCACAGCAGCCCGCAAAACACCGCTCCGTCGCTGATCCGATCGCAAGTGGCGTCCAGCACCGCGCCGAAGCGGGTGCCGCCGCCCCGCTCGCGGGCCATGGCGCCGTCGAGCATGTCGAACAGGGCGAAGAACGACACCACGCAGCCACCGGCGAACAGCTTTCCCGTCGGGAAGAGCGTGAGCGCCCCGGCCACGGATCCGGCGGTGCCCCGGAGGGGGCCCGCGTCGGGCGGCAGGCCGAGCCGCAGGCATGCCCGGGCGGCCGGCGCTGTGACCCTCGAGAACGCCGCCCGGGACAGAAACGGCACTTTGCTCATGAGCGGCGCTTCTCCTCACCGCTTCGCTCTGCATCGTCGCTGCCGGAACTCATGATGGCCTAGCGCTCATGGCTGCGCGGGCCTCGATGACTGTTCGGCCCACTCGTCGGCTATCAGCCGACGGGTCTCGCGGAGCAACTGCGGGATCACCTTCGACCCGCCGATGATCGTGATGAAGTTGGCGTCGCCGCCCCAGCGGGGCACGACGTGCACGTGCAGATGCTCAGCCAGCGATCCCCCCGCCGAGGTGCCGAGGTTGAGGCCGACGTTGAAGCCGTGCGGGCGCGACACCGACTTGATCACTCGGATCGACTTCTGGATGAAGCCCATCAGCTCCCCACTCTCGGCGTCCGTCAGATCCTCGAGCTCGGACACCCGTCGGTAGGGCACCACCATCAGATGCCCAGGGTTGTAGGGGTAGAGGTTGAGTACGGCGTAGACGAACTCGCCCCGGGCGACCACGAGGCCCTCCTCGTCCGACATCAGCGGTATGTCGGTGAAAGGCTCGGCGGGCGCCGCGTTCTCGCGTTTCATCGGCGACTCGGCCAGGTAATTCATGCGGTATGGCGTCCACAACCGCTGCAGGTGGTCGCGCTGACCGACCCCGGTGTCGCGCATCGTCTCGTCGGTGCCCCCGGCACGTGGATGATCAGTCACCTGGCACCACCGTGACGAGTTCGGCCCTCGGAGCGTCGTTTACGCGGTCAGCGACCCAACGGACGATCGTGTCGACCGCGATGTCGCGGGGTACGCCGTTGATCTGCGAACGGTCGCCGAATCGAAAACTGACCGCATCGGCCTGCACGTCGCGGTCGCCGGCCAGCAGCATGAACGGCACCTTTTGCGCGGTGTGGTTGACGATCTTCTTAGCCATCCTGTCGTCGCTGGCGTCCACCTCGACGCGTATACCGAGCGATCTAAGCTGCTCGGCAACGCTTTCCAGATAGGTCACGTGCTCGTCGGCGACCGGGATGCCGACCACTTGGACCGGGGCGAGCCACGCCGGGAACGCCCCGGCATAGTGTTCGGTGAGGATTCCGAAGAAGCGCTCGATCGACCCGAACAGTGCACGGTGGATCAGCACCGGCCGCTGCCGCGAACCGTCACCGGCCGTGTATTCCAGATCGAACCGCTGGGGCATGTTGAAGTCGAGCTGGATGGTCGACATCTGCCAACTGCGGCCGAGCGCATCTTTGACCTGAACGGAGATCTTGGGACCGTAGAACGCCGCGCCGCCGGGGTCGGGAACCAGTTGCAGGCCCGAGCTCTCGGCGACGTCGCGCAGCACCTCGGTCGCTTCCTCCCACGCCTCATCGGAGCCCACATACTTGTCGGGATCTTTTGTGGACAGCTCCAGGTAGAAGTCGTTGAGCCCGTAGTCGGCCAGCAGGTCGAGCACGAACCGCAACAGCGAGTCCAATTCGTCTCGCATCTGCTCGGGCGCGCAGTAGATATGGGCGTCGTCCTGTGTCATGCCGCGCACCCGGGTCAGCCCGTGCACCACGCCCGACTTCTCGTACCGGTAGACGCTGCCGAACTCGAAGAGCCGCAGGGGCAGTTCCCGATACGAGCGGCCGCGGGATCGGTAGATCAGGTGGTGCATCGGGCAGTTCATGGGCTTGAGGTAGTAGTCCTGCCCGGGCTTGCGGACCGTGCCGTCGTCGTTGTACTCCGCATCGATGTGCATCGGCGGGAACATCCCGTCGGCATACCATTCGAGGTGACCCGAGGTGATGTACAACTGCTCCTTGGTGATGTGCGGGGTGTTGACGAACTGGTACCCGGCCGAGGCGTGCTTACGCCGCGAGTAATCCTCCAGTTCGGCGCGCACGATTCCACCCTTCGGATGGAAAACCGGTAGGCCGGAACCGATTTCGTCGGGGAAGCTGAACAGGTCCAGCTCGACACCCAACCTGCGGTGATCGCGGCGCTGGGCCTCCTCGATCAGCTCGAGGTGGTGGTCGAGGGCCTCCTGCGACTCCCACGCGGTGCCGTAGATACGTTGCAGGCTGGCGTTCTTCTGGTCACCGCGCCAGTAGGCCGCCGAGCTTCGGGTCAGCTTGAACGCCGGGATGTGCCGGGTGGTGGGGATGTGCGGCCCCCGGCACAGGTCGCCCCAGACCCGTTCGCGGGTGCGGGGATTGAGGTTGTCATAGGCGGTGAGTTCGTCCCCGCCGACCTCCATGATTTCGTTCAGGTCCGCGGTCGAGCCGGACTTGTCGTCGACGAGTTCGAGCTTGTAGGGCTCGTCCGCGAGTTCGGCGCACGCCTGATCTGTGGATTCGTACACGCGGCGGTCGAACAACTGCCCGTCCTTGACGATCTGGCGCATCCGCTTCTCCAGCGCCGCCAGGTCATCCGGAGTGAACGGTTCGGGTACGTCGAAGTCGTAGTAGAAGCCGTCGGTGATGGGCGGCCCGATGCCCAGTTTGGCGTGCGGGAAAAGACCCTGGACCGCCTGGGCCAATACGTGCGCGGCCGAGTGCCGGATGACGCTGCGACCCTCCTCGGTGTTGGCCGCCACCGGGAGCACCTCGGCGTCGGCGGCGGGAGCCCAGCTCAGGTCGCGCAGCGCGCCCCCGGCGTCGCGCACCACCACGACCGCGTCCGGCGAGCCCCGCCGCGGCAGCCCCGCCTCACCCACGGCGGAGGCCGCGGTGGTGCCGGCAGGAACCCGGATCGGGTCGGGGGCGCTCATCGGGTGGTACTCCAACGCTTCGGCGACTAGCTGACCGGTGTCATGCTATCGGGGTGGGCCCGCCTCAGGGCTGGCCAGGCTTGAGCCGCACGAACAGCGCGTCGGCCTCGGCGAGCAGGGTGTCGCCGTCGGTCAGCCGGCCCGACACGAAGATCTTGCGCCCGTCCACATGGTCGACCCCGGCGTCGAACTGCAGTTTGGTGTCGATCGGGACGACGTGGCGGTAGTTGATCTTGAGGTACGCGGTGCGCTGGTAGGGGCCGCCGGTGAGCACCGCGGACGTCAGCCCGAGCACCGAATCGAACAGCATGCCCAGACACCCGCCGTGAACGGCGCCGTTGCGTCCCAGATGGAACCGGGCGAACCGCGCCCACCCGTGGATGCGGCCGTCGTCACCCTTGTGGGCCGACATCGGGATCGTGAGGATGTTGCCGCGCTGCGGCAGGTCCATGCGGCGCCCTGAGGGGGACTCCCACTCGTCGGCGTCGAACGGGCTCAGCAGCGCCGACGCCTTCTCGAGCAGGTCGGCGGCCTCGGTGATCACCCCGTCCGGAGCGTTCACGGCGCGGGCGTGGTTCTGCAGCGCGCGCACGGCGTCGATGAAGCGGCCGTAGTCGGGACCACCGCCGGTGGTCGGTTCGGGTGGGTTGAACCCGCCGCCCGGGTGTTGCGCCTGTTCGCTGCCCACCGGTCAGACCGTCCGCTGGGATCCCGCGATCGAGAGGGCCTCGAACTCGTCGTCGCTCAGCGCGATCGCGGCGGCGGCGACGTTCTCCTCCAGGTGCGCGACGCTGGACGTGCCCGGGATCGGCAGCATGGCCGGGGAGCGTTTGAGCAGCCAGGCCAGCGCCAGCTGCGACGGCGTCGCCCGGTGGTTGGTTGCGACGAGCTGCAGCGGTCCGTCGGGGGCGGCCAGCGGCCCGGCGGCCAGCGGGAACCACGGGATGAAGCCGATGCCCTGGCTCGTCGCCGCTTCCAGGAGCTGCTCGGCCCCGCGGGACGCCAGGTTGTACAGGTTCTGCACCGAGGCGATCGCGGCGGTCTGCTGGGCGGCCGTGAGCTGGTCGACGTCGATCTCGGACAGGCCGATGTGGCGGATCTTGCCCTCGCTCTTGAGCGCCTGCAGCTCCCCCACCTGATCGGCGAGCGGAAAGTTCGGATCGATGCGGTGCAGTTGGAACAGGTCGATGGTGTCCACGCCCAGGCGGCGCAGGCTCATCTCGCACTCCTGACGCAGGTAACTCGGGTTGCCCAGCGGGACCCAGACATCCGGAGCGGTGCGCAGCAGCCCCGCCTTCGTCGCGATCACCAGCCCGTCGTAGGGGTGCAGCGCCTCGCGGATGAGCTCCTCGGAGACGTAGGGCCCATAGGAGTCGGCGGTGTCGATGAAGTTCACGCCGAGGTCGACCGCGCGTCGCAGCACCCGCACGCATTCGCCGCGGTCGGCGGGCTCGCCCCACACCCCCTTGCCGGTCAGGCGCATGGCGCCGAACCCGAGCCGGTTGACGGTCAGGTCGCTACCGAGGGTGAACGTTCCCGAGCCGTCAGCAACAGTTTTCGAGTTTCCTGCGGTCACGTGGAAGACCGTACGCCAGCCGCAGCCCCGTGCCGCGGCGTGGCAAGCTGGGCGGGTGGACCTGGCAGCGCTCGAAAATCTCCCGCTGACCTATCAGGAGGTGGGGGCGACCGAGTCCGGCCGGCTCCCTGCGGGATACGGGCACCTGCGGGTGCAGCGTCAGATCGGTTCGGGCCGGGAG
>CAIYOH010000025.1 GCA_903927745.1 uncultured Mycobacteriaceae bacterium
CGCCCCAGTACACGTCGGCGAGGAACTGCTGCAACGCCCGGTGCAGCATCGGTCCCCGCCACACCACCGGGGTGTTGCCCTGGGTGAACTGGGCGACTGAGATGAACCTCACCTCATGCGCGATAGGCGGCAGGATCATCGACTCGACCTGGGTGGGCCTGTCGGCGCAGCCCATCATCCGCGGGATGGAGTGGCCGTGGATATCGGCGTCGAGCAGACCCACCGACAGGCCGCGGGCCGCCATCGCCGCGGCGAGATTGACCGTGACGGTTGACTTTCCGACTCCGCCCTTGCCGGAGGCGATCGCGAAGACCCGGGTCAGCGAGCCGGGCTGGGCGAACGGGATCACCGGCTCGCGGCCGGCGTTGGGGCCGCGTAGCTGCTCGCGCAGCTCGCTGCGCTGCTCGTCGTTCATCACGTCCAGACTGACCCGCACCGCGCCCGTGCCGGGAACGTCGGACACCGCCGCGGTGACGCGCTCGGTGATTTCGGACTTCTTCGGGCACGCGGAGGTGGTCAGGTAGATCGATACGTGCACACCGCCGCCAGGCTCGACGTCGATGCTCTTGACCATTCCGAGTTCGGTGATAGGACGGCGAAGTTCGGGGTCGATCACCTTCCCCAGCGCGGCACGGATGGCTTCGGTCAGGTCAGGTTGCGCGTCGGAAGAGCCATGGCGGGTCATTACCGCCGAGTGTAGGCGTTCTTGCCGACCTGTTGGTCAGCCGGCCGGAACGGGCGGTGCGGCCTGGGGTGGGAACGGAGGCTGGGCTTGGGCGGGGAACGGTGGTGCGGCCTGGGGCGGGAACGGTGGTGCGGCCTGGGCCGGGAACGGAGGCTGGGCTTGGGCCGGGAACGGAGGCTGGGCTTGGGCCGGGAACGGTGTGGCGTCCGGGGCCGGTGGGCCGAAGCCCTGCGGCGGCGGGCCGGGTGTCGCGGTCTGTTGCCCGACGCAGATCAACGTGCAGCCGGGCAACTGTGCCTGCGCCTGTGGCGCGGGCGCCAGCCACGGGAACAGCGGCGACTGGTTGGCCGACTGCTGCTGGCTGAAGTCGATGAGCGGGATGTGCGACATCGGGTCATCCGCGGGCAGGCCGTTGACGTTCATCGGCAGGTTCGGGCCGAGGCCTTCCGGATGCTCGAGGTGCACGTCGGCAATCGGGGGCGGCGGGCCGACGATCGGGGGCAGGTCGACCGGGACGACGCCGGTGGCGTACGCCGCGGCCCAGCCCAGCACGTTCTGCGCGTAGGGCACGGAGTTGTTGTAGCGCAGGATGGCTGCCGTCACCTGGGACGGATCACGCAGGTTGAGCCCGCCGCTGCACAAGTAGCGGGCGGCCGCGAGCGTGGCGTCGAACAGGTTCTGGGGGTCGGGGGCGCCGTCGCCCTTGCTGTCCACGGCGTAGCGGGCCCAGGTGCCGGGCAGGAACTGCATCGGACCCATAGCGCGGGCGTACGACATCCGATTGCCGCCGGCGCTCTGCAGGACCACCTCGTTGCCGGGCAGCGTGCCGTCCAGCGCCGGGCCATAGATCGGGACGACCGCAGTCCCGCGCGCATCGACGGCGCCTCCGCCGGCGTGGCCCGACTCGATGCGCCCGATACCGGCCAGCAGATTCCAGCTGATGCCGCAGCCGGGCTGCGCGACGGCCATCTGTGCTTCGGCATTGCGGTAGGCCGCGAGTGCGACGCTGGGGATCCCGAGGGCGCCGGGTGCGTTCACGATCATCGGCGGCGGGGGAGCGGACACGACGGACTGGGCGACGTGGAACGCGTCGGGTGACTGCCCGACTGCGATGACGACGGGGCCGGACACGTCGGGGAGGCGGGGGGAGACAGCGGCCACCTTGGTGATCGCCGCGTGCCCAGGCGGGACGGTCGTGGGCAGCGGGGGGGCGGCCGCGCCAACCGCACTGGCGAAAACCAGCAGGGTGACGATCGCGACGCCGACTATCGGCGTGCGCAGATCGCGGCGTGCCGGGGAGTCCGCCACGGCCGTGCCCGGCTCCTCGCGGTGCCGGCGTCCCCCAATGCGCACTCGTCCGTCCTTAATCGTCAATGCCCACGGGTCACCGTGCCTGTCAGCGGGTCCTGGACAGGGGCCGCCGGCAAGCGTGTCAGTCGTGGTCTAGCTCACCATACATAACGTTCGTGGTGGCAATGGCGCAACGGCGGGTTTGTCGTCACTCCGATGTGTTGGCCGGGTGTTGCGTGGCCCCGAGGCCGTCGCCGCCCGGACTTGCGACACGCGAGGCAGCCAGCAGCTCGCGCAGGTCGTCCAACTCGTCGCGCAGGAATTCGCGGGTCACCACCTCGCCGACGGCCAGCCGCAACGACGCCAGCTCGCGCGACAGGAACTCGGTGTCGGCCTTGGTCTGCGCGGCCCGGCGGCGGTCCTCGTCCAGGGCGACTCGGTCCCTGTTCTCCTGGCGGTTCTGGGCCAGCAGGATCAGCGGTGCCGCGTAGGCGGCCTGGGTGGAGAAGGCCAGATTGAGAAGGATGAACGGGTAGGGGTCCCAGCGCAGCGATACCGCGAAGAGATTCAGCGCGATCCACACCACCACCAAAATCGTCTGGATCAGCAGGTAGCGGCCCGTGCCGAAGAACCGTGCGATCGATTCGGTGATCTGCCCGACCGCCTCCGGGTCGACGCGCAGCCCGAAGTTTCGCGAGGTCCGCGGGGTGTACAACCTGCGCGGTGCCGTCGATTTGCTCACGCGGATCCTTCCAGTCCTTCGTGTTCCCCGGCGAGATCCAGCTCGTGTGCAGCGACGCGCCAGTCGTGCGGTAGCAGGTGGTCGAGCAGGTCATCGACGGTCACCGCGCCGATCAGGTGATTCTGATCGTCGAGCACCGGTCCGCATACCAGGTTGTAGGCGGCCAGGTAGCGGGTCACCGCGGATAACGGGGTCTCCGGCTTCAGCGTGTGCAGGTCGCTGTCGACGATCCCGCCGACCAGTTCGGATGGCGGTTCGCGCAGCAGCCGCTGCAGCTGCACGCAGCCCAGGTAGCGGCCGGTGGGTGTGGCCGTCGGCGGGCGCACCACAAACACCACCGACGACAGCGCCGCGGTGAGGTCGGCGTCGCGGACCCGGGCCAGCGCCTCGGCGACCGGGGTGTCGGGCGTCAGCACCACCGGATTCGAGGTCATCAGCCCCCCGGCGGTATCGGGGGAATGCCTGAGCAGGCGGCGCACGGGCTCGGAGTCGTCCGGGTCCATCCGGGTCAGCAGCATCTCGGCGTCGGTGGGGTTCAGCACGCCGAGCAGGTCGGCGGCATCGTCGGGATCCATCTCCTCGAGTACGTCGGCCGATCGCTCCGTGCCCAGCTGCGAGAGCACGTCGGCCTGGTCCAGTTCGGGCAGTTCCTGCAGGATGTCGGCGAGGCGGTCGTCGTTGAGCGCCCGGAATACCTCGTACCGCCGCTTGGGGGGCAGCCCGCGGATGGCGTCGGCCACATCGACGGCCTTGCGGCCCTCGAACTGGCCCAGCAGCTGCGCGACGCCCTGGTCCGGCATCGCCAGCGCCGACGGGGTCAGTCCTTGTATGTTCTGCCAGTCGACGACGTGCACCGGGCCGCGGCGCCCGAGACGCCGGGGGACCCGGACGGCGACCCTGGTCACCATCCAGTCCCGCATCCGTGTCTGCTCTATGCCCATGTCGGTGACGATGACGTCCAGTCCGGCCAGTTCCGGCAGCGCGGGGTCGCTCACGCGGACCTGGGTGTCGAGCACCTGTCCCATCGCCAGCACCTCGCCGGGGCGTTGCTCGAAGCGACGCAGGGAGACGTTGCCCGTGTTGAGTGTCACGGCGTCCGGCTCGATCGCGGCGACCCGGAGGATGGGGATGAAGATGCTGCGGCGGGTCGCCAGGTCGACGACCAGTCCCAGGACGCGCGGTTGCTGACGCACGATGCTGATGCTGATGACGACATCCCGGACGCGCCCGAAGGATTCGCCGAGGGGACCCAACAGCAACATCCGCGCTAGTCGCGCGATGTATACCCGGTTGACCGGTCCCATGAGAGCAAGCCTAAGTCGCCGCCCGGAGGGCCGGCAGCCGCATCGGGTTGCTGGCGCCGGGTCCCTCGATAGGGTGGGCACCAGCGGGTGCTGGCGGGACGGGAACCCTCCGGGGGACCCGGGATAGGTTCGAGTCCACAGCGTAGGAGGATGGGCACCGATGACTAGTCCTTTCCAGCCGGGGCAGGTGCCCGGCTCGACACCGTCCGGAGCGGCCCGCCGGGGCGCGCCCCGGCTGCCGACCCCGCCCAAGGGCTGGCCGGTCGGCTCCTACCCGACCTACGCGGAGGCGCAGCGGGCCGTCGACTACCTGTCCGATCAACAGTTTCCGGTCCAACAGGTGACCATCGTGGGCGTCGAACTCATGCAGGTGGAGCGTGTCACCGGCCGACTGACATGGGCGAAGGTGATCGGCGGCGGCATCCTCAGCGGGGCCTGGCTGGGCCTGTTCATCGGACTCGTCCTCAACATCATCAACCCCAACCTGTCGGCCGCCCTGGCCACCGGCCTGGTCGCCGGAGTGTTCTTCGGGCTGATCACCTCGACGGTGCCGTATGCGATGGCCCGCGGCACCAGGGATTTCAGCTCGACCATGCAGCTGGTCGCGGGCCGCTACGACGTTCTCTGCGATCCGCAGAACGCGGAGAAGGCGCGAGATCTGCTGGCGCGCCTGGCGATCTGAGGCCGGAGAGACCACAGTGAGTCGTCGCCTCGGCATGCGTCACCTGGGCGCCATTGCGATGGCGACCTTGACCACCATTGCTGCGGCCCTGGCGGTCTCTGCCTGCGGCCCGGCCGCCAACGGTCTGGTGGTCAGCTTTTACACCCCGTCTACCGACGAGCCCACTTTCGCCGCGATCGCCCGCGACTGCACCGAGCAGGCCGGCGGCCGGTTCACCATCCGGCACCTCACCCTGGGCAAGGCGCCGGGGGAGCAGCGCGTCCAACTGGCCCGTCGGCTGACCAGTGATGACCACACCCTCGACGTGATGGGGCTGGACGTGGTGTGGACGGCGGAGTTCGCCGAGGCGGGCTGGGCGCTGCCGCTGTCCGACGACCCGGCGGGGCGGGCCGAGGCCGACGCGACCGCCGACACCCTGCCGGGCCCGCTTGCGACAGCCCGCTGGCGCCACGAGCTGTATGCCGCGCCGATCACGTCCAACACCCAGTTGCTCTGGTATCGCGCGGATTTGGTGGACCAGCCACCGCAGACCTGGGACGCCATGGTGGCTGAGGCCGCGAGATTGCGCGCCGTGGGCCGGCCCACGTGGATCGCCGTGCAGGCCAACCAGGCTGAGGGTCTGGTCGTCTGGTTCAACACGTTGCTAGTGAGCGGGGGCGGCCAAGTGCTTTCCGAAGACAGCCGCCACGTCACCCTTACCGACACGCCCGCGCACCGGGCTGCCACGGTCACCGCGCTCAGGATCCTCAAGGCAGTGGCCACCGCCCCCGGCGCCGATCCGTCCGTCAGCCGCAGCGACGCGAGCACCGCCCGATTGGCGGTGGAACAGGGCAAGGCCGCGCTCGAAGTCAACTGGCCCTACGTCCTGCCCTCCATGCTGGAGAACGCCGTGAAGGGCGCCGTGCCGTTCCTGCCGCTCAACCGGAATCCGCAGCTGGCGGGGAGCATCAACAACGTCGGTGTCTTCGCCCCCAGCGCCACGCAGCGCGTCATCGCGTACGAGGCCAGCCAGAAGGTGTTCCGCTTCGCGCCCTACCCCGGGGTGCTGCCGGGCCGGCAGGCCAGGGTGACCATCGGCGGCCTGAACCTGGCGGTGGCCAGCACCACCCGCCACCGCGCGGAGGCCTTCGAAGCGGTGCGTTGCCTGCGCAGCGTGGCACACCAGCGATATATCTCCATCGAGGGTGGCTTGCCCGCAGTGCGCGCCTCGTTGTACGACGACCCGCAATTTCAGGCCACGTACCCCATGTACACCATCATTCGCCAGCAGCTGACCGACGCCGCGGTGCGTCCAATAACGCCCGAGTACCAGGCGGTGGCCATTCGGGAGGCGGCGACGCTGAACCCGATCTCCGAGATCGACCCCGAGCGAACGGCCGACGAACTCGCCACCGAGGTCCAGAAGGCGATCGACGGCGTGGGGCTGTTGCCGTGACCGCCGAGCGCCGGCTGGCGGTCCTCCTGGTCACCCCGGCGGTGACGCTGATGCTGGCGGTGATGGCGTACCCGATCTGCTACGCCGTGTGGCTGAGCCTGCAGCGCAACAACCTCGCTACCCCCGGTGACACGGCGTTCATCGGCCTTCTCAACTACCAGACGGTCCTGACCGACCGGTATTGGTGGACGGCGCTGGCCGTGACCCTGGCGATCACGGTGGCGTCGGTGTCGATCGAGTTCATGCTGGGCCTGGCCCTGGCACTGGTGATGCACCGCGCCGTCATCGGAAAGGCCCTGGTGCGTACCGCGGTGCTGATCCCCTACGGCATCGTCACCGTCGTCGCCTCGTACAGCTGGTACTACGCATGGACGCCGGGGACGGGCTATCTGGCCAACCTGCTGCCGCACGGCTCCACCCTCACCGAGGCGCCACTGACGCAACGAATCCCGTCGTTGGCGATCGTCGTCCTCGCCGAGGTCTGGAAGACCACGCCGTTCATGTCGCTGCTGCTGCTGGCCGGGCTGGCGTTGGTGCCGGAGGATCTGGTGAAAGCCGCCCAGGTCGACGGGGCCGGCCCCTGGCGGCGATTGACCAGGATCATCCTGCCGATCATCAAGCCGGCGGTGGTCGTGGCGCTGCTGTTCCGGACGTTGGACGCTTTCCGCATCTTCGACAACATCTATGTGCTGACCGACGGCGCCAACGACACCGGATCGGTGTCGATCCTCGGCTACGACAACCTGTTCAAGGGATTCAACGTCGGACTCGGCTCGGCGATCAGTGTGCTGATCTTCGGCTGCGTGGGGATCATCGCGCTGGTCTTCATCACGATCTTCGGCGCCCGGCAGGGCGCACCGGGTGGCGGTGCCGGTGGCCGCTGACTTTCATGGACTGGCGCGGCCGGTGACGCGGCGGACAACCGTGTGGGCCCTCATCGACACCGCGGTCGTGGCGTACACGATCCTTCCCGTGCTGTGGATCCTGAGCCTGTCACTCAAGCCGACGTCGATGGTCAAGGACGGCCGCCTGATCCCTGCGTCGGTGACCTTCGACAACTACCGCGCCATCTTCCGGGGCGGGTTCTTCGTCTTTGCTCTGGTCAATTCGGTGGGGATCGCCGTGATCAGCACGGCGATCTCGGTGGTGTTCGGAGCGATGGCGGCCTACGCGATTGCGCGGCTGGACTTTCCCGGCAAGCGGCTGCTCATCGGCGCCACCCTGTTGGTCACCATGTTCCCGGCCATCTCCCTGGTGACGCCGTTGTTCAACATCGAACGCGCGGTCGGGTTGTTCGACACCTGGCCCGGGCTGATCCTGCCCTACACCGCGTTTGCGCTGCCGCTGGCCATCTACACGCTGTCCGCGTTCTTCCGTGACATCCCCTGGGATTTGGAGAAGGCGGCCAAGATGGACGGCGCGACACCGGGCCAGGCCTTTCGCAAGGTGATCGTGCCGTTGGCGGCGCCCGGGGTGGTGACCGCGGCGATCCTGGTGTTCATCTTCGCCTGGAACGACCTGCTGCTCGCGCTGTCGCTGACGGCGACCCCGAAGGCCATGACCGCTCCGGTGGCGATCGTGAATTTCAGCGGCACGTCGCAGTACGAGGAACCCACCGGATCGATCGCGGCGGGTGCGATCGTGATCACGGTTCCTATCATCATTTTCGTTCTCGTCTTCCAGCGGCGCATTGTCGCCGGGTTGACCTCTGGCGCTGTGAAGGGATGACCCGATGGCCGAGATTGAGTTAGCACACGTGAGCAAGAGTTACCCCGATGGTGCGATCGCGGTGAAAGACCTCAACCTCACGGTCGCCGATGGCGAATTCCTGATCCTGGTCGGGCCCTCCGGCTGCGGCAAGAGCACCACGCTGAACATGATCGCCGGCCTTGAGGACATCTCGTCGGGCGAGCTGCGCATCGGCGGGGAGAGAATGAACGAGAAGGCGCCGAAGGACCGCGACATCGCGATGGTGTTCCAGTCTTATGCGCTCTACCCGCACATGACCGTGCGGCAGAACATCGCGTTCCCGCTGACCCTGGCCAAAATGCCGAAGGCGGCGATTGCGGCGAAGGTTGAGGAGACGGCCAGGACCCTTGACCTGACAGACCTGCTCGACCGCAAGCCGTCGCAGTTGTCGGGCGGCCAGCGGCAGCGGGTCGCCATGGGCCGCGCAATCGTGCGCCACCCCAAGGCGTTTCTGATGGACGAGCCGCTGTCCAACCTGGACGCCAAACTGCGGGTGCAGATGCGCGGGGAGATCGCCCGGCTGCAGAAACGGCTGGGTACCACCACCGTTTACGTCACCCACGACCAGACGGAGGCGATGACACTGGGAGACCGGGTGGTGATCATGCGCGGCGGTGTGGCCCAGCAGATCGGCACCCCGGATGAGCTCTATGAACGCCCCGTGAACCTGTTCGTCGCCGGGTTCATCGGCTCGCCGGCCATGAACTTCTTCCCCGCCGCATTGACTCCCGGCGGCCTGCAGACGGCCTTCGGCGAGGTGCCGCTGGAGCCGGAGGTCGCGCGGGTGATCGCGCAGCACCCCACACCGCGCACCGTGATCGTCGGGGTGCGCCCCGAGCATCTCTCGGACGCAGGGCTGATGGACGCAGATCAGCGGAGCCGGGCGACGACCGTCGACGTGACGGTCGACTTGGTGGAGTCGCTGGGCGCCGACAAGTACGTGTACTTCACTACATCCGGGCCCACCGTGCACTCGGCTCAGCTCAACGAGTTGGGGGCACAGGGCGAGGCGGCGCACGAGAACCGCTTCGTGGCGAGGGTCGCAGCGGAATCCAGGGCGTCTGTGGGGCATTCGATACGGTTGGCGCTCAACACCGCCAAGATCGCCGTCTTCGACGCCGGATCCGGGGCCAACCTGACCATCCCCGCGCAGTGAGTGCCGCCGTGCGCCGGGGTTACAGCCAGTTGTTGCGTCGGAAGGACCGGTACAGGAGTAGGCAAATGGTGAGCATCGTGCCGAGCACCGCCGGGTAGGCGAAAGGCCAGTGCAACTCGGGCATGTTATCGAAGTTCATGCCGTAGATGCCGGCAATCGCGGTGGGCACGGCGAGCATGCCCGCCCAGGCCGATATTCGGCGCATGTCGTTGTTCTGCTGCATGCCGACCCGGGCCAGCGCCGCATGCACGAGTGAGGTGAGCATCTCGTTGTAGCTGGCGATGTGGTCGGCGGCCTCGGCCTGGTGGTCGGCGACGTCACGCAGGTAGCGCCGCAATTCCCTGGAGATCAGGTCCTTGTTATCGGTCTGCAGTCGCTGGAACGCCCCGGACAGCGGGCTCACGCACCGCCGTAGCTCGACGACCTCGCGTTTGAGCATGTAGATCGGTTCCACATCGAGTGTGCCGCCCGGGGCGAACGCCGCCTCCTCGATGCTGTCGATGTCGGCTTCGATCAACAGGCTCACCTCGAGGTAGTGGCCCACTACGTCGTCGGCGATGGCGTGCATCACCGCGTACGGGCCCAGGCGCAACTGCTCGGGGTCGGCTTCCAGGCGTTTGCGCACCTCCGACAGCCCGCCGTGTTCGCCGTGACGGACAGTGACCACGAAGTCCGTGCCGACGAAAGCCATGATCTCGCCGGTTTCGACGATCTTTCGGGCCGCGGTGAGCGATTCGTGCGGGACATAGCTGACAGTCTTGAGTACGAGGAACACTGTGTCGTCGTATCGCTCCACCTTGGGCCGCTGATGTGCAGACACGGCGTCTTCGACGGCCAGGGCATGCAGGCCGAAAACGTCAGCCACAGCCTGCATTTCGCTTGTGGTCGGCTCACGCAAGCCCACCCACACGAACGCCTCACGCCCCAGGAGTTGGATTTCACGCACTCGTTCAAGCGCGGTGGCGCAGCCGAGTAACCCCGGCAGCCGGTGACCGTCGTCGTACACGGCGCAATCGACCAGGGACTCGTAGGGCTGGCGGGTGACCAGCTGTGCCGCCGCCCCGAGCGGCTCAGGCGCGACCGATCGCAGCACTTCGGGTAACGCGTCGAACCCCGGGAACACCGTTACCTCCGATCACAGCTCAGCCCGGCCGGGTGTTGGTCAATGCTACGCGCCGACGGTGGTGAACCGGAGTTACCCGCCTGCACGGGGGTGCGCTAGTTTCGTGAGTGCATCCCGCCCTTCTCCATAAGGAGCACACCGACGTGAGCCCAAGTCCTGTCAAGGTCGCCGTCACTGGCGCCGCCGGCCAGATCGGCTACAGCCTGCTGTTTCGCCTGGCGAGTGGCGCGTTGCTGGGCGCCGGCCGGCCA
>CAIYOH010000026.1 GCA_903927745.1 uncultured Mycobacteriaceae bacterium
ACCGGGCGTGCCGGGCCATCACCGCGACGCCGCCGACCTGGCCACCCTGCACCCTGCCACCCCGCACCCCGCCAGCCCGCACCCCGTCACGGTCGATCCCACGCCGATCCGATCGACGGGACGCCGCACATGACCCACGAAGCCGGGCCCTCTCACGACCACGACGAGCAGCACGAGCACGAGCATGGGCACCACCACGATCACAGCCACGAGCACCCCAAGGGCCTGCGCGGCGCGCTCAGGGAGGTCTTCGCCCCACACAGCCACGACGCCTCCGACAGCATCGACGGAGCCCTGGAATCCAGCGCCGCCGGGATCCGGGCGGTCAAGATCAGTCTGCTGGCGCTCGGGGCCACCTCCGTCGCGCAGCTCGTGGTGGCGGTGATTTCCGGATCGGTGGCCCTGTTGGCCGACACCATCCACAACATCTCCGACGCCCTGACTGCGATCCCGTTGTGGATCGCGTTCGCACTCGGCACCAAGGCTGCAACCCGCCGCTACACCTACGGGTACGGCCGCGCCGAAGACCTCGCGGGGCTCTTCGTGGTCGCGATGATCGCCCTGTCGGCGATCATCGCAGGGATCGAATCCGTCCGCAGGCTCATCAACCCCGTCCCGATCCAGCACCTCGGGTGGGTCGCCGCGGCGGGGCTGGTCGGGTTCATTGGCAACGAACTCGTCGCGGTCTACCGCATCCGTATCGGCCGCCAAATCGGTTCGGCCGCACTCATCGCCGACGGGCTGCACGCCCGCACCGACGGCTTCACCTCACTAGCCGTGCCGCTCGGCGCCGCCGGCGTCGCCCTGGGCTTCCCGCTGGCCGACCCCATCATCGGCCTGCTCATCACCGTCGCGATCCTGGCGGTCCTGCGCACGGCCGTGCGTGACGTGTTCCGACGCCTGCTCGACGCCATCGACCCGGCACTCGTCGATGCCGCCGAAGCCGCGCTGGCCGCCGAACCCGGTGTCACCGCCGTACGCAGCGTCAAGATGCGCTGGATCGGGCATCGCATCCACGCCGACGCCGAACTGGACATCGACCCCGCCACCAGCCTCGCCGGCGCTCACCGGATCGCGCACGACGCCGAACACACCCTCACTCACGCCGTTCCGAGACTCTCCTCGGCCCTCGTCCACGCCTACCCCGCGAGCCACGAGACCCACTGAGCGATCCCGTCAGTCCCCGTCAGTCCTCGTCATCGATGATGTGCATCGCCGCCTCTTCGGCCGATGCGGCGCCTCCGCTGATGCCAACATCCTCGGCGATCACGTCCGACTCGTCGTCACTCGATCCCCCGCCTGGAGCGACAAGTCGCCCGGCACGCCCGCGGCCGACCTCGCGCCACTCCGGGAATTCGGTTTCACGCTCGGACTCGTCGGAGCGCTGCAGCTCATCGTCGTCGAGCACCACGTTGAGGCGCGACGCCGGATCCGGCTCTTCTTCCGCCAAGAGTTGGTCCATGGTTTCCGACGACCCGTAGGCATCCCGCCCATAGGGCCGCTCGGGCGGCGAGTAGCCCTCATCGAGGACGTCATCCACACCGCGGTCGATGAGGGTGTCCTCAGGCTGGAGTTGGTCGTCGTCGTCGCGGCTGTCGTCAACTGCGGCCGGGCCGAAGCCTCCGTCGGAGACGCTCATGAATTGGCCACCGTTTTCTCGAAGGTCATCGCAACCACAAACCTAGCTGTGGCAGCCCGTACCCGCCTAGGGTCCTTCGTCCCCGGATGCCGGCGTCGCGCGTCATAACGTGACGGGAAACACGGCGTCAGAATAGCGCGCGATGTGCGCGTTAAGTGGATTTTGTACTATCCTCGGCTCAGACAGGCGGGGGGTTTCCTCCCCTGCTCCTGATCATCGGATAACCGTGATGGTGCGCGGTATTTAGGTCGGTGACCCGGCCACAGCGCAGGTGGATGATGGGAAGGGAGTCTCTTCGGTGCGGCTGGTCAGACTCGTACGCACAGCATGGCTGCCGCTGCTGATCGCAGCGGTCGTGCTGGTCGGCGTTTTTGCCGTCGCCCGAGTCAAGACCTTCTTCGCCGCCCACAACACAGGCGTCCTGACCAGCCCCCGGCTGGAAACCGCCACACCATTCAAGCCCAAGATCGTCAAATACGAGATCTTCGGCTCGGCCGGCTCCGCCAACGTGAACTATCTGGATCTCAGCGCCGACCCCAAGCGCGTCGACGACGCGCCGCTGCCATGGACGCTTGTGCTCAGCACCACCGCCCCATCGGTCTTCCCGAACATCTCCGCGCAAAGCGACGGCGACATGCTCGGGTGCCGGATCACGATCGATAACGAAGTCAAGGACGAAAACGTGACCACCGGCGTGCACGCCCTGACATTTTGTTTGGTGAAATCCGCATGAGCGCACATTCCGTCGCACCAGACACCGCGACTACACCGGACACGCCGGTCGCCACGCACCTGGCACGGCCTGCGTTCCCGCGCCTCATCCGGAAGTTCGCACTGCTTGTCGTATTGGCCTGGGTCGCGATCATCACGTTGCTCAACGTCACCGTCCCCCAGCTGGACGAGGTCGGCAAGATGCGCTCGGTGTCCATGGCCCCCGACGACGCGTCGTCGGTGGTCGCGTCGAAGCGGATGGGCGCGTTGTTCAAGGAGTACAAATCCAACAGCTCGGTCATGATGCTCCTGGAGGGCCAACAACCCCTGGGCGCCGACGCCCACGCCTACTACGACCGGATCGTCGCAAAGCTCAACACCGACACCACACATGTCGAACACGTTCAGGACATGTGGAGCGATCCACTCACCGGGGCGGGCGCTCAGAGTAGCGACGGCAAAGCGGCCTACGCCCAGGTCTATCTGGCCGGTAACCAGGGCGAAGCGCTGGCCAACGAATCCGTCGAGGCCGTGCAGAAAATGGTCAGCAGCGTCCCGGCGCCCAGCGGGGTGAAGGCCTATGTCACCGGGCCCGCGGCGCTGTCCGCGGATCAACACATGGCCGGCGACCGCAGCATGAAGCTGATCACGATGGCCACGTTCGGGGTGATCATCACGATGCTGCTGCTGGTCTATCGCTCGGTCGTCACGTTGCTGCTCACGCTGGTGATGGTGGTTCTCGAGCTTTCGGCCGCACGGGGAACGGTCGCGTACCTGGGCTTCCACAAGATCATCGGGCTGTCGACGTTCGCTACCAGCCTGCTGGTCACGCTGGCGATCGCGGCCGCCACCGACTACGCGATCTTTTTGATCGGCCGCTACCAGGAGGCACGCTCCGTCGGCGAATCCCGCGAGGATGCGTACTACACGATGTACCGTGGCACCGCGCACGTGGTGCTCGGGTCGGGTTTGACGATCGCCGGCGCAACCTTCTGCCTGCACTTCACGAACCTGCCCTACTTCCAAAGTTTGGGCATCCCGTTGGCCCTCGGCATGGTGGTGGTCGTCGCCGCGGCACTGACGTTGGGCCCCGCGGTCATCTCAATAGCGACACGGTTCGGCAAGACACTGGAACCCAAACGCGCGCAACGGACTCGCGGATGGCGAAAGATCGGCGCACTCGTCGTCCGCTGGCCCGCCCCCATCCTGGTCTTCACCATCGGGATCGCCCTGGTGGGTCTGGTTACCCTGCCCGGGTACAAGACCAACTACAACGACCGCAACTACCTGCCTGCGGACCTGCCCGCGAACGAGGGGTACGACGCCGCCGACCGACACTTCTCCCAGGCGCGGATGAACCCCGAACTGCTGATGATCGAAAGCGACCACGACCTGCGGAACTCATCGGACTTCCTGGTCATCGACAAAATCGCGAAGGCGATCTTCCGGGTGCCGGGAATCTCCCGCGTTCAGGCCATCACCCGTCCGGACGGCGCCCCGATCGCCCACACCTCGATCCCCTTCCAGATGAGCATGCAGGGCGTCACCCAGCAGATGAATCAGAAATACCAAGAAGACCAGATGGCCGACATGCTCAAACAGGCCGACATGATGCAGTCGACCATCGACAGCATGAGCCAGATGCAGAACATCACCCAGCAGATGGCCGATACGACACATCAAATGGTCCTCAAGATGCAGACCATGACCCTCGATATCTCCGAACTCCGCAACAACATGGCTGACTTCGAGGATTTCTTTCGGCCTATCCGCAGCTACTTCTACTGGGAGAAGCACTGCCGCGACATCCCGGCGTGCTGGTCGATACGGTCGGTGTTCGACGCCCTCGACGGCGTCGACACGATGACCGACGACATCCAGAGCCTGCTGCCCTTGATGCAGCGTCTCGACACCCTGATGCCCCAAATGACCGCGTTGATGCCCGCCATGATCGAGAACACGCGGGCCATGAAGACGACGATGCTCACGATGTATTCGACCCAGAAGGGCCTCCAAGACGAGCAGAACGCAGCCCAGAAGAACTCCAACGCCATGGGCAAGGCGTTCGATGAGTCCAAGAACGACGAGTCGTTCTACCTGCCCCCGGAGGTGTTCAACAACGCCGAGTTCAAGAAGGGCATGAAGAACTTCATCTCTCCCGACGGCCACGCCGTGCGCTTCATCATCAGCCATGACGGCGATCCGCTGTCCCAAGAGGGCATCTCGCATATCGCCGCGATCAAGAAAGCCGCCTACGAATCGCTCAAGGGCACACCGATGGAGGGCTCCAAGATCTATCTCGCGGGCACCGCGTCGGTCTTCAAGGACCTCAGCGACGGCAACTCCTACGACCTGCTGATCGCAGGGATCGCCTCGCTGTGCCTGATCTTCATCATCATGCTGATCATCACGCGGGGTGTGGTGGCCTCAGCGGTGATCGTCGGCACCGTCGTGATCTCTCTCGGCGCATCCTTCGGCCTGTCGGTGCTGATCTGGCAACACATCATCGGCATCGAGCTGCACTGGATGGTCCTGGCGATGTCGGTCATCATCCTGCTCGCCGTCGGCGCCGACTACAACCTGCTTCTTGTGGCGCGCTTCAAGGAGGAAATGCACGCCGGCTTGAACACCGGCATCATCCGGTCGATGGGCGGCACCGGCTCGGTGGTCACCTCGGCGGGGCTGGTGTTCGCCTTCACGATGATGGCGATGTCGGTCAGTGAACTGACGGTCATCGGCCAGGTGGGAACAACCATCGGCCTCGGCCTGCTCTTCGACACGCTGATCGTCCGGTCATTGATGACGCCGGCGATCGCCGCGCTGCTGGGCAAGTGGTTCTGGTGGCCGCAACACGTGCGGCAACGCCCGAAGCCGTCGCCCTGGCCCGAGCCACTCACACCGGCCGCACCGCCCGCGTCGGGCGCACCGGCCGCGCCGACCTCGGAGCCCGAACTCCTGTTACCGGTGCCCTGACCGCCGGCGGCGGGGGGCACCTGTCACGTCAGGTCACCCACTCGGGTTGCCCGCTCACATCGACGGCCGAGAAGTCCTTGTGGCCCAAGCCCGCGGTAGTGCCGCCGTCCACGACGAACTCCGAACCGGTCGAGTAGCTCGAGTCGTCGCTGGCCAGGTAGATGACGAGGCTCGACACCTCACGGGGATCGGCGGCGCGGCCGAGGGCGGTCTGGAAGATGTCGTCGGGAACCCATTCGGTCATCGGGGTCTTGATGAGCCCGGGGTGAATCGAGTTCACCCGGATACCGCTGGGACCCAACTCCAGCGCCACCGACTTGGTGAGACCGCGGACCGCGAACTTACTGGCGGTGTAGCCGTGGCAGGCGATGGTGCCGGCCATCCCCTCGATGGAGGAGATGTTGATGATCGAACCCCGCCCGGCGTCCTTCATGGGCTTCACCACGGCGCGGATGCCGAGGAACACACCGGTGAGGTTGATGTCGAGAATCCGGTGCCACTCCGAGAGCGCGTAGTCCTCGATGGCGCCGATGTTGATGATGCCGGCGTTGTTGACCAGCACGTCGACGCCGCCGAACTCGCGCAGAGCGACCGACACCGCCGCATCCCAGTCCTCGGGTTTGGTGACGTCGAGATGCAGATACCGGGCCGCGTCGCCGACTTCGGCAGCCACCGCCTTGCCCTCGTCGTCGAGAATGTCACCGAACACCACCTTGGCACCCTCGACCACCATGGTCCGCACGTGCGACGCGCCCATCCCCCGGGCGCCGCCGCTGACGAGCGCGACCTTACCTGCCAAACGCCCCGCCATCCGATCCGCCACAGCGTCTCTCCTGTCGTCTGAGTCCCTCGCACCCTACCGACGGCGGGAATGGAAGACCAGGACCGGGATTCACCGGTGCAGCCCCCCGGCCCACGGATGGGTCATCAGTACCAGGAGCATGACGTTCAGGCCTGCGATGGCGACGCCGCAGCGAAACGGCACGCGGCCGCGCCCGGTGAGCGCGCCGACGGCCAATCCGGCCGCCAGGAGCAGCGCGACCCAGGCCACCACCGGCGGCGACCCCGGCGGACCCAGGACGGTGACCAGCGAGGCTGACAACAGCAGGACGGCGGCGACGGCCAGGGACCGGGAGCCGCCGATCCGGTGCGGCAA
Source organism: uncultured Mycobacteriaceae bacterium (assembly GCA_903927745.1). Classification (GTDB taxonomy): domain Bacteria; phylum Actinomycetota; class Actinomycetes; order Mycobacteriales; family Mycobacteriaceae; genus Mycobacterium. The sequence continues at coordinate 6,480 of CAIYOH010000026.1, forward strand.
TCCCCTGATGCCGGTGGATGCGTCGTCGGCGAAGTCGGGCAGCGTGTTGAGAAAGTGCGCCGCGGCGCCGAGCAGTGCGCCCGCAGCGACGATCCAGACCGTGGGCGGCCCGGGCGGCGAGGCCGCGAAGCTCACCACCGCAGGCAGGGTACCGAAAGCCACCACGAAGGGAAGCCACGACCACACGGTGGCCTTGAGTCCGAGGTTGTAGGCGACTCCCGACCCCACGACGAGCACGAGGTGCAGCCACGCGCTGCGCCATCCCAGGGCGGCGGACAGTCCGACCGCGGCCACCGCGGCCACACCCACGGCGACCGACACAGCCTTCGGCGTGATCTCGCCGATTGCCAGTGGTTTGTCGGCGCGGCGGACAGCGGTGTCGCGGGCCGCATCAACGAGGTCGTTAGACCAGCCGATGACTAACTGTCCGGCGAACACGGCGGCCGTCACCAGCGCCAGACAGCTCGCCCCGATGCCCGCGGCCAGCGCCAGCAACGCGGTCAGTCCCGTCACCATGACGGTCGGTTCGATGTGCGCGGCCCTGATCAGAGCACCAGTCTTCGCTGACTTGTTCACCCTCGGCTACGTCCTCACTGCCGCCACGGGGTCGGGTCCGGCAACGGATCCGCCCTGCCCGAGGCCAAGTCGATGGTGCAGCCGGACCAACGGGGCCGGGGCCCACCAGTTCCATCTGCCGGCGACGTGCATGAACGCCGGCACCAGGACCATTCGCACCAGCGTCGCGTCGACGAGAACCGCCAGCGTCAGGCCCAGCCCGAACATCCGCATCAACGCCACGTGGGCGGCGATCAGCGACGCGAACGAGATCGTCATGATCGAGGCGGCGGCTGTGACGACACGGCCGGTGCGGGCGATACCCGACGCGACACTCTCGTCGTTGTCCACGCGAGCGCGGGCCGGATCCGGCCGGCGCAGACCGGCGGATCCGGACTCCAACCAGAACTCGCGAATGCGGGAAACCAGGAACACCTCGTAGTCCATCGACAAGCCGAAGGCGATACAGAATAAGAGCACCGGCATGTTGGCGACCAGTGTCCCGCTCGCGGTCGTGCCCATACCGCCGAGATGCCCATCCTGGTAAATCCACACCAACGCACCGAAGGCGGCGCTGAGAGAAAGTATGTTGAGCACCAACGCTTTCAGCGGTAGCACGACGCTGCCGGTCAGCAGGAAAAGCAACACGACCATGATGACGGCGATCAGACCGAGTACCGTCGGCATTCGCGACGTGATGGCACCGACGCTGTCATGGTTGATCTGGGCGATGCCGGTGAACTCGACCGGCGCGGGCGCGGGCACCGAATGCAACCGCGCTAATTGGGTCTCGGACCGGTCGGAAAACAGTGGGGCGGTGCTGTCGACGGTGAGAAGAGCGCTGCCCTGTTCCTGCGCGGCGGGCGCCGACGGGGGACCGACCGCCGCGCCGGCCACGAACGCGCCGGACGGGACAGACACCGTCGAGACCTCGGGCACCCTGGACAGCTCGGCCGCGTACCGCTCGAAGTCGTCTGCGGTCAGTCCGGCGGCGTCGGGGACGACGACGGACACCGCCGCCTCGGAGTTGTTGGCGAAGTTGGTGCGCAGCGCGTCGCCGACCTGGCGGGCGGACAGCGACCGCGGCAGCGTCCTGTCGTCGGGGAAGCCCCACTTCACCCCGAGGAACGGCAGGCCGAGAACGGCCAGCACCATGACACCGGCCAGGCCGAGCGGCACGGCGTGGCGGAGCACGCCTGTGGTCCAGCGGTACCAGAACAGCTGCCGGACGGGTCTGGGGGCCGGCTCCGGCCAGCCGACTGCGCGCCGCACCAGACGCCGGACGTCCAACGAGTCAAGTCGATCGCCGAGCAGGGCCAGTGCGGCGGGCGTCACGACCAGGGCGGCCAGCGCCGCGAATGCGACGGTGGCAACACCGGCGTACGCGAACGACTTCAGGAAGTGCATCGGGAACAGCACCATCACCGCCATCGACAGCGCGACCGTCGTGGCGGAGAACAGCACCGTGCGACCGGCCGTGACCATCATCGCAGCCACGGCGGTGTCGCGGTCGGCGCCGTTGTCCAGCTCCTCGCGGTACCGGCTAATCATCAGCAACGTGTAATCGATGGCCAGCGCGAGACCCATCGCGGCAGTCAGATTGAGGGCGAAGATCGACACGTCGGTGAAGAACGCAACCATCCGCAGCACCGCGAGGGAGCCGACAATCGCCATCCCCCCGACAGCGATCGGAACCGCAGCGGCGGCTAGTCCGCCGAACACCGCCACCAGCACCAGAAAGCTCAGCGGAATCGCGATCGACTCCATCACCAGCAAATCCCGCTTCGACTGGTCGGTGATCTGCACCTCAAGCATCGCGAGGCCGCCGGTCCGAACGACGACGCCGCCATGGCCCCTGGTCACCTGCGCGGACAAGTCCTTCGCATAGGTCTGCTGGTCGCCTTCGCCGCCCTTGATACCCGCCGTGATGAGTCCCGCCGTGCGATCCTTGCTGATCAGCACGTCGGCCGCCGGCGGCGGCATCGTCCACGGCGAGGCCACGTTCACCACGTGCGGGGAACTTTTCAGCGTGGTGACGATATCGATTCCCGCAGCGCGGGCGACCACGCTGTCGACGCCGTCCGGGGTGGAGACGGTCACCAGGAACTGCACGTCGCCCCGGCCGAACTTATCGGTCAACAGTGTGGAGGCTCTCGATGATTCCGACGTCGGGTCCTGGAAACCGCTGGGGGAAAGTCTTTCCGCAACAGGGACTCCGAAGATGCCCGCCGCCAACGCCAAAAGCGCTGCCACCATGACGATCCGGCGCGGCGCACCGACTGCCAACCCTGCGATCCCCTGCAGCAAGATCGGCTCCTCCGCAGGTCCTCCGAGAGACCCTCAGCCTACTCCTCCGGCCGGCCACATCGCGGGTTTCGCGGGTCGGTCGCTCACTGTCGGTCGTCGTTACCGCGCCGAACCTGGTTGAACGGCACCCCGCGGTCGGCGGCGTACTCGCGCGGAAAGTTCAGCACCCGCTCCCCGATCACGTTGCGCGCCATCTCGGTGGTCCCACCCCCGATGCTGGCGGCCTGACGACTCAGATAGCGCACGCCGGCGTCGAGCACTGCGCCGCCGTCCTCGACCACGGCTGACGCCCCCGCGAGTGTGTACGCGGTGTCGGTCTCGATGTCGTACACCTCGGCCATCGACAGCCTGGTGAGGGAGCCTGCCGCCACGGGCAGTGAACCGGACGTCACGCCGTGGAAGACGTGTTCGCCGAGTTGTCGGTGCACCGCCCGGTGGACTAACGCGCGGCCGACCATCTCGCGGACACGTTCGCTGGCGCCACCGCCCGTCTTATCCGCGAGCGACAGCAGGTCGATCGAAACATTCTGCGCCTCACCAACTCCCGGGCCGCTGGTGTACTCCGAGCCGTTACCCATCGCGCGCCGCTCGTGATAGAGCTGGCGCGACGCGACTTCCCACCCGCGGCCGGGTTCGCCGACGACGGCGTCGTCCCCCACGGCGACGTCGTCGAAGAACTCCTCGCAGAACTCGACCGACCCGTTGACCTGCCGGATGCGATTGATCGTCACGCCAGGGTGAGCGAGCGGCACCAGGAACATGGTCAGGCCCTCGTGTTTGGGGACATCCCAGTCGGTCCGGGCCAGGCACAGTCCGTAGTCGGCGGCGAACGCCGCGGTGCTCCACGTCTTGGCGCCGTTGATCACCCATTGGCCGTCGCGGCGGTCAGCGCGGGTGATCACACCGGCGAGGTCCGATCCCCCGCCCGGTTCGGAGAGCAGCTGCACCAGCACTTCGTCGCCGCACAGGGCCGCCCCGATGTGGGTGCGCTTCTGGGCTTCGCTGCCCGTGTCGAGGATGGTCGCGCAACAGATGGCGAACGATGGGACGTTGAGAATCAACGGCATCTCGTATGCGGCGGCCTCGGCGTCGAACGCCTTCTTGTACTCGTAGCCCAAGCCGAGACCGCCATACTCGCGGGGAAAACAGATCCCGGCGAATCCGCCGTCGTACAGCACTTTTTGCAACTCGCGGGCGCGCCACCAGGCCGGGAGTTCGTCGTACGCCAGTTGCACCGCCTTCTCGGGGTCCAACAGGGGCATGGTCGCGGCGAGCCACGCGCCGGCCCGCCGCCGGAAGTCGTCGACGGACTCGGCAGGCACTGTCGGGGGCAACGTCGGGGGCAACGTCGGGGGCAACGCCGGTCCTTTCTCACGCGGGTATGCACACGACAGTAATGTCTCACCCGTCCGAAATGTCTCACCCGTCCGAAATGTCTCACCCGTCCGATCGACGAATGAAACGAGCCACCATGGGCCAACAGACCGTGCTGATCACCGGCGCGTTCGGGCAGGTTGGCGAGCAATGCACCCGGAT
>CAIYOH010000027.1 GCA_903927745.1 uncultured Mycobacteriaceae bacterium
GCGCGCATTCCGTCAGGCCTTCGAGAAACGGGAGTTCCGCACCGAGCATCCCGTGGTGCGTGTGCACCCCGAGACCGGTGAGCGCGCCCTGCTGGCAGGGGACTTCGTGAGCGGCTTCATCGGGCTGGACAACATCGAATCGACCGCGCTTTTCGATCTGCTGCAACGGCGAATCACCCAGCCGGAGAATACTATTCGCTGGAACTGGGAGTCGGGCGACGTCGCCATCTGGGACAACCGGGCGACTCAGCACCGCGCCGTCGACGACTATGACGACCAGCCCCGACTCATGCATCGCGTGACCTTGATGGGCGACGTGCCCGTCGATGTGCGCGGCGAGCGCAGCCGGGTGGTCAGCGGAGCACCGCTCGAGGCGGTCGCGAGCTGACGGGAGAGCTCAACGCCCGGCCAGCTTCACCGTCGATGCCGGGCGTGCGTCCAGCTTCACGCTCGGCGGCGGGTATCAGCTGCCGACCGTCAGGCCGACCTTCTGGAACTCCTTGAGGTCGCAGTAGCCTGCCTTGGCCATCGATCGCCGCAACCCGCCGACCAGGTTCAACGTGCCGAACGGGTCGTCGGACGGCCCGCTGAGCACCTGCCGCAGCGGAGGCCGCTCACCGACGGCGATCTGCAGCAGCGCCCCGCGCGGCAGCGACGGGTGCGCGGCCGCGGTCGGCCAGAACCACCCCTGCCCCAGCGCCTCGGCGGCCTCGGCCAGCGGGGTACCCAGCATCACCGCGTCGGCGCCGCATGCGATGGCCTTGGCCAGTTCGCCGGAGTTGTGGATGTCGCCGTCGGCCAGCACGTGCACGTAGCGTCCGCCGGTTTCGTCGAGATACTCGCGGCGCGCGGCAGCGGCATCGGCGATCGCGGTGGCCATGGGCACGCTGATGCCCAGCACCTCGTCAGTGGTGGTCACCCCCCTGGTGGCGCCATAGCCGACGATGACACCGGCGGCGCCGGTGCGCATCAGGTGCAGGGCGGTGCGGTGGTCCTGCGCGGCGCCGACGACCACCGGGACGTCGAGCTCGGAGATGAATGTCTTGAGGTTCAGCGGCTCACCGTCGCTGGCGACCCGCTCGGCGGAGACGATCGTGCCCTGGATCACCAGCAGGTCGATGCCGGCGGCGACCAGGACCGGCGTCAGCGCCTGGGCGTTCTGCGGGCTGACCCGCACGGCGGTGGTCACCCCGGCTTCGCGGATGCGCGCCACAGCGGCACCCAGCAGGCCTGGGTCCAGCGGCGCGGCGTGCAGCTCCTGCAGCAGGCGGACTGCCGCCGACGGTTCGGGCTCCGTGGCTGCGACGTCGACGATCTGGGCGATCCGGGCAGCGACGTCGGCGTGCCGGCCGATCAGCCCCTCGCCGTTGAGCACCCCTAGGCCGCCGAGTCGGCCCAGTTCGATCGCAAACTCCGGCGACACCAGCGCGTCGGTCGGGTGGGCGATGACGGGGATCTCGAAGCGATAGGCGTCCAGCTGCCACGAGGTCGACACGTCCTTCGAGGAGCGGGTGCGCCGCGACGGGACAATGCTGACTTCGCTCAGCTCATAGGTACGACGAGCGTTCCGGCCCATCCCGATCTCGACCATGTTCGGGATCAGCGGGTGTAGTAGTTGGGCGCTTCGACGGTCATCGCGACGTCGTGCGGGTGGCTTTCCCTCAGGCCCGCGGCCGTGATCTGGACGAACTGCGCCTGTTGCAGCGCCTCGATGGTGGGCGAGCCCGTGTAGCCCATCGCAGCGCGCAGTCCGCCGGTCAGCTGGTGGATCACCGACGCCAGCGGGCCCCGGAAAGGCACCCTGCCCTCGATCCCTTCGGGTACCAGCTTGTCCTCCGAGAGGGCGTCGTCGGCGAAGTAGCGGTCCTTGGAGTACGACTTGCCCGCCGATCCGGACGGGCCGCGACCCTGCATGGCGCCTAACGATCCCATGCCCCGGTAGCTCTTGAACTGCTTGCCGTTGACGAAGATCAACTCGCCGGGCGCCTCGGCGGTGCCGGCCAGCAACGAGCCCAGCATCGCGGTCGAGGCACCCGCGGCGAGCGCCTTGGCGATATCGCCGGAATATTGAAGTCCGCCGTCGCCGATCACGGGCACACCCGCCGGCCGGCATACCGCGACGGCCTCGAGGATCGCGGTGATCTGCGGCGCGCCGACGCCGGCCACCACCCGGGTCGTGCAGATCGACCCCGGACCCACTCCGACCTTCACCGCGTCGGCGCCGACGTCCACCAGGGCCGCGGCCGCAGCCCTGGTCGCCACGTTCCCGCCGATCACCTCGACCCGGTGGCCCACCTCGGCCTTCAGTTTGCCCACCATGTCGAGGACCAGACGGTTGTGCGCGTGCGCGGTGTCGACGACCAGAACGTCGGCTCCGGCGTCGACCAGCATCATCGCGCGCACCCAGGCGTCGCCACCGACCCCGACGGCGGCGCCGACCAGTAGCCGGCCGTCGCTGTCCTTGGTGGCCAGTGGGTGCTGTTCGGTTTTGACGAAGTCTTTGACGGTGATCAGCCCGGTCAGTCGGCCCTGGCCGTCGACGATGGGCAGCTTCTCTATCTTGTTGCGGCGAAGGAGACCCAGCGCCGCGTCGGCGCTGACTCCCTGCCGGGCGGTGATCAGTGGGGCCTTGGTCATCACCTCAGCGACCGGCCTGGACTGGTCGACCTCGAAGCGCATGTCGCGGTTGGTGCAGATGCCGACGAGCGCGCCCGAGTCGTCCACCACGGGCAGCCCGGAGATCCGGAACTTGGCGCACAGCGCATCGACCTGAGCCAGCGTGTTGTCCGGACGGCAGGTGACCGGATCGGTGACCATGCCGGCCTCCGAGCGCTTGACCATCTCGACCTGGCCGGCCTGTTCGGCCACCGGCAGGTTGCGGTGTAGCACCCCCATGCCGCCGGCGCGGGCCATCGCGATCGCCATCCGCGACTCGGTGACGGTGTCCATCGCGGAACTGACCAGCGGCACCTTCAATCGGATCTTGCGGGTGAGTTGGCTGGAGGTGTCGGCGGCGGCGGGAACCACATCGGAGGCCGCCGGCAGCAGCAGAACGTCGTCGAAGGTCAACCCCAGCATCGCCACCTTGTGCGGGTCGTCGCCGCCGGTGGGCACTGGGTCGTAGGCCAGGTCCCGGGCGGAAGAACCACGCAGGTAAGCGCTGGCGACCAGCTCGGAACTGTCTTCCAGGTTGGACATGCCAAGTGACATCGGGGCACCCTCCATACGCGCGCGGAGTCAGGCCCCCATCCTATCCGGCTCCGCTGGCGCCGGGACTCGCATCTCTGGGCGTGCCGCCGCCCCAATGCGCCCCGCCCAGGAAAGCACGCCCACAGTTACCTGAGCCCGCTTGAGCCTGCCTCACATCTGCCTGATTCCGCCCGGGTCGGAACGGGTCTTTCTGCTGGCGTTTTGTCAGTCCGGCTGCGTAGGCTGTCATTGTGCGCGACCATCTGCCCCCGGGCTTACCGCCCGACCCCTTCGCAGACGACCCGTGCGATCCGTCTGCGGCGCTCGAGGACATCGAGCCGGGACAACCGCTGGATCAGCAGGAGCGGCTGGCGGTCGAGGCCGACCTGGCCGATCTCGCGGTCTACGAGGCGTTGTTGGCGCACAAGGGGATCCGCGGGCTGGTCGTGTGCTGCGACGAGTGCCAGCAGGACCACTACCACGATTGGGACATGCTGCGGGCCAACCTCCTGCAACTACTGATCGACGGCACCGTTCGACCCCACGAGCCGGCCTACGATCCCGAACCCGACGCCTACGTCACCTGGGACTACTGCCGGGGATACGCGGACGCCTCACTCGACGAGGCGACATCGGACGCCGACGGGTTCCACCGGCGCCTCTGAGCGACGGCTACGGGCTGGCGCTCGGCGTGACGGGCGCCGATGCACCTGGTTGCGACGTCGTCGGGGCCAACCCGGGTTCGGTACTCGCCGCCGTCGACCACGCCGGTCCGGTCGACTCGGGCGCCGGCGGCAGCGTCGCGCTGGGGTTGCGCGACTCTATTCGGACGCTCATCAGCTTCAGCTGGTTCTGCAGGTCGTTGCGGTCGGCCCCGACGTTCATCGACTGCACCATGCTGCTGACCTCAGTCAGCTGGCCCTGGGCCTGGGCCCACTGGCCCTCGTCGATCAATTGCTGAACCTTCGCCAAGTCAGCCTTGGCGGCCAGCATCACTTGTTTTTTGTTGACCTTCGGTTGGTCGAAGAACATCGCGTGCATCCCGTAGAGGGTTTCCCCCGGCCGGGCCTCGACAACCATGGCACCGAAACCGCTGAGCACCAGCAGCGACGCGGCAACCGAACCGACCGCCCTCATCCCGCGTCGCGTGCGGCGCCGGTCCGCCAGGCCGGCGTGCAGCGCCCCGATGGCCTCCTCGGGCGCCACGAGCGCGCTGGCCGGCGGCCACCTCAGGTTGTCGCGCCAGTCCTCCAACAGGCTCGTCAACGCCCGAAAATCGGGGTCGTCGGGGCCCACCGGCCTACGCTCGGCGAGCGCATCGAGCAACTGATCGGTGCGGGCCACCTCATCCAGGGCCGGTTGGTCTCCGAGCGCGAAGAAGTCAGGCATAGTCACCCGCCGCGACGATCTGGGACTTCAGCCGTGACAGCGCGCGGTGCTGGGCCACCCGGACGGCTCCCGTGGTGCTGCCGACCGCGGCAGCGGTCTCCTCGGCGGACAGGCCGACGACCACGCGCAGGATCAGAATCTCGCGCTGCTTGGCGGGCAGGATCTCGAGCAGCTCGCTCATCCGGCTGGCCGAGTCGAGTTCGATGGCCCGTTGCTCCGGGCCGGCGTCGGGCGACCAGCGCTCCGGGAGCGATTCGGTTGGGTAGGAGAGATCTCGGCCGGCGGCCCGGTGGGCGTCGGCCACCTTGTGCGCGGCGATACCGTACAGAAAGGCCAGGAATGGGCGTCCGCGATCGCGGTAGCGAGGCAGGGCCGTGATGGTAGCCAAGCACACCTCCTGAGCGACGTCGTCCGCTGACAGACCACCCCGATCGACGGTGCCGACACGCGCTCGGCAATATCGCACGACAATCGGTCGGATGGTCTCCAGCACCTCCCGTAGCGCGTTCCGGTCTCCCGCCACGGCCTCCGCGACCACAGCGTCAAGACTTTCCGCTTGCATTGTCATCGACAGCGGTCGCTCCAACGTTACTTACGGGACTCATCGCGGGCTAACTAACTCCATGACAATAACGGCCGAACGGCGATTCACGCGGTACGCCACGTCCCACCGGCGTGGCGCACCTGGCCTGCGCTGATATCCCGAATCTTGCACAGCTCACTCGGCGAGAGCGTGACGCTTCCGATATCGATCAGCACGCAGGAAAGCGCCCAGCGGAGCGGGATCAATCCCCATCGGCCGGTGTCGTCCAAGGCCGTCTCGGCGACACCGCGGGCCGCCTCGACCCTGCCCGCGCTGCACAGGGCGGCCGCCAACACGACGTCGCTCTTGACGCGGTGCCGCACCGGCGCAGGCCCGCGCATCGCCTGCGCCAATCCCGCCGCCGCGGTGGCGTGCCGCACGGCGGTCGGCCCATCCCCGGACGCCATCGCCAGTTCGGCGGCCACCCATTCCCGGCGCACCGGGAGCCGCTCCGGCACGGCCCCGGCCGTCAGCACCGCGTCCACGCGATCCAACAGCGACGCCGCGGCCGCGAAGCGGCCGACCCCCAGCGCGTCGGCCGCCAGACCGATCAGCGCATCGGCGCGGGCCTCGGGGTCCGCGCCCGCCAGTGCCAGCGCACGACCGTCCCAGCGGCGCGCCACCGTGTGCCAACCAAGCTGGCGCAGAAAGGAGCCCTGCGCGCTGTGGGCCAACGAGACCAGCCGCCCTGGGCCGGCGCGGCGCAGCATCGCAAGATCGGCGTGGGCGGCTCCGTAGCGCCCCTGCCCGCCGCACGCCACCGCCCGCAGCCACAATTGGCCGTGGCTCGTCGCCGTCGGCAGCGGCCAGACGTCGGGCCGGTCGCCGAAGGCCGCGGCGGCGAGAACCCGATCGATATCCCCGGCAGGCAGCGGGGTGTGACCCGGGGTGTGACCCGGGGTGTGACAATGATCAATCACAGCCTCAAGTAAACACTTGTGCCGGGATCGCTGTTTCCGAGGTGTTAACTCTTTCGACAACTGTGACAATTTCACATCGTCATCATCTCGGTTCCTGAGCTGCACAATCTCCGTCGGGACAAGTTGCCGGCCAGGACTCCTCGCGGGCGGGTCAACATGCTAAATATGAACGCTGCGTGAATTATCCCTTTGCGATTATTCATTTGGCCGGCCGAACCGGCTATTGACGGAAATTCATTCCCCCCTCTAGGTTCAAGACGGACGGGCAGTCATCGACGACGCCACCGTAAATCGTTGCTTTAACACTGCTGCTCGGCCTGATCTGGTCCAGGCCTTGCCGCAAGGGAGGGAGTGGGACTCATGCCGCAGCCGGAGCAACTACCTGGCCCCAATGCCGACATCTGGAACTGGCAGCTTCAGGGCCTGTGCCGCGGCATCGACTCGTCGGTCTTCTTCCACCCGGACGGTGAACGCGGCCGCGCCCGCATGCAGCGCGAGCAGCGCGCCAAGGAGATGTGTCGGCGCTGCCCAGTGATCCAGGAGTGCCGGTCGCACGCGCTCGCGGTCGGCGAGCCCTACGGCGTGTGGGGCGGCATGTCAGAATCCGAGCGGGACATGGTGCTGAAGTCCGACGTCGGCCGCGGCATCCGCCGCTCGGCGTAGGCGGCTCGGCTACCCCGGGCAGCTGCTGATCAAAGCCGGGTACCACCACCCCCGGACCGGTGCCGTTGCACCAGGAACACGCCGAATGTCACCACGCAGATGGCGAAGTACACCATCATGAAATATTGGCCTTCGAATGCCGACTGCATGTGCACCCGCGAGACGGAAATTCCAATCAGGCCGAGCAGATACGTGCACGGTATGGTGATGAGCACATAGGGCGACAGGTGCATCGCCCGACGGCTGATCACAAAGTATAAGAAGCCGGTCAAAAAGTTGGAGATGCCGAACGCTCCCAACACAAAGAACTGATCCGCAGGTGTGGTGAGCGGGTTGAACCCGGCAATGTGCACCGCTGACCAGCGCAGCAGAAAAGTGTGCATGAATCCACGGATCACGTCCAGGATGCCTATGAAGAAAAGCACCTTAGCTGGCAGCTGGAATACGTCCTTCGCCTTTTCTGTCATGATTTTTCTCGGGCTCCCCATTCGAAAGCACCCCCGGCGAGAACCGGGGGTGCTTTTTCGATAGATTGCGGTGGTTCGTCCAGGTTGTTCTAGTGGGCGTGACCGTGACCGTGGTGGCCGTGCCCGTCGTCCTCGTAGTGGCTCGGCCGTTCGACAATTGCCGTCTCGGTGGTGAGCACCATTCGGGCCACCGACGCGGCGTTGAGGATTGCAGACCGGGTCACCTTGACCGGGTCGATGACCCCGTCGGCAACCAAGTCGCCGTAGGTGAGCGTCGCGGCGTTCAGCCCGTGTCCGGCGGGCAGTTCGCTGACTTTGTTCACCACGACCGAACCGTCCAGCCCGGCGTTGCTAGCGATCCAGTACAGCGGTGCCGCGAGCGCCTCGGCGAAGATACCGACCCCGACCGCTTCGTCGCCGGTCAGCGAGGCGCGCAGTTTCTTCAGCGCCCCGCGGGCATGGATGAGCGCCGACCCGCCGCCCGCGACGATGCCTTCCTCGACAGCAGCCTTGGCGGCCGCGACCGCGTCCTCGACGCTTTCTTTGCGCTCTTTGAGCGCGGTCTCGGTCGCGGCGCCCACTTTCAGGACAGCGACTCCGCCGGCGAGCTTGGCCAGCCGCTCTTGCAGCTTCTCGCGGTCCCAGTCCGAGTCGCTCGCCTCGATCTCACCCCGCAGATGCTTGATGCGGTCGGCGACCGCGGCGGCAGAGCCGCCGCCCTCGACGAGGATCGTCTCGTCCTTGCTGACCACGACGCGGCGCGCCGAACCCAGCACCTCGAGCCCGACCTCCCGCAGCAGCAGCCCGACTTCGGGGTTGACCACCTCAGCACCCGTGACGATCGCCAGGTCCTGTAGGAACGCCTTGCGCCGATCACCGAAGAACGGCGCCTTCACCGCAACCGCTCGCAGCGTCTTGCGAATCGAGTTGACAACCAGGGTCGCCAGCGGTTCGCCCTCGACGTCCTCGGCGATGATCACCAGCGGCTTGCCCGCCTCGGCGACTTTCTCCAGGATGGGCAACAGGTCGGGCAGCGAACTGATCTTGTCCTGGTGCAGCAGGATCAGCGGGTCGTCGAAAATCGCTTCCTGGGAGTCGAAGTCGGTGACGAAGTACGCCGACAGGAAGCCCTTGTCGAAGCCGACGCCCTCGCTGAACTCCAGCTCGGTGTTCAGCGTCGAGGACTCCTCAATGCTGACGACGCCGTCGACGCCGACCTTGCTCATCGCCTCGCCGACAAGTTCACCCAGTACCGCGTCGCGCGACGATACCGTCGCCACCTGAGCGATCGCGTCCTTGCCAGACACGGGCGTGGCCGAGGCCAGCAGCGTCTCGGACACCATGTCGGCAGCCTTGCTGATCCCCAGGCCAAGCTCTATGGGATTGGCGCCCGCCGCCACCATTCGCAGGCCGCCCTTGATCAGCGCCTGCGCCAGCACCGTTGCGGTCGTGGTGCCGTCACCGGCGACGTCGTTGGTCTTGGTGGCCACCGACTTCACCAGCTGGGCGCCGAGATTCTCGAACGGGTCCTCCAAGTCGATCTCGCGAGCGACGGTGACGCCATCGTTGGTGACCGTGGGTCCGCCGAACGCCTTGGCCAGCACCACATGTCGGCCGTGCGGCCCCAATGTGACGCGCACAGCGTCGGCGAGCTTGTTGACGCCCGCTTCCATCGCGCGCCGCGCGACCTCGTCGTACTCAATGATCTTGCTCATCGCGCTCCTTACAACGGCACTGCGGACGTGTGACGCCCCAGGTGATCCCCGTGGTTGAGACGGGGATCGCCGGGGCGGAACACGGTTGTTACTTAGATACGACGGCCAGCACGTCGCGCGCCGACAGGATCAGGTATTCCTCGCCGTTGTACTTGATCTCGGTGCCGCCGTACTTGCTGTAAATGACGGTGTCACCTTCCGACACGTCCACCGGAATCCGCTTGGCGCCGTCCTCGTCCCACCGGCCGGGGCCGACGGCGACGACGGTGCCTTCCTGCGGCTTCTCCTTGGCGGTGTCAGGAATGACCAGACCGGATGCGGTCGTGGTCTCGGCCTCGTTGGCCTGCACGAGAATCTTGTCCTCGAGTGGCTTGATCTTCACCTTCGCCACGATTGGAGCCCTCCACTAGTTAGATCGGATCCGGGGCTTGTCGCCCCGAACTGGTTGTTCGGCATTCGGCCGTGCCCTTGCGCCGTCGTCGCGGGTGCCGACACAGGGGAGTAACCGACTGCCATCTAGCACTCTATACGTGAGAGTGCTAGCACTCAAGGGGGGTCCCTGCTTCCCGTGAAAGTGCTCACAGGGAAGTCCTCACAGGGAAGTCATGGTCACCAGCAGGCAGCTGACCGGTCGCGCCCGATCACCGCAGCTGTCCCCGAATCACCGGCAGACCCGGGTCGCTGGGCACGTCCAGCGGTGACGGCGGCGCCCCGGCGGCCACGAGGTGCGCGGCGAATGCCGCGATCATGGCCCCGTTGTCGGTGCACAGCCGCGGACCGGGGATGCGCAGCGTCAGGCCCACCTCCGCGCAACGCTGCGCCGCCAGCTCCCGCAGCCGCGAGTTGGCGGCCACTCCCCCGACGATCAGCAGGGTCGAAACGTCGAGCCGGCCGGCCGCGCGGACCGCTTTCATGGTCAACACGTCCGCGACGGCCTCCTGAAAACCGGCGGCGACGTCGGCGGGCCGGAAGTCGGGACGGCTCGCGTGGGTTTCCAGGTACCTGGCGACCGACGTCTTGAGCCCGGAGAAGCTGAACGCGCAGGGGTCGTCGGCCGGGCCGGCCATGCCACGCGGGAACGCGACGAACTCACGGACCGGCAGGTCGCAGGTGCGGGCCAGCTCGTCGAGCGCCTTGCCGCCCGGGTAGCCCAGTCCCAGCAAGCGCGCCACCTTGTCGTAGGCCTCGCCGGCGGCGTCGTCGACGGTGCCGCCCAACTCGACGATCGGCTCGCCCAGGGATCGCACATGGAGCAGGTGCGTGTGCCCGCCGGACACCAGCAGCGCGACACACTCGGGCAGCGGCCCGTGTTCGTAGACGTCGGCGGCGAGGTGGCCCCCCAGGTGGTTGACCGCGTAGAACGGCACGCCCCAGGCCGCCGCGTATGCCTTGGCCGCCGCCACTCCCACCAGTAGGGCGCCGGCCAGCCCGGGCCCGATCGTGGCGGCCACGATGTCGGGCTTCGACGATCCGCTCAATCCTGCGGCCGACATCGCGCGGCGCATGGTGGGACCCAGCGCCTCCAAGTGCGCCCGGGAAGCGATCTCGGGAACCACGCCGCCGAAGCGCACGTGTTCGTCGACACTCGATGCCACCTCGTCGGCCAGCAGTGTCACGCTACCGTCGGGGGCGAGCCGCACAATACCGACTCCTGTTTCGTCACAGGAGGTTTCGATGGCCAGCAGGATCGTCACTGCGGCTCCCGTCGCATGGTGTACGCATCGGCACCGCTGACGCTGTAATAGCGCCGGCGAAGACCGATCCGCTCGAACCCGACGCTGCGGTAGAGCGCGATGGCCGGCTCGTTGTCGGTGCGGACCTCGAGGTAGACGACACCCCCGTCGGCGAAGTCGAGCAGGTCGTCGAGCAACCGGCGCCCGATGCCGCATCCCTGGTACACCGGGTCCACGCCGATGGTGTGGACCTCGTACTCGAAGGGCGGCGTACGACCCAACCGCGAGATCCCGGCGTACCCGACCAGGGCTCCCCCGGTGCGCGCCCCCACGTAGTGATTGTGGGGGCCGGCGAGCTCCCGGTTGAACGCCGCCGCGGGCCACGGGTCGTCGCCGTCGAACAGCTGGGCCTCCAGGTCGGCGCACCGCTGCGCGTCGGCGGGGCGCAGTGCATCGATGGTCACCGGACCGCAGGAGGCGCTCATCGGCGGGCCGCGAGGGGTGTCGCGTCAGGTCGGCGAAGGTAGAGCGCGACCAGCGGCGCGGGGTCCTCCGACCAGTCGCGCACCGCGCGGGCCAGGCCGGCGGACGTCGGGTAGGCCGGCTCGGTGCGCGGCAGGGGGAACAGTGCCGCGTGATCGGGCGACCCGGCCACCATCCGCGCGGCGCCCGGGTCGACGTCGGCGGGGGCAGCGACGCCCGGTCCGCCGGTCCGCACCCCGTCGAGGTAGCGCGCCCAGTAGACCTCCCGCCGGCGGGCATCGGTGACCACCAGCGCCTCGCCGGAGGTGGTCACCCCGATGGCGTCCAGGCTGCAGACGCCGTGCACCGGAATACCCAGCGCGTGCCCGACTGCGGCGGCGGTGGCCATTCCGGCCCGCAGGCCGGTGAACGGTCCGGGACCGCAGCCCACCACGACCGCGTCGAGGTCGGACATGGTCAGCCCGGCCTCAGCCAGCGCGGCCACCGCGTTGGGGGTGAGGCGTTCGGCATGCGCCCGGGGGTTGACGGTGATCCGTTCGGCCAGCACGACGCAGTCGGGCACCCGCACGATCCCGGCCGTCACGGCGGGAGTGGAGGTGTCCAGGGCCAGGACGACCCGTTCGCTCATGAGTGGCTCCACTCCCACGTCGCGATCCGGACATCGGAGGAGCTATCGGAGGTGCTCAGGCGTTCTAGCCGGACCTCGAGGTGCCGCTCGGCGAGGCGCTCGGCCAGGCCCTCCCCCCACTCCACCACCACGACCGCGTCGCCGAGTTCGCTGTCGAGGTCCAGGGAGTCGAGCTCGCCCAGCAGATCCCCGCCGTGGCGACCGGCGGGGTCGAGCAGCCGATACATGTCGACGTGGATCATCGACGGCGCACCGGGCCGACGCGCTGGATGCACCCGCGCCAACACGTACGACGGCGACGTCACGGGGCCGTCGACGTCCATCGCCGCGGCGATCCCCTTGGCCAACGTGGTTTTGCCGGCGCCGAGCGGGCCAGAAAGCACGACCACGTCGCCGGCGCTCAGTTGTTGCGCAAGCAGCGATCCCAGCTCGATGGTGTCCTCGGCCCGCTCGAGTGTCATCGAGCCCCTCGTCGCGTCAGGCGTCAACGGTTTCAGGCCCACGGTAGGTCCGGGTGATACGCCCGCGCGGGCTGTTCACCACCTCGTAGTGGATGGTGCCGAGCAGATCTGCCCAGTCCTGGGCGGTGGGTTCCCCGCTGTCGCCGGGCCCGAACAGGATGGCTTCGTCGCCTTCGGCGACGTCGGGCGCGCCGGGGCCGAGGTCGACGACGAACTGATCCATGCATACACGCCCGACCCCGCGCCGCCGCCTGCCATTGATGAGCACCTCGAGGCGCCCGCCGAGCGCGCGCGGAATACCGTCGGCGTAGCCGATCGGCAACAGGGCCAGGTTGGTATCCCGGTCAGCAATCCAGGTGTGCCCGTAGGACACACCTTCCCCTGCGCGGATCGACTTCACCAGGACGACAGGGCATTTCACCGTCATCGCCGGTATCAGTCCCATGCCGCCACGCTGGGGAACGGGGCTCAATCCGTAGACGGCGATGCCCGGACGGACCAGGTCGAAGGCCAGGTCGGGCCGCGACATCATCGTCGACGAATTAGCCAGATGCGCCACCTCGAACCGCACCCCGTACTCGCTCGCGCCGGTCAGCATCTCGCGGAATCGTTGCGCCTGAAGGTCGTTGGTCGGACTGTCCGGCTGATCGGCGTGCACCATGTGCGACATCAGCGCGCGCAGCCGGACAGCTTCCTCGGCGATGGCCCGGCGCAACGCGGCCAGCATGGCCGGGTACTGCGCCGCCGCGACACCGTTGCGGTTGAGCCCCGTGTCGACCTTGACCGACACCGTCGCCGCCCGCCCGGTCCTACGCGCCGCGTCCAGCACCTCGTCGAGCTGGCGCTCGCAGGACACTGCGATCTCGACATCGGCCGCCAGCGCGGGGCCGAAGTCGATGCCGGGCGCGTGCAGCCATGCCAGCACTGGCGCGGTGATCCCCTCGGCGCGCAGCGCCAGCGCCTCGTTGACGCTGGCGACCCCGAGTTCAGCCGCTCCGGCGGCGAGCGCCACACGCGCGACGGAGGCGGCTCCGTGGCCGTAACCGTCGGCCTTGACCACCGCCATCACCTCGGCGGAACCCGCGTGCTCCCGCAGCACCCGCACGTTGTGCGCAATGGCGCCCAGGTCCACGACGGCTTCGCCGAGAAGTCCAGGCGTCAGGGATGTCGGCGTAACCACCACGGCGTCTATTCTCCCAGAACCGGTCCCAGGATCGCCCGCAGCCGTTGCTCAGCGGGCCGCACACGTCACATCGGTCGCAATCGCCCCATGGTTCCCTGTGCCGGCGGGCACATGGTGTGCCCGCCTCACAGCGACACGCGGCCTGGCACGCGGCCTGGCACGCGGCCGCGGGAAAGGATTGTCGCTGTGAGGCGGGCAGAACGGACAGGCCTTCCAAAGAGAGGCCAATGTGGCTGATGTGGCTGCAGTGGCGCACGCAGCGGATGTGGCGAATGGAGACTAGTGCGCGAAGTGCTGCCCGTCGTAGTGGCCGCCGGGCTTGATCTTGTCCAGGACGGTCAGCGCGGACACAGTGTCGTCGAACAGAGCGCGGGCCAGGTCGCCGGAGAGTCCTTCGCGCACCACGATGCGGAGCACCGAGACGTCGGTGGCGTTGTCGGGCATGGTGTAGGCGGGCACCTGCCACCCGTGGGTTCGCAGCTCGTGGGAGACGTCGAACTCGGTGTACCCGCGGTCCCCGGCGAGCCGGAATGCGAGCACCGGTATCGCCGAACCGTCCGAGACAAGTTCGAAATGCTCGCTCGCCTTGAGTTTCTCGCCCAGCCAACGCGCGGTCGACGACAGGGTCTGCATGACCTGGGTGTAGCCCTCGCGGCCAAGCCGCAGGAAGTTGTAGTACTGGCCCACCACCTGGTTTCCCGGCCGGGAGAAGTTGAGTGTGAAGGTGGGCATGTCGCCGCCGAGGTAGTTCACCCGGAACACCAGCTCCTCGGGGAGGTACGCGGCGCTGCGCCACACCACGAAACCCATGCCGGGATAGGTCAGTCCGTACTTGTGTCCGCTGACGTTGATCGACACCACGCGGGGCAGCCGGAAGTCCCACATGAGTTCGGGGTGCAGGAAGGGAACGGCGAATCCGCCGCTGGCGGCGTCGACGTGCACGGGGACGTCCACGCCGCCGCCGACCGCGAGCTTGTCCAGCGCGGCGCAGATCTCGGCGACGGGTTCCAGCTCTCCGGTGTAGGTGGTTCCCAGGATGGCGACCACGCCGATGGTGTCCTCGTCGACGGCGTCGATGACCTGCTCGGGGGTGATGACGTAGCGCCCCTCCTCCATGGGCAGGTAGCGGGGTTCGACGTCGAAGTAGCGGCAGAACTTCTCCCACACCACCTGGACGTTCGAGCCCATCACCATGTTCGGCCGGCGGTGTTCCCAGGCGCTTCTTTCGGGGCCGAGCCGTTGCCGCCAGCGCCACTTCATCGCGAGCCCGCCCAGCATGACGGCCTCGCTGGACCCGATGGTGGACACACCGCAGGCGCTCAAGGGATCGGCGTCGTTGAGGCCTTCGGCGTGGAACAGGTCGGCCACCATGCACACGCAGCGCTGCTCAATGGCGGCCGTCGCCGGATACTCGTCCTTGTCGATCATGTTCTTGTCGAACGTCTCGGCCATCAGTTTCTCGGCCTCGGGGTCCATCCAGGTGGTGACGAAGGTGGCCAGGTTCAGTCGCGAGCTGCCGTCGAGCATCAGCTCGTCGTGGATGAAGCGGTAGGCGGCTTCGGGATCCATCGAGTCGTCGGGCATTCGCAGCGCGGGTATCGGCGCGGTGAACAAGCGACCGGTGTAGGCGGGCGCGATCGAGTGGGCCGGCAGGGACGGATGGCTGGGGGACACGACGGGATCCTCTTCTGTTGACGTGGTGCTACAGGGCGGCCAGTGCGGCCCGGATGTGGGGGACCATGCGTGACGCCGACGTCGGGGCGTCACCGGGCCCCGGGTCGGCCGCCGACATAGCCGCCGCCCGCGCGTGCACGAAGGCGGCGGCCGCGGCGGCTTCGGCAGCGGGCAGGCCGGCGGCCAGCAGGGCGCCGATCATCCCGGACAGGACGTCGCCCGAACCGGCGGTGGCGGCCCAGGACTGCTCCGCGGGGTTGAGGTACACAAGCCCGCCGGGGTCGGCGATGACGGTGACATTGCCCTTGAGCAGCACGGTGGCACCGAACTCATCGGCGAGCTTCCGGCACGCTGCGACCCGGTCGTCCCCGGGCGGGTGAGCGGCCAACCGGGCGAATTCACCGGCGTGCGGCGTCAGCACGGTGGGGGCGGCGCGATTGATCCGATCTTTGACGAGCTCCGGGTGGGCCGCCAGGACGGTCAGGGCGTCGGCGTCCACGACGACCGGCAGATCGGTTTCCAGCGCGTATTGCAGCGCCGCGGCGCCGGTGTCGTCGGGGCCCAGGCCGGGCCCGACGACCCACGCCTGGACCCGGCCGGCTGCCGCAGGAGTGGGCGAGGCGATCACCTCGGGCCACCATGCGAGCACCTCGCGGTGGGCACTGCCGGCGTAGCGGACCATGCCGGAGGTGGCGGCGACGGCGGCCCCGGTGCACAGGACGGCGGCACCTGGGTACATCGACGAGCCGGCTACTACGCCCGTCACGCCCTGGGTGTACTTGTCGTCGCGCGGGCCGGGAACCGGCCACCGCGCGGCGACGTCGGCAGCCTCGAAACCCAGCATGTCTGTCGCCGGGAGGTCGAGCCCGATGTCGATGAGGCGGACGCGGCCACAGTCGGCGAGCGCGTGCACGGGTTTGAGCCCGCCGAAGGTCACGGTGAGCGCGGCATGCACCGCGGGGCCGGTGATCGCCCCGGTCGCCACGCCGATCCCGCTGGGGATGTCGACGGCGACCACTGGGATCCCGTTGTTCGCGACGCCGGCGAACACCGCTGCGGCCGCCGGGCGCAACGGCCCCGAGCCGGAGATACCCACCACTCCATCGATGACGAGATCGGTTGTCGCCGAGACGGTATCGACGACATGGCCGCCGGCTTTCCGAAAGGCCTCCAGTGCCGTGCGGTGGGTGTGGTCGGGACTGAGCAGCACCGCGTCGGCGGCCGCGCCGCGGCGCTGCGCGAATGTCGCCGCCCACAGAGCGTCGCCGCCGTTGTCCCCGGAGCCGACAACCGCGCACACCCGGCGGCCGGCGACCCCGCCGGTGCGGGCTGTCAGCTCGCCCAAGATCTCGGTGGCCAGGCCGAACGCCGCGCGCCTCATGAGGGCACCGTCGGGCAGGCTCGCCAGCAGCGGAGCTTCAGAGTCGCGGATCGCATCTACCGAGTAGTAATGCCGCATTACCGCAAGCATTCCACGTCGCGCGCCGGGTCCTGTGGTCAGCCGGACCGGGGCGAGGCGCTTCCGCGCCGCAGAGCCGGGCCGATGCGCGCGGGGTTCAACGTCGCGCCGCCCCTGGCGCTGGCCATCGGGTAGAAGCAGAGCCCGATGAGGACCGCGGTGACATGGCCGATCGCGGTGAAGCTGAGCTCGATGCGGTCCATGGTGAGCAGCGGGAAGCCGACGATGAGGAACAACACCGCGAGATAGCCCCAGCGCCATGGCCGCGCGATGTGGTGCGCCAGAACGCCCATGACTCCCATGAGAAAGTAACTGACGCCGATATCGCGGGCGTTCACCAGCCGCTCGGCGGCGTCGCGTCGCTCGATCGCAAGGTACAGCAGCCCCTCACTGATGTAAGTGGACAGGATGTGAGAGGTCAATCCGACGGTGAGCCAACGAAGGTGGCCGAGCCAGTGCTCGGCCGGCGCGAGGAAGAGGGTGAACAGCAGCAGGTACGGTTCCAGGCTCCGGCCGTCGATCCACAGCAGGCTGGCGAACAGCACATCGAGCGGATCCCGCGCCAGCGCGTGGACGTTGGTGGAGTGGTGCATCAGCATCATGTGCAGTTGATGCCGCGACAGTGCGTGCTGGATGGCCGTGGTGATCATGAGGATCACAAACCAGCCGTAGGTCAGCGGCGCGCCGGTGACGAAATGCCACACCGCGAGCCCCATGCTGCGCAGTCGTGCCCGCACCACAGACGCGTCCGTTTATTCGACGGTGACGGACTTGGCGAGGTTGCGCGGCTTGTCTACGTCATAGCCGCGGGCTTGGGCGACCGACGCCGCGAACACCTGCAGCGGAATGGTCGAGAGCAGTGGTTGCAAAAGTGTTGACACCGAGGGTATCTCGATCAAATGGT
Source organism: uncultured Mycobacteriaceae bacterium (assembly GCA_903927745.1). Classification (GTDB taxonomy): domain Bacteria; phylum Actinomycetota; class Actinomycetes; order Mycobacteriales; family Mycobacteriaceae; genus Mycobacterium. Next base: position 17,392 of record CAIYOH010000027.1, read on the forward strand.
CGGCGTGGGGGCGCACGGTCTCGTCGCCCTCCTCGGCGATCACGATGGTGATCGCGCCGCGGGCCTGGATTTCGCGGATGTTCGACAGCAGCTTCGCGTGCAGTACGGCCGATCCCTTGGGCGAGGGCATGATGACGAACACCGGCAGACCGTCCTCGATCAGCGCGATCGGGCCGTGCTTGAGCTCGCCGGCGGCGAATCCCTCCGCGTGCATGTAGGCCAGTTCCTTGAGTTTCAGCGCACCCTCCAGCGCGACCGGGTAGCCGACGTGGCGGCCCAGGAACAACACGGCCGACGACTGTGCGAAGCGGCGTGCGAGGGCGGCCACCGGCTCCATCCCGGCGATCACCCGGTCAATCAGTTCCGGCATGGCCTCCAGCTCGCGGTATTCGCGCTCCACCTCATCGGGATACTTGGTGCCGCGGGCCTGCGCCAGGGCCAGCCCCACCAGGTAGTTGGCCGCGATCTGCGCCAGGAACGTCTTGGTGGACGCCACACCGATTTCCGGGCCGGCGCGCGTGTAGAGGACCGCATCGCATTCGCGGGGGATCTGCGAGCCGTTGGTGTTGCACACGGCCAGCACCTTGGCCTTCTGCTCCTTGGCGTGCCGGACGGCTTCCAGGGTGTCGGCGGTCTCGCCCGACTGCGAGATGGCGACCACCAGCGTGCTGCGGTCCAGCACGGGGTCCCGGTACCGGAATTCGCTGGCCACCTCCACCTCCACCGGCAGCCGGGTCCAGTGCTCGATCGCGTATTTCGCCAGCAACCCCGAGTGGAAGGCGGTGCCGCAGGCGACCACGAACACCTTGTCGACCTCGCGCAGTTCCTGGTCGGAGAGTCGCTGCTCGTCGAGGACCACCCGGCCGTCGACGAAATGCCCGATGAGGGTGTCAGCCACGGCGGCGGGCTGCTCGGCGATCTCTTTGAGCATGAAGTACTCGTAGCCGCCCTTCTCGGCGGCTGCCAGGTCCCAGTCGATATGAAACCGGCGGGCGTTCGCTGAGTCCTCGTTGCCGTCGAAGTCGGTGATCCGGTAGCCATCGGCGGTGAGGACGACGGCCTGGTCCTGGCCGAGTTCGACGGCGTCGCGGGTGTGCGGGATGAACGCCGCCACGTCGGAGCCGACGAACATCTCGCCGTCGCCGATCCCGAGCACCAGTGGTGTCGAGCGGCGGGCGGCGACGATCATGCCGGGCTCGTCGGCGTTAGCGAAGACCAGCGTGAAGTGGCCCTCGAGGCGGCGCAGCACGGCCAGCACCGACGCCGGGAAATCGCCTGCGGCCTCGCCGTGTCGGTATTCCCGGGCTACCAGGTGGACCGCGGCCTCGGTGTCGGTGTCGCTGGCAAACTCCACGCCGGCCGACTCGAGCTCGCAGCGCAGGTGCGGGTAGTTCTCGATGATGCCGTTATGGACGACGGCGATCTTGCCGGAGGCGTCGCGGTGTGGGTGTGCGTTGCGGTCGGTGGGGCGTCCGTGGGTGGCCCACCGGGTGTGGCCCAGGCCCGTGGTGCCGGTCAGCGACCCCTCGGACGCTGACGCCATGGCGGCCACCGCCTCCTCAAGGTTGACCAGCCGGCCCGCCCGGCGGCACACGGTGAGCCCGCCGCGCCCGTCGAGAAGGGCGACTCCCGACGAGTCGTAGCCGCGATACTCCATTCGGCGCAGTGCGTCGATCACGACGCCGCAGGCAGGTCTGTGCCCGACGTAGCCAACGATCCCGCACATTCTCATCAGCGTAGTGCAGCCCCACCCGCGAAGCCTTCGCGCGAACCGGTCCGCAGGCCTCTTCGGCCCGCCTAGCTTGGGAAACACCGTCGGGTACCGGCGCCCGGGCCGGCGGCTGACCCCCTGCGCGGCAGACGTTTTTCACTCGCTGTATTCGGGACGTTAACGTCGCAGC
>CAIYOH010000028.1 GCA_903927745.1 uncultured Mycobacteriaceae bacterium
CAGCGGGCGATGCACGCCGCCGCGCCGTGCCCGGTGGAGATCAAGAAGCAGATGATGGACTGGTGGGGTCCGATCATCGACGAGTACTATGCGTCGTCGGAGGCCATCGGGTCGACGTTGATCACCGCCGAGGACTGGCTGGCGCACCCGGGGTCGGTCGGCAAACCCATGAACTGCCAGATGCACATCCTCGACGAGAACGGCGACGAGGTGCCCGCGGGCCAGGCCGGCGAGATCTATTTCGAGGGTGGCTCCTCGTTCGAATACCTCAACGACGAGGCGAAGACCGCCGCGTCGCGCGACCGGCACGGTTGGACGACGGTCGGCGACATCGGCTACGTCGACGACGAGGGCTACCTCTACCTGACCGACCGCAGGCATCACATGATCATCTCCGGCGGGGTGAACATCTACCCGCAGGAAGCCGAGAACTCACTCGTCACCCACCCGAAGGTGATGGACGCCGCGGTGTTCGGTGTCCCCGATGAGGAGATGGGCCAGCGTGTGGTGGCGGCCGTGCAGACCGTCGACCCGGCCGACGCCACCGACGAGTTCGCCGCAGAACTCATCGCGTGGCTGCGGGACCGCCTGTCGCACTACAAATGTCCGCGGTCGATCGAGTTTGAAGCGCAGTTGCCGCGCACCGACACCGGAAAGCTCTACAAGAACGGGCTGATCGAGAAGTATTCGGCGTGACCCTGCGCGTCATTGATCTGGGCGCGCTGCCGCCCGGTGGCGCCGAAGTCGCCGAAGTCCCCGATGACGTCGCGCCGCCCGGCCTGGTGGTGGCCGCGGGCGCCATCGCCGATGCGTCCGAATACTCCCTCGAGCGCGCCACCGTCACGCTGACCGAGGACGCGTGCGCCGACCGCAGGGTGGTCACCGTCGAATCGCTGCCCGACGCACTGGCCGAGTTGGGCGAGCGGTGCGGACGCCGCCCGCACGCCAGCATGGTGTGCGACGACGTGCTGCGCGCCGTCGACCCCGCCGGCCCGACGCTGACCGGGGTGGTCACCGAATCGCTGGCCTACTCGACGCTGCAGGCCGGCCCGGAATTTGCGCATTGGCTCGCCGCGCGCGGTCCGGCCACCATGCCCGAGATCGCCGACCCGGTGCGGCTGCGGCGTGACGGCGACAACCTGCTCGTCGAGTTCAACCGCCCGCAGCGGCACAACGCGTTCTCCACCGATGCGCGCGCCGCGCTGCTGGAGGCGCTGACCGTCGCCCGGCTGGACCCGTCGATAACGGGAATCCTGTTGCGCGGCAACGGCCCGTCGTTCTGTGGTGGTGGCGATCTCGCCGAGTTCGGTACCTTCACCGACCCGGCGAGCGCGCACCTGGCCCGCACCCGCCACAGCCCGGCGCTGGCGCTCGATGCGCTGACCGCACGGCTGGGCCGCTCTTGTCGGGCCGAGGTCCACGGCCGGGTGCTAGGCAGCGGGTTGGAGATGGCGGCGTTCTGCGGATGGGTGCAGGCGCGCGGCGATTCGGTTTTCGGGCTGCCGGAACTGGATCTGGGGCTCATCCCCGGTGCCGGGGGCACGGTCAGCGTCACGCGCCGCATCGGCCGCTGGCGCACCGCCTATCTGGTGCTGTCGGGGCGCACCATCGGCGCCGAGACGGCGCTGGCGTGGGGGCTGGTGGACCGGGTCGTTCCGTGACCTGCCAGCATGTCGCCTTGTGACGACCGACGGGTACGCGGGCCTGCGCGAGGGCGGCCCCTACTTCGATGACCTCTCGGTGGGCCAGGTGTTCGACCTCGCGCCGGCGGCGACGTTGTCGTCCGGGTTGGCCGCCGTCCATCAGGCGATCGTCGGTGACCGGCTGCGCCTGGCGTTGGACGCCGGGCTGTGCAGCGCGGTCACCGGGGTACCGGGACCGCTGGCGCACCCGGGACTGGTGTGTGACGTCGCGATCGGTCAATCGACGCTGGCCACGCAGCGGGTCAAGGCCAACCTGTTCTACCGCGGCCTGGTGTTTCACCGGTTCCCGGTCGTCGGCGACACCGTGCATACCCGCACGGAAGTCGTTGGCTTGAAGGAGAACTCAGTCAAACCGGGCCGCGAGCCGACGGGTATGGCGGCGCTACGGATGATCACCATCGACCAGGCCGACCGGCTGGTGCTCGACTTCTACCGGTGCGCCATGCTGCCGGCGAGCCCGAACTGGCACCCCTCCGGGGACCCCGGCGACGACCTGTCGGCCGTCGGTGCCGACGTCCCCGGGCCCGCCGTCGACCCGACCGCACACTGGGACGGCCGGGTCTTCCGCGCCCGGGTACCCGGCCCCCATTTCGATCCAGGGCTGGCCGGTGTGGTGCTGCGCAGCACCGGCGACGTGGTGAGTTGCGCGCCGGAGTTGGCGCGGCTGACTCTCAATATTGCTGCCACG
>CAIYOH010000029.1 GCA_903927745.1 uncultured Mycobacteriaceae bacterium
CGATTCCCCTAGGCTCCACAAGTTCATTCTGGCCAAAGGCCCAAAACGAGTCAGCGACGAGGGCGCCGTCAAGCCGCCCGTCACGACACGGGCGGTGGACCGACCCGATGGCGGCTGAGGGTCCGACCCACGGACCGACACCCCCGTAGCCGGCCGACGCTGCATTCGCTCCCAGCCTTCGACCGTCACTGTGAGCCGCGCACATCGTGAGCAGGCGCTACCGTGGGCTCGCCTAAAATACCAGGGGGGGTATATGTTGTAGACAGTTCGCAGGACGCGATTCGGCCCACAGGAAAGGAAACGCGGATGCTGACCTTTCTCAAAAAGTTCTGGGTACCGCTCGTGGTGGCGGTCGCGGTTGCCGCCGGCGGCATGGCCGTCGAGAAGCTTCGCGGCGCATTCGGCTCCGAGTCGATCTTCACCGCGACCGGCAGCAGCGCCCAGCCGCTCGAACCCACCCACGTCAAGCAGGTGACGTACGAGGTGTTCGGGCCGGGCGACACAACCGGAAGCGTGAGCTACCTGGACAAGAACGCCACACCCGAGCGGGCGAGCTTCACCAGCCTGCCGTGGACCTACACGATCACCACCACGGTGCCGGCTGTGATCGCCAACCTGGTGGTGCAGGGCGACAGCGACAACATCGGATGCCGCATCACGGTCAACGGCGAAGTCAAAGACGAACAATCCTCGGCCGGAAGCCACGCCCAGACGTCCTGCCTGGTGAAAGCCGCATGAGCGGTCACGGCGCGGACGGCCAGACCCGCCCGGCATTCATGCGCTTCGTCTACCGGTTCGCGTGGCCGATCATCGTCGGCTGGCTGCTGCTCACGGTCGCGCTCAACGTGCTGGTGCCGCCCATCGAGTCGGTCGCCCGCAACCACGCGGTGACGATGTCGCCGCAGGACGCGCCGGCGATGATCGCCGCGAAGCGGATCGGCGCGACCTACCACGAGTCGGATTCCGACAGCATCGCGATGATCGTTCTCGAGAGCGACGCCGCCCGGGCGGGGAACCTCGGGGAGGAGGCCCACCGCTATTACGACGGCTTGGTGGCGACGCTGGCGACCGACACCACACACGTGCAGCACGTCCAGAACGTGTGGGGGGATCCGCTCACCGCGGCGGGTGTCCAGAGCAGGGACGGCAAAGCCGCGTACGTCGAACTCAACCTGGCCGGCAACCAGGGGAGCACGCTGGGCAACGAATCCGTCAAGGCGGTGCGGGAGATCGTCGACCGGTCGGCACCCCCGAAGGGGCTCAAGGTTTACGTTACCGGTCCGGCGCCGCTGACCACCGACATGAACGAAGCCGCCGATAAAAGCATGTTCGTCATGATGGGGGTGACGGGCGGGGTCATCATGCTCATGCTCTTTCTCGCCTACCGTTCGGTCAGCACCGTCCTCCTCATTCTCGTGATGGTCGGTTTCGAGATGGGCACCGCCCGAGGACTGGTCGCGCTGCTGGGTAACTACGACCTGCTGGGGTTCTCGACCTTCGTCGTCGCCATGTTGTCGTCGCTGGCGATCGCGGCGGGCACCGATTAAGGGATCTTCCTCGTCGGTCGTTACCAGGAGGCGCGTCAGGCCGGTGAGGAGCCGGAAGCGGCCTATTACAGCATGTTCCGCGGGACCTTCCACATCATCATGGGCTCCGGGTTGACGATCGCGGGGGCTACGTTGTGCCTGCACCTGGCGCGGCTGTCGTACTTCAAGGCACTGGGCATTCCATCCGCAGTGGGGCTGGTCGTCGTCGTCGCGGGTGCGCTGACGGCGGCGCCGGCCGTCGTCGCCGTGGCCACCCGCCATGGTCTGCTCGACCCGAAGCGGATGATCAAGACGCGAGGATGGCGGCGTCTGGGCACCGCGACCGTTCGTTGGCCGGGGCCGGTCCTTGCGGCCACGCTGCTCATCGCCCTCGTCGGAATCCTCTTCATGCCGACCATGAAGCTCAGCTTCAACGATCGCTTCTACATACCCGCCACCCGGCCGTCGAACGTGGGATATCAAGCCGCGGAGCGCCACTTCAGCGCCGCCACCATGAATCCCGACATCCTCATGC
>CAIYOH010000030.1 GCA_903927745.1 uncultured Mycobacteriaceae bacterium
GATCGATCCCGGCCCGCTCCAGCGCCTCCCACGACAACTCCAGGAACATCCGCTGCTGGGGGTCCATCGCCAGCGCCTCACTCGGCGCGATGCCGAAGAACGCCGGATCGAAGTCGGCGACTCCGTCGACGAAACCGCCGGTGCGCACATACGTCTTGTGGCGCGCGTCGGGATCCGGGTCGAACAGCCCGTCCAGGTCCCAGCCGCGGTCGCCTGGGAAGTCCGACATCACGTCGCGGCCGTCGGCAACCATCTGCCACAGGCCCTCCGGCGAGTCGACTCCGCCCGGAAAACGGCACGACATGCCGACGATAGCGATCGGCTCGCTGGACCGCTCCAGCAACGCACGGTTAGTGCGTTTCAGGCGTTCCACCTGGACCAGCGCTTTGCGCAGCGCCTCGGTCGCATGCTGGAGCTGATCAACCATGACTTGCCTAACCCTCGCCTAACCCTCGCTCAATGCTCACCCCGGCCGTGCTGCGCGAAGCCGGGTCGTCCCCCTCGGCGGGCTGCCGTCCGGCCCAGTGCTGCCGTTCGGTCCAGGGCTTCCGGTTGAGGGTCCGGGCGACCGGGGCGCGATGTCACACCGTCACGCAGGTGCGCACGACGTGTGGTCCATGTCGAAACTGTACCCGGCTCTTTCCCGGCGTCACTCATGCGCGTTGCGCTCTGCGGACCGGCGGGGATCCGGGAAGGCGTAGGGAAAGCTACGAAAAGACCAGGTGAGCTAGGGTAGGCGAACGGTCGGACGCTAGCGCGGCACCACCGGTCGAGGGCCCGGGATGGTGTGACTCACCACGTCGCAAACGCGGCGAATCTGCGGACGCGGCGGCCAGCAGCAGCCCACCGCCGGGATGCTTATGCTGTGGCATCGTGAACCAACCGGGGCGGAGGCCGTGATGTCCAGTGGGAGTGCAGACCCGCAGCCCGGGGTGACGGGTGCGATGTCGCGCAGATCGGCCCTGACGAGCTCGGCGGCGGCCATTCTCGGCGCCAGCGTTGTAGGCGGCTCTGCCTGCAGTTGCGGCGCGCCGCGGCATTCCGGCGGTGCGCCGGCGCCGTCCGCGCCCCCGCTGTCCCCGCCGGTGCTGCCCGACGCTGCGCTCATCACCCTCGGGGTTGTCGCGGGACCGCCCCCGCACGCGAATATGTTCGGGGTCTCATCGGCGCTGAAAATCGGGGATGCCGTCTATGTGATTGATTGCGGGCTCGGGTCGCTGAACGCATATGTCAATGCCGGCCTGCACGTCAAAGACCTCACGACCATGTTCATCACCCATCTGCACACCGACCACATCGTCGACTACTACAGCTTCTTCGCCTCCGGCTCTTTCGGGGCGCCGCCTGGTCGAACCCCGATCGCCGTGTACGGCCCCGGTCCGGCCGGGGGCTTGCCGCCTGACGAAGTCGGCAACCCGAATCCACCGACGGCCGACCCTCCCCCGGGGAGCCCGACACCAGGGCTGCTCGCCACCACCAGGGCGCTGCATCAGGCGTTCGCCTACACCAACAACATCTTCATCCGCGACTTCGGTGTCGGCGATTTCAAGGACTTGGTGGAGGTTCACGAGATCGCGGTGCCACCCGGGTCGGACTACCTCAACCGGGCGCCGACGATGGACCCGTTCCCGGTCATGTCCGACGACAACGTCGCCGTCACCGCAACGCTGGTTTCCCACTACAACGTGTACCCGTCGTTCGGCTTCCGCTTCGACATGGTCACATCCGGGACATCGGTCACCTTCTCGGGTGACACCACCAAATCCGACAACCTGATCAGACTGGCCCGGTCCACGGACATCCTGGTGCACGAGTCGCAATTCAGCCTGGATGCGGGTTTCTACCATGACAAATTTCCGCCCAACTATCTGGCGGCCTCTCACACGTCGGCGGAACAGGTGGGTGAGGTTGCCGCCGCAGCAGGCGCCAAACACCTGGTCGTCAGCCACTACGGCCCCGCCGGCCTGCCCGACTCCCAGTGGGAGGAGGCGATCAGAAAAAATTACAGCGGAACGATCACTATCGCCCGCGACGGTCAGGTCTTCCCTTTGTGAGCCGCGGGACGAGTGGCCGGGGCGGGCGTGCGATCAGACGCCGGCGCGGCGCCACCCGTCGGCGGCCCGAACGGTTCGAATCATCGCGTCGCACAATGCGCGTAGTTCGGTCGTCTCGGCCCCCTCGCTCAGGGCGGTCGCGACGTCTTCGGCCGCGCATCGGACCTGGTAAATCCGATCCGACAGGTCGGCGGCTTCGTCCGCCGACAGCACCACGGCGTCGTCGGGCACCGCCGCTCCGCCCTGATTCAGCGAGGCCCGCTGCTCGTAGGCCCGCTGCCGGCACGATTGCCGGCAGTACTGGCGTCGGCGACCCAGGGCCGCCTCGGACACGTCACGGCCGCACCAGCGGCACGGCTGGGGCTGGGCTCGGCGGGTCACGCCTCCCCACTTTAATCCGGACGTTCCGGTGATCCCGGTATGTGCCGGTACACTTGGAGTTTGCGTCGCATGCGGCGGATGCCGCCCGGGCGGCGCGTTCGCACCGCCGAGCCACATCACCGTGAAGGAGTAGCGCACATGGCTGATCGCGTCTTGAGAGGCAGCCGTCTCGGGGCTGTGAGTTACGAGACCGACCGCAACCACGACTTAGCGCCGCGTCGGATCGCGCGGTACCGCACCGACAACGGCGAAGAGTTCGAGGTCCCCTTCGCCGACGATGCCGAAATTCCCGGCAACTGGATGTGCCGCAATGGCATGGAAGGCACCCTGATGGAGGGTGACATGCCCGAGCCGAAAAAGGTGAAGCCTCCGCGCACCCACTGGGACATGCTGCGCGAGCGGCGCGAAATAGCCGAACTTGACGAGCTGCTCAAGGAGCGGCTCGACGTCATCCGGTCGCGCCGACGCGGCTGACCCGGCCGCTCGTTGACGTCGGCGCGACATCGGCGCGACGTCGGCGCGACATCGGCGCGACGTCGGCGCGACGTCGGTGCATCACTTTTCCGCCGGTGGTACACTTCGGGTGTGCCGACCACCCGCCCCCGCTATCAGGTGACCGAGACGCCCGAGGTCGCCCGCGCGTTGGACAGAGCCGCCAGACGATGGCCAGGGGAGCCCCGATCGAAGCTGCTTGTGCGCCTGATCGAGGCAGGAGACGGCATCCTCGAACACGATGACAACACCGACGACCTGGCCCACCGTTCCGCTGTGTTGGCCAGCGCGGGCCGCTACGCCGAGGCATTCGGTCCCGGGTATCTGTCCGAGCTGCGAGCGGAATGGCCCGCGTGATCGCACTGGACGCGAGCGCCCTCATCGCGCATCTCGATCCTGGCGATCCCCACCATGACGCGGCCACCGAAGTCCTCCTCGCCGGCACGCCTGGGCGGATGCTTGTCCACACGATCACCCTGGCGGAAGTGCTCGTCGGGGGCGTTCGGACAGGGCAAGGAGCGTCGATGCGCGACGACCTGCGCGCGGCCGGCATCACGGTCGCACCCCACGACGACGGCGAACCCCTCCGGCTTGCCGAGCTCCGCGCCACTACCGGGCTGAAGTTGCCCGATTGTTGCGTCCTTGACGTCGCAATTCGCCACCATGCAAGCTTGGCGACCTTCGACAGCGCCCTTGCCGCGGAGGCCACGAGACGTGGCGTAAGCGTCCACGCATGAATGCTGCCGGGTGCTGCCGGGTGCTGCCGGGTGCTGCTAGGTGCTGCTAGGTGCTGCTAGGTGCCGCGGTGCGGTCCGGGGGCGATCCCGCTAGACGCGGTCGTGTGCCCGCGTCGGGCGGAGTCGGTCGAGACGCCCCTGGACGCCCCACCGGGTGACCTTGAGCAGCGCCTCGCTGATATTGGAACCGCTCATCTTGGACACACCGAGTTCCCGTTCGGTGAAGGTGATCGGCACTTCGACAATGACGAATCGGTCGCGGACGGTGCGCCACGTCAGGTCGATCTGGAAGCAGTACCCCTTGGAGTCGACGGCGTCGAGACCGATGGCTTCGAGCACCTCCCGGCGGTAGGCGCGGTAGCCGGCGGTGATGTCGTGGATGCCGACGCCGAGCGCCACCCGGGCGTAGGTGTTGGCCGTCCACGACAGGGCCCACCGCTGCCACGGCCAATTTCGCACCGTTCCCCCCTCGATGTAGCGCGAGCCGATGGCCAGGTCGGCTCCGGCGTCGACCGCGTCCAGCAGCCGGTGCAGCTGCTCGGGTGCGTGGCTGCCGTCGGCGTCCATCTCGACGAGCACCGAGTACTCGCGGCTCAGACCCCAGGCGAAGCCGGCCAGGTAGGCCGCACCAAGACCGTCCTTGGCGGTGCGATGCATGACGTGCGTACGGACGGGGTCGGCCTCGACCAGCTCGTCGGCGAGCTCTCCGGTGCCGTCGGGGCTACCGTCGTCGACGATGAGCAGGTGCACGTCGGGGCACGAGTCCCGCAGCCGCCGGTAGATCAACGGCAGGTTCTCCCGCTCGTTGTAGGTCGGGATGATCACCAGGACACGCTGGCTGGGCTTGCTGGCGGTCATGTCGCTCCTCTGTGATTCGTCACGTTCGCCCTGTGATTCGTCAACGATTTGCGCCGGGCTTTGTTCCCGGCTTCGTTCCAGGCGGGCGGCCCGCCGGCGGTGCCGTATCCCGGCCAGGACGGCCGCTGCGGCGACGCCGACAAGGACCCCTTGCACGATCGCGCCCCACCGGGTTGCCGGGGTGAGCGTCGATTTGAGGCGCACCGGGACGTCGAGGTAGGCGGGCTGGAAGAAGTCGGTGCGCACCAGTTCGGCGCCGTCCGGGGCGATCACCGCGCTGATACCCGTCGTCCCGGCGACCACGACGTACCGGTCGTGCTCGACGGCGCGGACCCTCGCGAATGCCAGTTGCTGTTCGCTCATCGTCTCGTTGAAGGTCGCGTTGTTGCTCGGCACCGCGAGCACCTGGGCTCCGTTGAGGACCGCCTTGCGCAGTGCGCGATCGAAGATCACCTCCCAGCAGGTGGCCACCCCGACCGGCACCCCGGCGATGTGCACGACGCCGCTGCTGGCGCCGGGCACCATGTGCCCGGCCCGTCCGGCGTACCCGGAGAGGTGCTGGAACAGCCACGGCATCGGGAGGTACTCGCCGAACGGTTGGACGATCTCCTTGTCGTGCCGGTCGGCCGGCCCGGTCACGGGATCCCACACGATCACCGTGTTGGTGTACTCGGATGCCGGCGGTGGGCGCCCCGGGGCATCGAGGACGGTGCCGATGAGGATCGGCGCACCGATCTCCCTGGCGGCCAGCGTGATCTGTTGTCCGGCATCGGCGTTGACGAGCGGGTCGATGTCGGAGGAGTCCTCGGGCCAGATGACGACCTGGGGTTGCGGGGCGGCCCCCGATCGCACGTCCTCGGCTAGGCGCAGCGTCTCGCGGACGTGGTTGTCCAGCACTGCCCGGCGCTGCGCGTTGAAGTCCAGACCCAGCCGCGGCACGTTGCCCTGGACGGCGGCGACGGTCACCGTGGGTTCCCCGCCGGATCCCGCCCCGGAGTGCCGCACCTGCGGCCAGACGATGATGGCGGCGAACAACACCAGGCAGATGGACACGCCGGGCAGCAGCACGGCGGGCGGCGACGCGGCGCCCCGCTCCCCCGAATCGGCGTTCCACCAGCGGGCGATCTCCACCACGAGGGCGGTCACGCTGAAGCCCACCAGCATGACCGCGGCCGACAGCAGCGCGGTCCCGCCGATCTGAACCAGCGGCAGCAGCGGGCCCGGCGCCTGGCTGAATGCCACCGACCCCCAGGGAAATCCGCCGAACGGCACGATCGACTTCAGCCATTCCTGGGCCGCCCACACCACAGCGAACCAGATCGGCCAGCCGGGTAACTCCCGCACCACGACGGCGCACAGGCCGAACAACGCGGGGAACATCGCGCACATGGCCGCCAGGGCCAGCCAGGGCGCGGGGCCGACCAGGCCGGCGATCCAGGGCAGCAGCGGCACGAAGAGGGCGAGGCCGAAGAGGAACCCGTAACCCATGCCGCCCGCCGGGGTCGTCGCCGGCCGGGTGAGCACCCAGGCCAGCACCGCAGCGGCGACGACGGCCGCCCACCACCAGTTGCGCGGCGGGAAGCCGGCGCACATCAACAGACCGCCCGCGACGGCCAGCACCAACCGGGGCAGCCGCGGCATCACCGCGGCCCGCGCGGCGAGCAGCCGCACGCTCACCGCGGCGTCGTCAGCAGCGACCTCAGCCATGGATCACCGAGCCCCGGTGCACCGTTCGTCGGCAACGCGGCACGCCGTCGCCCGGGTCCAGCCGCGGCAGGGCTGGCACGCGGGATCTCGGGTCGGTCGACCAGCGCTGCACCCCGTCGTGGGGCGCGGAAACCTCCAGGGGGCCGACGTCCCACACGGCGTAGGAGGCGGGCGCACCGGGCACCAGGGTGCCCGCCGTCGAGTCGCGGACACCGGCCGCCCGCCAGCCGCCGCGGGTGGCCGCGGCGAAGGCGGCACGCGGCGAGAGGCCGCTGCCGGGGGTGCGATGGTGGACCGCCGAGCGCACGCTCGCCCACGGGTCGAGGACGGTCACCGGGGTGTCCGAACCTAACGCGAGGGGCACGCCTTGGGATGCTAACAGCGCGAGCGGGTTGAGCCGACTGGCCCGCCGGGCGCCCAGCCGCCGCGCGTACATGCCGTCGGTGCCGCCCCACAGCGCGTCAAAACCGGGCTGAACGCTGGCAATGACACCCCATGCGCCCAGCTGGGCGGCCTGATCGGCGGTCACCATCTCCACGTGCTCCAGCCGGTGTCCGCACCGGGCGACGGCCACCGCCCCGAGATCCGCGGCCACGCGCCCGAAGGCATCGACCGCGGCCGATACCGCCGCGTCGCCGATCACGTGGAACCCGGCGGGCACTTGTGCCTCGGTGCAGGCCCGCACGTGGGCCTCGAGCGCCTCGGCGTCCAGGTAGCAGGTGCCGGTGCACTCCGGGGCGTCGGCGTAGGGCTCGTGCAGCCAGGCGGTGCGCGACCCGATCGCCCCGTCGACGAACAGGTCGCCGGCCAGTCCGCGGGCCCCGGTCTGCTCCACGAGCGCGCGGGCCTGCGCCGCGGTGGTCACCGCCTCACCCCAGTAGCCGATCACTTCTACTCCTGGTACTCCTGGTACTCCTGGTACTCCTGGTACCCCTGGTACCCCCGGTACTCCTGGTACCCCCGGTGCCCCCGGTGCCCCCTCGGCGAGGGCGCGCAACGCCAGCCAGTCGTCCAGCCCGCCGATCGCGGGGCCGGCGCACTCGTGCACCGCAACGATCCCCGCCGCTGCCGCCGCGCGCAGCGCAGCGGTCCGTGCCTCGGTCAGCTGCGCGTCCGTCAGCAGGCCGCGGGCGACGGCCCGCAGCAGGTGATGGGCATCGCCGGTCAGCGGACGTTCGGCGGCGAAACCGGCCGCCTCGGCCAAGCCAGGGACCTTCCGCCGCAACGCCGTCGACGCGACCGCGGAGTGGACGTCGACCCGGGCCAGGTAGGCGGGCCGGTCACCGAGCACGCGGTCCAGGTCGCCAGTGCTCAGCGGGGCGTCCTCAGGCCACGCCGACTCGTCCCAGCCGTGCCCCCACACCGGCCGTTCCGGGTGGGCGGCCGCGTAGTCGGCGACCATCTGCAGGCCCTGCGCACGCGAGGCCGCCGGGCGCAGGTCCAGCCCGCTGAGCAGCAGCCCGGTGTCGCTGACGTGCACGTGGCTGTCCACGAAACCCGGCGCCACGAAGCCGCCGGCCAGATCCTCGTGCTGAGCGTGGGGGAACTGCCTGCGGCCGACATCGTCGCCGCCCAACCACACGACGACGCCGTCGCAGACCGCCATGGCGGTGGCGTCCGGGTGGGTTGGGCTGTGTACGCGGCCATTGAGCAGGAGCGTCGTCGTGTCGGTCACAGGGCGAAAACTACGGCACGTTGGCATCGATGACGTCGGCGTCGATCACCTCGGCGTCGATCACCTCGGCGTCGATCACCTGGTCACCCACGTAGGTGTCGGAGTAGGCCCACGCGGACGCGGTCGCGAACGCCGTTGCGTAGCTGGCCAGTGGGACCCGTCGGCGCAGGCCCCGCGCCATGATCGCGGCCAGGCCGGGGGCGGCGACCGCGCGTACCGGCGGCGCCAGCAGCACCAGCCCGACGGCGGTGGTGACCAAGCCCGGGATCATCACCAGGCCCATAGCCAGGGTGATCATCGCGCTGTCGCCCGCCGTCGCGCGCGGTTCCCCGCCACCCGAGGGCCACGAGCGCACCCGGCCGAGGCGCTGGATCAGGTGCGAACCGGCCATCGGAGCCAGGACGCCCCACGCGAGCAAGGAGGCTACCAGCAGCACCAACAAGGTCCAGCCCCACCCGAACGCGGCGACCAGCGCGAACGCCGCCGCGAGCTCGACGACGGCGTAGCCCAGAAACAGCCATGACACCATGATCGTGTAACGATCGTCGGCCGCGCGGCAGTTCCCCTGGCGGCGATGTTGTCGGCTGCAGTTAGATGACGCTGTGACCACGATTCAGATAAACACCCCCGACGGGCCCATCGACGCGCTGCTGAGCACACCGTCCGGACAGGGCCCCTGGCCGGGGGTGGTGGTGATCCACGACGCCTTCGGCTACGGCCGCGACAAGCAGTCGACCAACGACCGCGTCGCCCGCGCCGGCTACCTGGCGATCACCCCGAACATGTACTCGCGCGGCGGTCGCATCCGCTGCATCAGCCGGGTCATGCGCGAGTTGCTGACGCAGCGGGGCCGCGCACTCGACGACATCATGGCGGCGCGCGCGCACCTGCTGGCCATGCCGGAGTGCTCCGGGAGGGTCGGCATCGCGGGGTTCTGCATGGGGGGTCAGTTCGCGCTGATCATGTCGCCCAAGGGTTTCGGCGCCTCAGCGCCGTTCTACGGCGTTCCCCTGCCCCGCCACTTGGACCAGACGCTCGACGGGGCGTGCCCCATCGTCGCCAGCTACGGGGAGCGTGACCCGTTCGGCCGGGGCGTGGCCCAGCGACTGCGCGAGGTCACCGCGCGCAAGAACATCACCGCCGACATCAAGGAGTACCCGGGCGTGGGGCACAGCTTCGCGAACGAACTGCCGGCCCAGCCGTTGCTGCGCGTCACGGGGTTGGGCCACGACCGGGCCGCCGCCGAGGACGCGTGGCGCCGCGTCTTCGCATTCTTCGACGAGCATCTCAGCGACGCGGCGGTGTGAGCGTGGCCGGATCGGCAAACAGGCCGAACCGCTGGGTACAGGCCGGCGTGGCCCTCTCCGCGCTGGTGGTGGTGGCCGGCGTGATTCGCGGCGTCACTCTCGGGCGCGAAGGTCCCCAGCCCAGCCGGCCGGACACGGACACCCCGTCAGCGGAAATGTTCAGTCCCGAGGAGTGGCGGATCATCGATGTGCTGCCTCCGGGTTTCGCCGCCGCCGCCTGTGAGCGGTCCACCGACCCGTTTCCCGACGCGGTCGCCAGCCTGGACTGCAGCGAGAATCCCGGCTCGGACGACCCCACCGACGCGCGTTTCACCCTCTACGATCAGCCCGGAGCGCTGACGGACGACTTCATCACGACCGTCGCGAACATGGCGATCGCGCGGTGCCCGGGCGGTAACTCGTGGGGCCCCGGCACCTGGGCCCTCGACACGAAAACCGGCGCACTCGGCGGCAAGGTCGTGTGCGGCACGGTCGACGATCGTCCCAACATCGCGTGGACCCGCGACGCCCAGCTGCTGCTCGCCACCGTCAACGGCGGCGCCAACCTGGGCACCCTCTACGAGTGGTGGCACCGTTACGGTGCCGGGGTGCAGCAGTAGCGGTGCACCAGTAGCGGTGCACCAGTAGAACTGCTCAGACGTCGGCGGCCAGTCTGACTTCGAGGCCGGTGTTGGTGTTCATGCCGCCGCGCAGCCTGCTGAAGACCGTGAACAGCTTGCCGACGAGGCCGAACCGCCTGCCGATCGCGTCGTAGATCGCCAGGTTGTGCGAGGTGTCGAGGACGGTCGCGGTGCCCTCCACGGCCTCACTGGTCGCTTGGCCGCGCATCGTGCAGGTGGCCAGCGTGACCCGCGGGGTGTCGCGGATCCGCTTCACCTTCCACGAATTTCCCTGGGTGATAACGAGGAACCGGTCACCTTCGGCAACCGCCCAGATCGGGGTGGGCTTGGGCTTGCCGTCCTTGGTGAAGGTGGTCAGCAAAACGTATTGCGACGTCGCCAGATCGGCGAAAGTGGGCGTCATCACACTGCCAACCTACACGGGCGACGCGGCGGGTCGGGGGTCTCCTGCTGGCCGTACCGTGGATGAGTGGTCAGATCCCGCGACATCGACGTCTGTCCGGGCGCGCTGCAGGTGCACCAGGCCGCGGACGGCGCCCTGGCACGCGTCCGGCTGCCCGGCGGAACGATCACCGCCCCGCAGCTGGCGACGCTGGCCGGCCTGGCGACCGAATTCGGAGCGGGCACTGTGGAGCTCACCGCCCGCGGCAACGTTCAGGTGCGCGGGATCACTGACACGGTGGCCGTCGCCGCGGAGATCGCCCCCAGGCTGCACGACGCGGGGCTGTTGCCGTCACCGACGCACGAGTGCGTCCGCAACATCGTCGCGTCGCCGCTGTCGGGCCGGGCCGGTGGGCGCCGCGACGTCCGCCCATGGGTGTGCGAGCTGGACGCCGCGATCCGCGCCACTCCCCCGCTGGCCGACCTCGGCGGCCGGTTCTGGTTCAGCCTCGACGACGGGCGCGCCGACGTGTCGGGACTGCGTGCCGACGTCGGCGTGCACGTGGGTGACGACGGATGCGCTCTGCTGCTCGCCGGGTGCGACACCGGCGTGCGGCTGGACGGGTGCGACGTGGTCGACACGCTCGTCGAGCTCGCGACGCGCTTCCTCGCGATCCGCGGGAAAGCCTGGCGCGTCAACGAATTAGACGATCCGCAACGCTTAATCCCGGGTGCCGAACCCGAGCCCGCCCCCTTCCCCGCAATCACCAGGCCACCCGTCGGGTGGATCACCCAGGACGACGGCCGCGTCGCGCTGGGCGCCGCCGTGCCGTTGGGGGTGCTGAGCTCCCGCACCGCCGACTATCTCGCGGCGATCAATGTCCCCCTGGTGATCACCCCGTGGCGATCGATCCTGGTGTGCGATCTCGACGATGCCGTCGCTGACGCCGCGTTGCGGGTGCTGGCACCTCTGGGCCTGGTGTTCGACGAGAACTCCCCCTGGCTCAATGTCAGCGCCTGTGCGGGCAGCCCCGGGTGCGCGCGTTCGGCCGCCGACGTCCGCGCGGACGCCGCAGCGTCGCTGGACTCAGTAACACCCGCACACCGGCACTTTGTGGGTTGCGAACGGGCATGCGGCAGCCCGCCCGCCGGAGACGTGCTCCTGGCCACCGGCAACGGATACCGTCCGCTCCGGCAATCACACCCAGGCAATTAGGGTGAGCAGGTGCTCGACTACATCCGCGACGCGGCCGAGATCTACCGCCAGTCGTTTGCGACCATCCGGGCCGAAGCCGACCTGACGGGATTCCCCGACGATGTCGCTCGGGTCGTGGTCCGGTTGATCCACACCTGCGGACAGGTTGACGTCGCCGCGCATGTCGCCTACACCGATGACGTCGTCGCCCGTGCCGGGGTCGCCCTGCGCGGCGGGGCTCCGGTGCTGTGCGATTCGTCGATGGTGGCCGCCGGGATCACTGCGGCGAGGCTGCCCGCGCGCAACGAGGTGGTGTCGCTGGTGGCCGACCCCCGCGCGGCAGATCTGGCGACGCGCTGCCACACCACCCGCTCCGCGGCCGGGGTGGAGCTGTGGGCCGATCGGATGGCCGGGGCGGTGCTGGCGATCGGCAACGCGCCGACGGCGCTGTTCCGGCTGCTGGAGCTGATCGACGACGGGGTCGCGCCGCCGGCCGCAGTGCTGGGCGGTCCGGTCGGCTTCGTGGGGTCGGCGCAGTCCAAGCAGGAGCTGATCGACCGTCCGCGCGGGATGTCCTACTTGGTGGTGCGGGATCGCCGCGGGGGCAGCGCCATGGCCGCCGCCGCCGTCAACGCAATCGCGAGCGAGCGCGAATGACCGAACGCGACGAGCAGACAGGCGCCCGGAAGGGGACCCTCTACGGCATCGGGGTGGGCCCGGGCGACCCGGAGTTGGTGACCGTCAAGGCCGCCCGGCTGATTGGCGACGCGCACGTGGTGGCCTATCACAGCGCCCGGCACGGCCACAGCATCGCCCGCGGCATTGCCGAGCCCTACATGCGACCGGACCAGATCGAGGAGCACCTCATCTACCCGGTCACCACCGAGGGCACCGACCATCCGGATGGCTACTCCGGCGCGCTCGAGGATTTCTACGTCGAGGCCGCCGCGCGCATCGGCGCGCACCTCAACGCCGGGCGCGACGTGGCGCTGCTCGCAGAGGGCGACCCACTGTTCTACAGCTCCTACATGCACCTGCACACCCGGCTCGCCGAGCGGTTCGACGCCGTGATCGTGCCCGGCGTGACGTCGGTGAGCGCCGCCTCGGCGGCCATCGCCACGCCGCTGGTGGCCGGCGACGAGGTGCTCTCGATACTGCCCGGCACCCTGCCGGTCGCTGAACTAAGCCGTCGCCTCGCCGACGCCGACGCCGCGGTGATCCTCAAGCTGGGGCGCTCGTATCACGCGGTGCGCGAGGCATTGTCGGCGTCGGGGCAGCTCGACGACGCCTACTACGTCGAGCGGGCCAGCACGGGCGCGCAACGCGTCTCACCCGCGGCGGACGTCGACGAAACCAACGTGCCGTACTTCTCGCTGGTCATCCGGCCGGGCGGGCGGCAGCTCGCGCCGCAGCCGCCGCGGGCCGGCTCCGTGGCGGTGATCGGCCTGGGCCCCGGTGACAACGAGTGGATGACGCCGCAAAGCCGACGCGAGCTGGCCGCCGCGACCGATCTGGTCGGCTACCACGGCTACCTGGACCGCGTCCCCGTCCGCGCCGGCCAGCGCCACCACCCCAGCGACAACGCCGACGAGCCCGCCCGGGCCAGGCTGGCCTGCACGCTGGCCGAGCAGGGCCACGCCGTCGCGGTCGTGTCGTCGGGCGATCCGGGGGTGTTCGCGATGGCCACAGCCGTGCTGGAGGAGGCCAAACAGTGGCCGGGGGTGCAGGTTCGGGTGATCCCCGCGATGACCGCAGCCCAGGCGGTCGCCAGCCGGGTGGGCGCTCCCCTGGGTCACGACTACGCGGTGATCTCGCTGTCCGATCGACTCAAGCCGTGGGATGTCATTGCCGCGCGACTGGCTGCCGCGGCCGCCGCCGATCTGGTGCTGGCCCTGTACAACCCCGCATCCAAGGCACGGACCTGGCAGGTGGGAGCGATGCGCGACATCCTGCTGGCCCATCGGGAACCGGGCACTCCCGTCGTGGTCGGCCGCTCGGTGTCAGGGCCGGTGCCCGGGCCCGGCGAGCAGGTTCGCGTGGTTCGCTTGGCCGACCTCGACCCCGCCGATATCGACATGCGCTGCCTGCTCATCGTCGGGTCGTCGCAAACCCAGTGGTACACCGACGATTCCGGCGATCGGGTGTTCACCCCCCGAAGTTACCCGACCTGACCCGGCGCCGCGAGGCTGATCGCAATGAAGTCCAGACGCCACAACGCTTCGAAGAACTTGCAGCAAAATTCCTGCAGCTCAACCTTGCTGGCCCGGGGCAGTTCCCCGCTTTGCGACACCTGCTCGACGATCTCCCGGATCGTGTAACCGCCGTCGATGCGCCTGATGAAGCTGGACTGGGCGGGGGTGATGCCGGTCCGCCAATTCGGCCGGAAGATCTCCTGGCCGTCAATACCGCACCGCATCCGCATCAGCGGAACGTAATCGAGGGAGTCGGCGGGCGAAAAATCGACGATGTAGCTCTTCTTCGGGCGGTCCGGCCGACAGGCGAGGAAGAAGTGCGATGCGTTGAGGACGTGGAGACTCTCCACCACCGACCAGAGCTCGGTGTCGGGCATCGCGTTGATGGCCCGGTCCATCGCGCTTCCCGGCCGGAACCAGTCGTGCGGGTAGTACGGCGCATTGAGCAACCACCCCTGGAACACCAGTCCCGCGGAATCGACGAGATCGATGCACTCGTCAACGGTGAAGCTGCGTTCACGGCCCCGCAGGAACACGTTCGCGAGTGCGACGTCGGACTGCGCCGACGCCGGCGCGATCTTGAAGAAGTTCTGGACGGGATGCTCCAACGGCAGCGCGGAGATCGTTTCCCTGACCATCTCGACAGATGCCTCGTTGGGACCCAGACCCAGATCATGGAAGGCCGATTGGAGCATTTCGATGCCGATTCGCCCGTACTTCGCGTAGAGCATGACCCCGAGAGCGCCGTCTTCGCGCAGGCAGCCACCCAGCGCCTTCATGCCGGCGGCCGGTTTCGGAATCGTATTCAGCGCCCCGGTCGACACGATGAGGTCGAAGTCGCGCCGGAGCGTCCCGGCCTCGTCGATCGGGAGCCGGTGCAACTCCAGGTTGGATAGGCCATAGGTGTCCTTCAGGGATTGCGCGTGGTCCAGCGCGGCCTGATCGGTGTCGATCGCGGTGACCGTCGCATCCCGGTTGGTCAGCGCGAACACCGCCGCTTGGCTCGAGCCGCAACCTGCGACGAGAATATCGAGGTCGGGTCGGTAGGGCCGATCGGGCCAGATGGTCGCGTGGGCGTGGACGGGGTCGAACCACTCCCAGTTGTTCTGCACCCACGCCTCGAGATCCTGGATCGGCTCGGGATACAACCACGGCGCGTACTCGTCAGAGCCGACATCGATGCGCGAATCTTCGGTCATCTCAGCGGTGGGCCTTCCTGTCGACTGTGGTCGAGGATCACGGATCGCCGTCCGACCTCTCCAACATGCGATTATGTCAAACGGGCGGTTATTGAGGTGGACACCCCCTCACGCGGTGGATGGATACGATTTGACCGTGTCCGACCCCGCGGCCCCCCGGCCCACGATCTGTCTGACCATGATCGTGCGCAACGCGGCAACCACCGTCGGCGCAGCGCTCGACTCGGCCGCGCCCCACATCACCTCGTGGGTGATCATCGACACCGGCTCAGACGACGGCACCCCGGATCTGATCCGCCGCCACATGGCCCGGTTCGGCATCCCCGGTGCGATCCACGAACAACCCTCGCGCACCCTCGGCGACGACCAGACCGTCGCGCTGGCCCTGGCTCAGGGCCACGGCGACTACATCTGGGTCATGGACGCCGAAGACCGCGTCGTGGGCGAACCCGACTTCTCCCGGCTCTGCTGCGACGTCTACTGGCTGCGCCACGCGGACCGCGGTGACGTCGCCTGGCGCGCGCAGGTATTCCGCGACGGGGTGCAGGCCCGGTACGAGGGTGTCAGCCAGGCGTTCGCCACGTGGGACGACGCCCTTATCGATGTGCGCCTGCAGGGCAGCTACCACCTGGAAAACCGTCACCCTGACAACCAGGGCCCGGTCGAATGGAGGCATGCGCGCGGTCACGAGTTGTTGCTCGCCGCGGTCGAACGCGACCCGAAAGACGCACCGTCGGTCTTGGATCTGGCCCAGAGCTACTATGCCCAGGGCGATTTCGTCAACGCGAAAGCATGGTATGCACGGCGGATGAAGATGGGCAGTTGGTCCGAGGAGATCTTCTACGCGATGCACCGGATCGCGGACTCGATGGCGAACCTCGGTGCTCCGTGGGCCGACGTTCAGGACGCCTATCTGAAAGCCTGGGAGTTCCAACCGAACCGTGCGGAGCCGCTGTACGCCATCGCCTTGCACTACTTTGGCGAGCGGCGTTACCTGCTGGCGCACGAATTCGCCCTGCGGGCCGCCGCAATCCCGTTCCCGCAATCAGACCAATTGTGTGTGCACGACGATGTCTACTCCTGGCGGGCGGCCGATATGCAGGCGGTATGCGCATCCTGGATCGGCAAGCCCGCAGAGTCCTTTGAACTCGACCGGCGCGTGCTGGCCCGGCCCGAGCTCCCCGACGGCGATCGGAAAAGGATTGCGGCCAACCGCGACACCCTGGTCCCGACGACGTTCTACGCCGCTGTGCGGTATCCCGACGCAATCGTGCATTCGCTGCGTCCGACGGCCGGCCACGAGCAACAGGCCGGGGTGGTCGTCAGCATCATCGCCGGGCCGGATCTGGTCACCACCGAGCAGATGCTCAACTCGTTTCTGAACTGCTGCGCCGACATCTCACGCATCGGCCGCTTCCTGATGGTCGATCCCGGCCTGTCCGCCGAGGATGGCGCGACGTTGGGCGAGCGCTACCCGTTCCTCGAATTCACCCGGGCTGGAATCGGGGAGAACCCCGGCTCTGAACTGGCGCACATCCGCGAAGAAATCGACGGAAGGCTCTGGCTGCACCTGGGGCAGGCCTGGTGGTTTTTCACACCCGAGAACCTACTGACCCGGCTGGGCGCGGTGCTGGACGCCGAACCGGAGGTATTCCAGGTAGGTGTCAACCTCGGCGACGCGGTGAGGCTCACGGGCACCTCCGCGGCCGAGGCGACGGTGCAGCGCGCGACCGGCACCGGCCGTTACGTGATCACCGACGTAGCGGCTCACGGCCCGGCGATGTTCGACACCGCCCGCCTGGATAGGGCTGGCGGTGCGAATCCCGCGGACACCGATCCGATCGCCGAACTCGGGCGGCGCGCCGCCGCCGCGGGATTGCGCACCGCGACCCTGGACGAAGTCCTGTGCACCGCGGTGGTCTGAGCAGACGTCCCCGGTTGCGGTAGGTTTCGCTCATGCGGTTCGCCGTCGCGACATTGGCAGCGCCCGGCTACGATCACAGCGCAATATTTCTTGAGGTGGCAGAGTCTTTGGACAGCGGCCTTCGGGAAATCGGCCACGACTCGGTGTTGACCAGTCGGCTCGACCTGGATGATCGCTACACCATCGTGCTTCAGCCGCACCTGCTCGCCTCCTACGGTCTGCAGCCGCCACGCAAAGCGATCCTCTACAACCTCGAGCCATTGGCGCAACCCGACCACCTGGTTCGCTGGCTCATGCCCGATCTGCTCGACCTGTTCCGCCGCTACCCGGTCTGGGACTACAGCCACGCCAATATCGAGTGGCTTACCACCCGCGAGCCGGTGCCCCAGCCGTCATACGTTCCGATCGGTTACGTCCCCCAATTGACACGGATCGCCCCGGCCCCCGAGGACATCGACGTACTGTTCTATGGCTCAGTCTCCGACCGCCGACAGGCGATTCTGGATAGACTGCGCGCCAGAGGGTTTCGCGTCGAAGCGCTGTTCGGCGCCTATGGTGGAATCCGGGATGCCCGGATCGCCCGATCCAAGATCGTGCTCAACGTCCACTCCTACCCGGCCCAGCCCTTCCAAATCGTGCGTATCTCATACCTGCTCGCCAATCAGCGCGCCGTGGTTTCCGAGAGCCGTACCGATCCGAGCGAGGAGCACGATCTGGAAGCTGGCATCGCGTTCGCCGACTACGACGACCTGGTCGATCGCTGCGCCGAACTCCTCGGGGACGACCACGCGCGCCGCGAACTCGCCGAGCGTGGCTTCACGGCTTTCGCCGCCCGCAGCCAGGCCGATATCCTGCGCGCCACCCTGGCGGCGGGCATCGGTCCCAACGGGCCGTAATCCGTGACCACAGGTACGATTCCGCCGTGCCCACCCCGGCGACGATGCCAGTGTCCAAGCGCCCGACAATCTGTCTGAACATGATCGTGTGCAACGAGTCGCATATCGTCTCGCAAGCGCTCGACTCGGTAGCGCCCTACATCGACACGTGGGTGATCGTCGACACCGGCTCCGACGACGGCACCCAGGACCTGATCCGCACATCCATGGCCCGGCGAGGTATTCCCGGTCAGCTCTACGAACGGCCGTGGCTTAACTTCGGCCATAACCGGACCGAGGCGCTGATGCTTGCCCAGGGCCACGCCGACTACGTCTGGGTGATGGACGCCGATAACGTCCTCCTGGGTGAGCCCGACTTGACCCAGGTGGATGGGGACGTCTGCTGGCTACGCTGCATCGACACCAATGATGACCTGTATTGGCTCCCCGCCGTGTTCCGCGACGGGGCGAGCGTTCAGTGGGTCGGCGTGACACACGAGTACGCGACATGGGACGACGCCTACGCCACCAAGCGCCTCGACGGCGACTACCACGTCGCGGACCGCCACCTCAGTGCCCGCAACGCCGGAGGCGACAAGCTGACCCGCGACCGCGATCTGTTGCTAGCCGAACTCGAACGCAACCCCGAGGATCCGCGGTCAATCTTTTACCTTGCCCAAACCTTTTACTGCATGGGCGACCATGTCAGTGCGCGTAAGTGGTACGCGCGGCGGGCCGAGATGGGCGGTTTCGACGAGGAGATCTACTTCTCATTGTGGC
>CAIYOH010000031.1 GCA_903927745.1 uncultured Mycobacteriaceae bacterium
AGCGCCACCCGCAGCCACCGGCCGACGTCATCCACGCCAAAGCGGTTCAGCTCGGCCTGGATAAACCCGTGCCCCTCCGGTACGCCCGATGGCTAACTGGTGCGGTCCGCGGCGACTTCGGCACCACCGTCACGGGCCACCCCGTCTCCGCGGAACTGGGGCGTCGGATCGCGGTCAGCCTGCGGCTGGTGGTCATCGGTTCGGTGCTGGGCACGCTGATCGGCGTCGTCGTGGGAGCCTGGGGAGCGGTCCGCCAGTACCGGCTGAGCGACCGGGTGATCACCGCGCTGTCGCTGACGGTGCTCAGCATCCCGTCGTTCGTGCTGGCCGGACTGCTCATCCTGGCCGGACTGCGGGTCAACACACTCACCGGTGCGCAGATTCTCCTCTACACCGGTGAGACGTCACCGATCCCGCCCCCAGGCGTGTGGGGCCAGCTCGTCGACCGCGCGCAACACATCGCGCTGCCGACCCTCACCCTGGCCCTGGGCGCGATCGCGAGCTTCAGCCGCTACCAGCGCAACGCGATGCTCGACGTGCTCAACGACGATTTCATCCGCACCGCCCGCGCCAAGGGGCTGACCCGCCGGCGGGCGCTGTTCACACATGGCCTGCGCACCGCGCTGATCCCCATGGCGACGTTGTTCGCCTACGGGGTCGGCGGCCTGGTCGTGGGCGCGGTCTTCGTCGAGAAGATCTTCGGCTGGCACGGCATCGGCGAGTGGACGGTGCTGGGCATCGTCACGCAGGACGCCAACGTCGTCGTGGCGATCACGACCTTCACCGGCGCGACGATCCTGCTGGCCGGCTTACTCTCCGACGTCTTCTACGCGGCGCTGGACCCGAGGGTGCGGGTGTCGTGACGAGGGCTGCGCAGGCCGCGCAGTCGCCGCACGGCGCGGGCGCGTTCACGTCCCGGCGAACCCTGGTGGCGCGCCGGTTCGCCCGCAACAGGCCTGCCGTCATGGCGCTGTGTCTGCTGGTAGCGCTGTTCGTCTGCTGCTACGCCGTGCCGCCGCTACTCCCCTGGCGCTACACCGATCTCGACTTCGGCGAGTTGCTGCAGCCGCCGTCGGCGCGGCACTGGTTCGGCACCGACGCCCTGGGCCAAGATCTGCTGGCCCGGATCCTGCGCGGCATGCAGAAGTCGATGCTGATCGGTTTTTGTGTGGCGCTGATCTCGACCAGCATCGCGGCCACCGTCGGATCGATCGCTGGCTACTTCGGCGGCTGGCGCGATCGGGCGTTGATGTGGCTGGTGGATCTGCTGCTGGTGGTGCCCTCGTTCTTCCTCATCGCCATCGTCACCCCGCGGGTCAAACAGTCGAGCAGCATTGCGTGGCTGATCGTGCTGCTCGCCGTGTTCGGCTGGATGGTGAGCTCCCGGATGGTGCGCGGCCTCACGATGAGCCTTCGGGAGCGCGAATTCGTCCGGGCGGCAAAATATATGGGTGTGTCGAGCCGACGGGTGATCGTGTCCCACATCGTCCCGAACGTTGCCTCGATCCTCATCATCGACGCGACGCTCAACGTCGGATACGCGATCCTGGCAGAAACCGGTCTGAGCTTCCTGGGATTCGGCGTCCAGCCGCCCGACGTGTCGCTGGGCACGCTGATCGCCGACGGTACGCCGTCGGCCACCACGTTCCCGTGGGTCTTCCTTTTCCCGGCCGGCGCCCTGGTGCTGATCGTGTTGTGCGCCAACCTCACCGGCGACGGGCTGCGGGACGCGTTCGATCCGCGTTCTGCTCGCCGCACGAAACGGGCCCGACGGTGACCTCTCCGCCAATGACCACTCTGCTGGACGTCACCGACCTCGACGTCGTCTTCGACAATGGGGACATGCCGGTGCCCGCCGTGCGGGGCATGAGCTACCACGTCGACCCCGGCGAAGTGGTCGCCATCGTCGGAGAGTCCGGTTGCGGCAAGACCACCGCGGCGATGGCCGTGGTGGGGTTGCTGCCGGAATACACCCGGGTGTCGGGATCGGTTCGGTTGCACGGCCAGGAGCTGCTGGGGCTGTCCGACCAGGCCATGTCGCGGATCCGCGGCACGTCGATCGGCACCGTGTTCCAGGACCCCATGTCGGCGCTGACGCCGGTCTACACCATCGGCGACCAGATCGCCGAGGCCGTCGCGGTGCATCGCCGCGACCTGAGCCGGCGGGCCGCCCGCCGGCGCGCCGTCGAACTGCTCGAGCTGGTCGGGATCGTGGCGCCCGAACAACGCGCCCGCGCCTTCCCGCACGAGTTGTCCGGCGGCGAGCGCCAGCGGGTGGTGATCGCCATCGCCATCGCCAACGACCCGGACCTGTTGATCTGCGACGAACCGACCACCGCGCTGGACGTCACCGTGCAGGCACAGATCCTCGATCTGCTGCGGACCGCCCGCGACGTCACCGGGGCGGGCGTGCTGATCATCACCCACGACCTCGATGTGGTGGCCGAGTTCGCCGACCGGGCGCTGGTGATGTACGCCGGCCGACCGGTCGAGATCGCCGCTGTCGGCGAGCTGTACCGCAACCGCCGGATGCCCTACACCGTCGGGCTGCTGGGGTCGGTGCCCCGACTCGACGCCGCGCAGGGCACCCGGCTGATCCCGATCCCGGGCGCGCCGCCGACGATGTCGTCGCTGTCCCCCGGCGCCTGCACGTTCGCGCCCCGCTGCCCGCTCGCCGTCGCCGAATGCCGCTTGGGCGAACCAGAACTCGTCGAAGTCGGGGACGGCCACTGGGCGGCGTGCATCCGCACCGACGACGTCGCGGGGCGCAGCGCGGCCGACATCTTCTCGGTGTCAACGCAGCCGCCGCCCGTCGACGCGGCCGCGGAACCCCCGGTGGTACTTCGCGTCACCGACCTCACCAAGACCTTCCAGCTCACCAAGGGGGTGCTGTTGCGCAGGCGGGTCGGCGAGGTGCGGGCCGTCGACGGCGTCAGTTTCACCGTGCAGCAGGGCCGCACCCTGGGCATCGTCGGCGAATCCGGCTCGGGCAAATCGACCACGCTGAACCAGATTCTCGAGCTGACCGCACCGCAGGCGGGTTCCATTGAGATTCTGGGCGCCGACGTCGCCGACCTGGACTCCGCCGGCCGCCGCGCGCTGCGATCCGAACTACAGGTGGTGTTCCAGGACCCCGTGGCGTCGCTGGACCCCCGGCTGCCGGTGTTCGACACGATCGCCGAACCGCTGGTCGCCAACGGCGTCGACCGCCGCGGATGCGAGGAACGAGTGGCGGAGTTGCTGGCCATCGTCGGCCTCGAGCACGACGACGCGAGCCGCTATCCCGCCGAGTTCTCCGGCGGGCAGAAACAGCGCATCGGGATCGCCCGTGCCCTGGCGCTGCGGCCCAAGATTCTCGCGCTCGACGAGCCGGTGTCAGCGCTCGACGTGTCGATTCAGGCGGGCATCATCAACCTGTTGCTGGACCTGCAGCAGCAGTTCGGGTTGACCTATCTGTTCGTGTCGCACGACCTTTCGGTGGT
The DNA here is from genome assembly GCA_903927745.1 of uncultured Mycobacteriaceae bacterium. GTDB lineage: Bacteria > Actinomycetota > Actinomycetes > Mycobacteriales > Mycobacteriaceae > Mycobacterium. Next base: position 3,483 of record CAIYOH010000031.1, read on the forward strand.
CAAACACCTGGCTCACCGGGTGGCGGTGATGCACCGGGGACAGATCGTGGAACAGGGCGACGGCGAGCAGGTATTCGCCAACCCGCAGCACGAGTACACGCGACAGTTGCTGGCGGCGGTCCCGGGGGCGGGCCGGTGACGCGCCCGGCACGGGGACCCTCGGCCCGCATGCTCGCGCTGGCGGCGTGGGTGATCCTCATCCTCGCCGGCTGCTCAGACGGGTACCGCGATCTTCCGCAGATGCGGTCCGCGCGCGTCGGAGCCACCAGCGACATCAACCCCCACGACCCCGCTACGCTGCGCGACGGCGGCAACCTGCGCCTTGCGTTGACCTCGTTCCCGGAGAACTTCAACGAACTCAACATCGACGGCAACACCGCCGACGTCGGGTCGATCGTGACGCCGACGCTGCCGGGCGCATTCGTCACCCAGGCCGACGGGGCGCTGAAACTCAACACCGACTACTTCAGCTCCGCGCAACTGATCAGTTCCAGCCCGCAGGTGGTCGCCTACACCATCAACCCGAAAGCGGTGTGGAGCGACGGCTCCGCGGTCACGTGGGAAGACCTCAAAGCCGAGGTCGACGCGTGCAGCGGCCGCGACAAGCGCTATCTCATCGCCAGCAGAGCCGGGTTCGAACGGGTGAAGTCGGTGACCCGGGGCGTCGACGACCGCCAGGCGGTCGTCACCTTCGCCGCGCCGTACGCCGAGTGGCAGGCGATGTTCGCCGGCGGGATGCAACCCCGCAGCATGACGGCGGACCCGGACGTGTTCAACAAGGGCCAACTCGACGCTCCCGGGCCATCGGCCGGTCCATTCGTGGTGTCCACCGTCGACAGGGCCGCGCAGCGGATCGTGCTGACCCGCAATCCGCGCTGGTGGGGCGCCAGGCCGCGGCTGGAGTCCATCACGTTCCTGGTCCTTGATCCCAGCGCGGTCATCCCGGCGCTGCAGAACAAGGCGATCGACGCCGCCGGTGTGGGCTCGCTCGACGACGTCGTCACCGCCCAGCGCACGCCCGGCATAGCGATCCGCAGCGCGCCCGCCCCCACCTGGTACCACTTCACCTTCAACGGCGCTCCCGGGTCGATCATGGCCGACGAGCGGCTGCGGCTGGCCTTCTGCAAGGGCATCGACCGTCAGGCCATCGTCGACGTCGTCCAGCACGGCCTCACCGCCCACCCGGCGCCGCTGAACAACCACGTCTATGTCGCAGGCCAGGTGGGCTACCAGGACAACAGCGCCCCCGGCGCCTACAACCCCGATCAAGCCCGCCGGGACTTGGACGCCCTGGGCTGGAAGCTCAACGGCGCGGTGCGGGAGAAGGATGGCCGGAAACTCGTTGTGCGCGATGCGTTCGTCGACGCGCAATCCAGCCGGGAGATCGCCATCGTTGCCCAGCACAACCTGGCGCAGATCGGTGTCAAGCTCGAACTCGACGCTAAACCGGCCAGCGGATTCTTCAGTCAGTACGTGAGCGTCGGCAACTTCGACGTCACCCAGTTCGGTTGGGTGGGCAATGCTTTCCCGCTTTCCGCACTGCCTCAGATCTACACCTCCGACGGTGACAGCAACTTCGGCAAGATCGGCAGCGCGGCCATCGATGCCGCGATCGATCAGACGATGTCGCAGTTGGACCCGGAGGCGGCGCGCGCCCTCGCCAACCAGGTGGACACGATGATCTGGCAGGAGGGGTTCAGCCTGCCGCTGTTCCAGTCACCCGGCGATATCGCGGTACGCAGCGACCTGGCCAACTTCGGCGCACCCGGGCTGGCGGACGTCGACTATACGGCGATCGGATTCCTGCAAGGGTGATCACTGCGGCGCACTCAGATCGATTCGATGCGCTCCCCTGACCCCGTCGTAGCGGTCGGGACTACAGGTCAACACGATCACCTGCCCCCGCTCGCCCATCATGTCGAACACCTCACCCATCTTGGCCAGCCGATCGGGATCGGTGAACCCGAGCGCGTCGTCGATCACCACCGGGACGCTCTCCTCCTTGGCGACCAACGCGGCACCAGCCAACCGCGCCAGGATGCCCAGTTGTTCCTTGGCGCCACCGGACAGCGATTCGTAGGGCACCGTGACCCCGTCCAGGGTTCGGCTGAGGATGCGCAGGTCGGTGTCGACATCGACCTCGAACGTGGGGCCGAACACCGGGCTGCCGAGCCGATGCAATTCGGCGCGGTAGGGCTCGACGTACCGCAGCCGGGTGGTGTCGCGGTGGCGCGCCATCACCGAGCGGAGCAGCATCGCGGCGCGGGCGCGGGCGCCGATACGCGCGCACTGACTCGCAGCGTCCTCGCGGTCAATCTGCGCGTCGTCGAGCTTGGTCCTGCGGCCCTCGCCACCGAGGACCGCCAGTTCGATCCCGACGTCACGCAGCGCGCGCGCAGCCTCATCGTGGCTGTCGCGCAGCGAGTCGGCTTCGGTGGTCGCGGCGGCCAATTCGGCGGCCACCGCGTCCGGCGCAGCCGCCACCAGCTGGCCGGCCAGCTCGGTAACCCGCCCCGCGGCGTCCTGCGCCGCTCGCAGCCCGGCCTCTGCCGCGACCGCCAGGTCGTCATCACCGACCGACGCCTGCTCCTGCATCAGCCGTTGGGTCGCCGCGTCCAGCTCGCCGCGTTGAGCGTCCACGTTGTTCTGAAGAACCGTTGCGGTGGTGGATGATTCGGTAAGCAGACCGGTTGCCGTGGCCGCGGCAACGCGGCGCGCCTCGCCGTCGGCCGCGGCCGTGGCATACGCCGCCTCGACCGCGTCGAGTTCGGCTCGGACGGCGACGGCATCCAGGGTGGACCGGTCCGCGGGATCGGCGCACAGGTGCGTCAGCCGTCCGCGCAGCTGATCGATGTCGTCCTCGCCGCACAGACCGTCCAGGGTCGCGGCCAGCTGGGCGCGGCTGGCCGACAGTTCGCGCCGACGCTCGGCGGCGGCCCGGGCGGCGTCGGCGTCGGCCACGCCGGCCGCGTGCAGCACGGCGGCCATCTCCTGTTGCGCGGCGGCGTGTCTGGCCTGGACATCAAGGGCGCCGGCACCGGGTGCGACCCGCACGGTGAGAACACCGGGCACCTCGATTGTGGTGGGGCCAGTCGCGGTGGTGGACCAGGTCTGGCCCGCCGACAGCGATACCCGCTGATCGCCGGCGGCGAGCTCGAGGGCAGCGGCGGCCGTGACTTCCACCGCCGCCGACGTCAACGCCAGCTCATCGCCGATGCGGACGACCGCGGATGCGGCCTCCTCGATTCGCCTCAGCACGTCGTCGGTGACGGTGGCCACCGGAGGTTGCGCAAGCTGGTCGCACACCAGCTCGATGTCTGCGCGGATGCCGTCGATCCTGGCCAGCCGGGAGCCCAGCCGGTCGGCCTCCTCACGCTCGGTCAGTTGCTCGACGGCGTGGCGCGCGGATGCGACCCGGCCGTGCAGGTCGGTCAGGTCCGCG